>NZ_JBSGZV010000009.1:0-272853 GCF_053611185.1 Streptomyces sp. NPDC054834 | reverse complement strand
GCGCGACCCCTGCCGTGGCGACGGCGCCGAGCAGCGCCGTGGCCCTGAGGAAACTGCGTCTGCCGGCGCCGGCCTGCGCGGCCTCGCCCTGGATGTGGTCATGCGAAGTACACACGTGCGCTCCGTGAGGATGGTGAAGCCGGGGAATTCAGAGGACGCGCAGTGTCCAGCTCCAATGGTGGACGCCCGCGGGGATCAGGTAGGAGGGCGCGGTGTCGGGGCCGCAGGACGCCGTGCCCACGCCACGGTGCGCCGCGTCGATGTGCACGACGCACCCGGGGCGCGGCACCAGTTCGTCATGGTGCGTGGCGGCGGTCAGGTCCCCGGCGCGGTAGCGGGTGACGGACACCTGGCGGGGCTCGTCCAGCTCCACCGCGAGTCCGGTGGCGTCGGGCGCCGACAGTGTGAAGCGCCGTACGCCGTGCCGGCCGCCGCTCTCCTGCGGCCGCAGATACGGGGTGAACAACTCGTCGACGGGAAGAGCGTGATGACCGACGGGCGCGCCGGTGCTGCGGTCCGGGTACGACTCCCAGGGGCCCTGCCCGAACCACTCCAGCAGGTCCAGGCCCGGCACCGTCTCGAAGACCGACCCGACTCGCGCCACGTCGTCGAACTCCTCGGGCAGCTCGGCCCATTCGTCCACCCGGATGCCGTCCGCGACGGGCGTGAACTCCTGGCCGTGCCGGATGACGCCGACCGTTCCGGCGTACTCGGCGAGCACGGTCACCCGGCCGCCCGCACGGTTCACGGAGACGAGCTTGCGGACCAGGGCGTCGAGCCCCCACGCCCGCCAGCGCAGCGCGACGCCGCCCAACTCGTCGTTGTCGGTGGGCGCCCGCCACAGGGACAGAGCAGGCGCGGCGGTCAGCAGGGGATGGTCCAGGAGGCCGTCGGCGTCGACCTCGACGGGCCGCTGCGTGGCGGCCACAGCGGGCAGGCCCGGGCCCGGGGCGGTGGCAGCCGCCCGCAGCCGCACCTGCGGCGCGCACACCTCGGTGCCGCGCGGCGCCCATGCCTCGTCCCGGGCCGTCCTCACCCGCAGTGTCAGCCACGCCTCGCCGCCGTCCTGCGGCAACTCCAGGGGCAGCGGCACCGCCGCCGTCTCGCCCGGCCGCAGATCGGGCAGTTCGGCCGGCGCGGTCAGCGTGCGGCCGTCGGCCAGGGACAGCTCCCACTCGGCGGCCAGCCAGTCCAGGCCGCGGAAGTGCTGGTGGTTGGCGAGCACCAGCCCCTCGTGCCGGAAACACCGGATGCGGACCGGCCCCGCGATCTCCCGGTGCTCGTGGAGGGCGGGCTTCGGGGTGCGGTCCGGGAAGACGACCCCGTCCGCGACGAACGCGCCGTCGTGGACGCTCTCGCCGAAGTCGCCGCCGTACGCCCACCGGTGGCCGGGCGCGGCGACACCGTTCGCATACAGCCCGGCGCCCGTGCGTCCGGCCGGTCTTCCGTCGTTCACGCGCTGAAGGATTCCGTGGTCCCAGAACTCCCAGATGAAGCCACCCTGAAGACCCGGGGTGGACTCGATGGCAGCCCAGTGGTCGGCGAGGGTGCCGTTGCTGTTGCCCATGGCGTGCGAGTACTCGCACTGGATCAGCGGCTTCGTCTGTTCGCCGGACAGCGCATGTGCAATACAGTCTTCGATCGGTGCATACATCGGACAGGCGATGTCGGAGGCCACGTCCGGGTCCGCCCAGCCACGCTTGGCGGCGCCCTCGTACTGCAGAGGCCGGGTCGGGTCGTGCCGCCGCACCCAGCCCGCCGCCGCGTCGTGGTTCGCGCCGTAGTCGGACTCGTTGCCCAGCGACCAGATGATCACCGACGGGTGGTTCTTGTCCCTGAGGACCATCCGGGAGACGCGGTCGACGAAGGCGTTCAGATAGCGCGGGTCGTCGGCGATCTCATGAGCGTGGTCGTGCGACTCGATGTCCGCCTCGTCGACGACGTAGAAGCCCAGCTCGTCGGCGAGGTCGTACAGGGAGGGGTCGTTCGGGTAATGGGAGGTGCGGATCGCGTTGAAGCCGAAACGCTTCAGCAGGCTGAGGTCCGCGTGCATGTCGTCGTACGACACCGTGCGGCCGGTCAGCGGATGGAAGTCGTGCCGGTTGACGCCCCGGATGAACACCCGCTCGCCGTTGACCAGCAGATCCCGGCCGACGATCGCCACGTCGCGGAAGCCCACCCGGTGGCGGAAGGTGTCGGCGACCGTGCCGTCCGCGCGGTGCAGCCGGACGGACAGGTCGTAGAGCTCCGGCAGCTCGGCGTTCCAGGTCCGCACCTCGGGCACGGTGGTCCGCAGCCGCGCCTCGCCGAGAAAGTCGGAGACCCGCTCGTCGTCGGCGTTGACCCGGTCGAACTCGGCGTCCTGGGCGATGGGATGCCCGTCCAGATCCCCGCTGACGTACCACCCTTCGGGGAGCGCCCCGCCGCCCGCGTCCCGCACCTGGCAGTCCACCGTGAGCTCGCCGCTGTGCCGCGCCCGTACGGTGACGTCGGCCAGGTGCAGGGGGTCTGTCGTGTACAGCAGCACCGATCGGGTGATCCCGCCGTGCCACCAGTGGTCCTGGTCCTCGATGTGCGAGGTGTCCGACCACTTCACCACCGTCAGCCGTACGACCGCCCGCTCTCCCGGGCGGACCAGGTCCGTCAGGTCGAAGTCGGCCGCGAGGTGGGAGTCCTTGGAGATGCCGACGGGCTGTCCGTCCACGTGTACGAGCAGGACGCTCTCGGCGGCGCCGACCTGGAGCACGATCCGGCGGCCGGCCCACTCGGCCGGGACGTCCACCGGACGTTCGTACACACCCGTCGGGTTGGCCGCGGGCGACTGTGGCGGGTATTCCGCGAATGGCATACGGACGTTCGTGTACTGGGGCAGGTCGATTGCATACCGCGATTCGCCGATCGTATGCGACAGCCCGGCCCCCGTGTCCTGCATCGTCCAGGCCCCCGGAACGTGCGCCGACGACCACACATCACCGAGCGGCGCGTCGGGCGCCGGCAGCAACTGGAAACGCCAGTCGCCGTCCAGGGACACGGCCCCCGCCCGGCGGTCGACCGCGTGCATCGGCAGCCGACCCCAGGAAGTCACCTCGGGTGCCTCCCAGGGACGCAGGGCGATCAGTGGATCGCATGACATCAGCGGATCGCGTGACATCAGCGGATGGCCCCCTTGGCGAGGTCGCCGATCATCTGCCGGGCGCCGATCGCGAACACGATCAGCAGCGGGATGAGGGCGAGCAGCGCGCCGGTCATCACCATGCCGTAGTCGGTGGTGCCGTGCACGCCGTTGAGCTGGGACAGGGCCACCTGAAGGGTGACGTTGTCCGGATTGGTGAGGGCGATCAGGGGCCAGGCGTAGTCGTTCCACTGACCCATGAAGGTGAAGATGCCGAGGAAGGCGAGTCCCGGGCGGACCACGGGGAGCGCCACGTGCCAGTACTGGCGCAGGAAGTTCGCGCCGTCGAGCTTCGAGGCGTCGAGCAGTTCGTCGTGGATGGCGCTCTTCATGTACTGGCGCATCCAGAAGATGCCGAACGCGTTGGCCGCCGCGGGCACGATGAGCGCGGTCATCGAGCCGATCCAGCCGATCTTCGCCATGATCACGAACTGGGGGATGACCTGGAGCTGCGTCGGCACCATGAAGATCGCCATCAGGAGCGCGAAGAGCACCTTGCGGCCGGGGAACTCGAACTTGGCGAAGACGAACGCGGCCAGCGAGTCGAAGAACAGGACCAGGAAGGTCACCGCGCCCGCCACCAGCAGCGAGTTGAACATCGAGCCGAAGAAGTCGATGTTGTCGAAGAGATGGCGGAGGTTCTCGAGGAAGTGTGAGCCGGGCAGCAGCTTGGGCGGGTAGGAGAAGATCTCCGACGACGTGTGCGTCGACATGATCACGGCCCAGTAGAACGGGAAGGCCGACAGGAGCAGGCCGATGACCAGCACGGCGTGCAGCGCGATGCCCCGGCTGCGGGTGCCCTTGACGGGCCTGGGCCGGCGTGTGCCTTGGATGGATGCCATGGTGACGGCCCCCTAGTCTTCGCCCCGGCGCTGCACCAGGCGCCAGTTGATGATCGAGAAGAGGATGACGACGAGGAAGATGCCCCAGGCCACGGCGGCGCCGTAACCGAAGTCGTTGTTGTCGAAGGTCTGCTGGAAGAAGTAGAGGACCATCGTCCGGCCCGCGTGACCCGGACCGCCCGAGAATGTCGAGTCGTTGGAGGTGTTCTGGAGCAGCACCTGCGGTTCGGAGAAGCTCTGCAGACCGGTGACGGTCGAGACGACGAGCACGAACAGCAGCGTCGGGCGCAGCAACGGCAGGGTCACCCGGAGGAACGTCTGCACGGGCCCGGCCCCGTCCATGCGCGCGGCCTCGTACAGTTCACCGGGAATCGTCTGCAGGCCGGCGAGGAAGATGATCGCGTTGTAGCCGGTCCACTGCCAGGTCATCAGCGTCGCGATGGCGACCTTGATGCCCCACGGTGTGTTCAGCCAGGCCACCTGGTCCAGGCCGACCGCCTGGAGAAAAGCGTTGACCAGGCCGAAGTTGGTGGAGAAGACCGACCCGAAGATGATCGCGATCGCCACGACGGAGGTGACGTTCGGTAGGAAGTAGGCGACGCGGTAGAGGTTCTTGAAGCGGACCGCCGAGTTGAGCATGACGGCGGTGACCATCGCCAGGGCGATCATGGGGAAGGTGGCCAGCGCCCAGATGACGATCGTGTTCCCGATCGACTGCCAGAAGTCGCTGTCGCTCAGCAGGTACTGGTACTGCCCCAGGCCCGCCCACTCCATCGGGCCGAGCCCGTCCCAGCGGTGGAAGGACAGGTAGAGCGAGAAGCCGACGGGGATCAGGCCGAAGGCGAGGAAGAGGAGGTAGAAGGGCGAGATCGCGGCGTAGAGGTGCCAGTACTTGCGCAGGCCTCTCCGGGGCCGTGCGGCGGCTGGTTCCGCCGGCGCCACCGGGGGCTTCTCCAACGCGGGGGCGGTGGCCATCAGTAGCTCACCCCCAGGTGCTTCGCGATGCGCCGGCACTTGCTCATGGCGTCACTCCAGGCCTTCTCCGGGTCCTTGCCGAGGACGCCGACGTTCTTGATCTCGTCCTTGATCGGCTGTCCGAGCGCGATGTCGTACGGGCTGTTGTAGGCGACCGCGATCTTCTGTGCGGCGGGTCCGAAGACGTCCGTGGTGATCTGGCCGCCGAAGAAGGGGTCGGGTTCGCGCAGTTGCTTCAGGCCGTACGAGGCGGGGGTGGAGGGGAACAGGCCCGCGTCGACGTACCCCTGGGCCTGGTTGGCCGCGTCGAGCATCCAGGCGACGATCTCGAAGGCCCGCTCGGGTTCCCGGCACGCCTTGGTGATCGACAGGAAGGAGCCGCCGTTGTTGGAGGGCCGCACGGGCATGTCGGCGATCCGCCACCTGCCCTTGGTCTTCGGTACGCCGTTCTTCAGGTCGTAGGTCGCCCAGGAGGCGCCCAGCTGGCTGGGCAGTTTGCCGTCCTCGACGGCCGAGAGCTGGTCCGGGGTGCCGGTGACCAGGTTCGAGACGAGCCCCCGCCGCTTGGCCTGAACGGCGAGCGCCCAGGCGTGGCGCACGTGTTCCTGGTCGCCGATGAAGTGGCGGTCCTTGTCGACGTACCGTTTGGCGCCCTGCTGCACCACGTTCTCGAACACGCTGTTGACGTCGGTCAGCAGGGAGGTCCCGGGGATCCGCTTCCTGAGCCGCTCGCCCGCGGCGAAGAACTTCTCCCAGGTGTCCAGCTCCTTCGACACGTCCGCGGGCTCGTACGGCAGCCCCGCCTTGCGGAAGACCTCGTACTGGTAGAGGTGCGCGACCGGGCCGCAGTCGATCGGGAAGCCGATCATGCGGCCGTCGTCGGCGATGCCCTGTTCCCACTTCCACGGCAGGTACTGGCTCTTGTACGTGTCGGCGCCCAGGGTCCGCAGGTCCACGAACTGGTCGGCGTTGGGCAGGTAGGACGCCATGTCCTCGCCCTTGAGGCCCGCGATGTCGGGGATGTGTGCCCGGCCGGCCATGGTGGTGATCAGCTTGGAGCGGTAGTAGCCGCCGATCTTGATCGCTTGCAGGGCGACCGTGCTGTCGTAGCGGGCCTTGGTCCGTTTCACGACCGTGTCGCCGAGGCCGCCGTCCCAGTACCACAGGACCATGTTCCGGCCGGTCGAACCGGTCGGGACGGCGCAGCCGGACGCCAGGCCGCCGAGGGCCGTGGCAGCCGTGCCGGCCAGGCCGGCGCGCAGCAGGCCTCTTCGTGAGAGCCGCACAGCTCCCACCGCCTTTCGGGATCTTCTCGCGACGCCGCGGACGCGCGATTTCGCGGATGTACGGGGATCAGTGCTGCGGTGCGGGAGGGGTGACCGGGGCGTAGCGGACGGGAGGGCCGGGGTCGGCCGGCAGGCGGTCCGCGAGGAAGCCGTACGCCCGGCGCAGCTCGGGGCCGGTCAGCGAGCGCCACCAGCGGTCGACGCCGTACCAGCCGGGGGCCGCCGGCGCGCCGCCGTGGTGCTGGACGGACAGCCCGGCGGCCAGGACGGCGAACCGCAGCCGCTCATCGAGCGGCCAGCCGCCGAGGGAGGCCGCGACGAAACTCGCGCCGAAGACGTCGCCGGCGCCCGTCGCGTCCAGGACGTCGACCTCGAGGGCGGGGACCTCCGCGTACTCGCCGGTCGTCTGGTCGACGGCCATCGCGCCGTCGCCGCCCCGGGTCACGACGGCCACCGGCACCAGTTCGGAGAGCGTGCCGAGGGCGGCGGCCGCGCTGTCGGTGCGGGTGTATGCCATCGCCTCGGTCTCGTTGGGGAGGAAGGCATGGCACAGGGCGAGCTGCCCGAGGAGGTCGGTGGACCACTGCTGGGTGGGGTCCCATCCGACGTCGGCGTAGATCCGGGTGCCGTTCGCGGCGGCCTTGGCGAGCCACTCGCGCGGTTCGGCCTCGATGTGCACGAGGGCCGTGCGTGCTTCGGGAGGGTCGCCCATCAGCGCGTCCTGCGAGAAGGGGGGCTCCTGGCCGTGGGTGACGAGGGCCCGGTCCTGGCCCTGGGCGAGGCAGCCGGTGACCGGGGTGGGCCAGCCGTCAGCGACGCGGGAGAGGGAGAGGTCGACGCCTTCCTGGCCGGCGAGGATCTCCTGGCAGTGGGCGCCGTAGAAGTCGTCCCCGAAGACCGTGGCCAGCGAGGTGCGCAGGCCGAACCGGGCGGCCGCCACCGCGAGGTTGGCGATGCCGCCGGGGCCGCAGCCCATCCCGGTCGTCCAGATCTCCTCGCCGGGTGTCGGCGGCTTGCCCAGTCCGGTGAGGACGAGGTCGTAGAAGAGCAGCCCGGTCAGCAGCACATCGGGCCGGTCGTCGTCCACGGAAGCGTCCTCTCGTCGGCTCGTCAGAACTCTGCAAATTCAATGCCCGGAATCGTGCGCTGCTCCGCGAGTTTGGTCAATACCCGAGCAGAACTGAGCATGGAAATGATTGAAGATGACGAGTAGTGTTCACGGCGTGCTGGCAGAACGACGACACCAACTCATCCTGCGGGCCCTGCGCTCCGGCGGCCCCGCGGCCGTGACCGATCTCTCCGAGCAGCTCGGCGTGAGCCCGGCCACGATCAGGCGTGACCTGGTCAAACTCGAGGACGACGGCCTGCTCACCCGGGTGCACGGCGGCGCGGTCGCCGAGGAGGGCGACCAGCCCTTCGCCGAGGTCGCCGAGGTCCGGGTGCCGGAGAAGGACGCGATAGCGGCGCACGCGGCGGCGATGGTCAAGGACGGTCAGTCGGTGCTGCTCGACATCGGCACCACCGCCTACCGCCTGGCCCGCCAGCTGCACGGCCGCCGCCTCACCGTGATCACCAGCAACCTGGTGGTGTACGACGAACTCGCCGACGACGAGGGCATCGAGCTGGTGCTGCTCGGCGGCATGGTCCGCCGCGAGTACCGCTCCCTGGTCGGTTTCCTCACCGAGGACAACCTGCGCCAGCTGCACGCCGACTGGCTCTTCCTGGGCACCAGCGGTGTACGCCCGGGCGGGCAGGTGATGGACACGACGGTCGTCGAGGTGCCGGTGAAGCGGGCCATGATCAAAGCGAGCGGCAAAGTCGTCCTGCTCGCCGACTCGGCCAAGTTCCCGGGTACGGGTATGGCGAAGGTCTGCGGTCCCGAGGACCTGGACGTGGTGGTGACGAACGCGCCGGTCGACCAGGTGACCCGCTCCTCGCTGGAGGAGGCGGGCGTCGAGGTGGTCCTGGCAGGAAAGGTGCAAGCGTGAAGCTGACGATTCTGGGCGGCGGCGGGTTCCGTGTGCCGCTCGTGTACGGTGCGCTGCTGTCGGACCGCGCCGAGGGCCGGGTCACCCGGGTCGTGCTGCACGATCTGGACGCCGGCCGGCTGTCGGCGGTGACCCGGGTGCTGGCCGAGCAGGCCGCAGGGGTCCCCGACGCGCCCACGGTGACGGCGACGACCGACCTGGACGAGGCACTGCGCGGCGCCGACTTCGTGTTCTCCGCTATCCGGGTCGGCGGCCTGGAGGGACGGGCGAACGACGAGCGGGTGGCGCTCGCGGAGGGTGTGCTCGGGCAGGAGACGGTCGGCGCGGGCGGGATTGCATACGGTCTGCGAACAGTGCCTACAGTCGTCGACATCGCGCAGCGCGTCGCCCGCCTCGCCCCGGACGCCTGGGTCATCAACTTCACCAACCCGGCCGGCCTGGTCACCGAGGCGATGTCCCGCCACCTCGGCGACCGTGTCATCGGCATCTGCGACTCCCCGGTGGGCCTCGGCCGCCGGATCGCCCGCGTGCTCGGCGCGGACCCGAAGGAGGCGTGGATCGACTACGTCGGCCTCAACCACCTCGGCTGGGTCCGCGGCCTGCGCGTCGCCGGCCGCGACGAACTCCCGCGCCTGCTCGCCGATCCCGACCTGCTCGGCTCCTTCGAGGAGGGCAAGCTCTTCGGTGTCGACTGGCTCCAGTCGCTCGGCGCCGTCCCGAACGAATACCTGCACTACTACTACTTCAACCGCGAGGCCGTGCGGGCCTACAAGAGCGGCACCCAGACCCGCGGCGCCTTCCTGCGCGACCAGCAGGGCCGCTTCTACGAGGAGATGAAGAACCCCGGGGCGTCGGCCCTGAAGGCCTGGGACCGCACCCGCGCCGAGCGCGAGGCCACCTACATGGCCGAGAACCGGGAGACCGCGGGCGCCGGTGAACGCGACGCCGACGACCTCTCCGGCGGCTACGAGAAGGTGGCCCTCGCCCTCATGCGGGCCATCGCCCGCGACGAACGCACCACCCTGATCCTCAACGTTCGCAACGCCGGCGCCCTGTCGGTGCTGGACGCCGAGGCCGTCATCGAGGTCCCGTGCCTGGTCGACGCCAACGGCGCCCACCCGGTCGCCGTCGACCCGCTGCCCGACCACGCCACCGGGCTGGTCTGCGCCGTGAAGGCCGTCGAGCGGGAGGTGCTCGCCGCCGCCGAGTCCGGCTCCCGTACGACGGCCGTGAAGGCCTTCGCGCTGCACCCGCTCGTCGACTCCGTGAACGTGGCCCGCAGGCTCGTCGAGGGCTACACCGAGGTGCATCCCGGCCTGGGCTACCTCAAGTAGCCTCTCGTCGGAAAGCGCTTTCTCCCGTCTGGCTCTCCCCTCCCAGCCCGCTCCCTCCCTGGAGACCCCTCATGCACGACGAACGCCGCCGGATCGAGGAGCGCGTAGAACGCCTCCACAACCAGCGCATCAAGCCCGCGGTCTACGCGGCCACCGTTCCCTTCGCCGTCGAGGCCTGGCAGGCGCCGGGGGAGCCGGTCCCGTTCGAGGAGGCCGCGGCCGCCCCGTACAAGCCCTTCGCGATGGACACCCCGTGGGGGCCGCCCTGGGGGACGACCTGGTTCCGGATGCGCGGGCAGGTGCCGGCCGAGTGGGCCGGGCGGCGTGTCGAGGCGGTCATCGATCTGGGCTTCGTGGGCGACTGGCCGGGCAACCAGGCCGAGGCCCTGGTCCACCTCACCGACGGAAGGCCGCTGAAGGCGGTCAACCCGCTCAACCAGTACGTGCCGATCGCCAACCCGGCGGCGGGCGGCGAGAGCGTCGACTACCTGGTCGAGGCGGCCTCCAATCCCGACATCCTGGCGAACGACTTCTCGGCTCCGACGCCGCTCGGCGATGTGCTGACGGCAGGCGACCGTCCACTGTATACATTCCGCCGCGCCGACCTCGCTGTCCTGGACGAGGAGGTCTGGCACCTCGACCTCGACATCCAGGTGTTGCGTGAGCTGATGCTGGAGCTCGGCGAGCACGACCCGCGCCGGCACGAGATCATGCACGCGCTGGACCGCTCCCTCGACCTGCTGGACCTGGACGACATCGCCGGCTCGGCGGCGGATGTACGCGCGGTGCTCCAGCCGGTGCTGGCCAAGCCCGCCCACGCCAGCGCGCACGTGATCTCCGGCGTCGGCCACGCGCACATCGACTCGGCGTGGCTGTGGCCGATCCGTGAGACCAAGCGCAAGACGTCCCGCACCTTCTCCAACGTCACGTCCCTCGCCGACGAGTACGAGGAGTTCGTCTTCGCCTGCTCCCAGGCCCAGCAGTACGAGTGGGTGCGCGACAACTACCCGCACGTGTGGGCCCGGATCCAGGAGTCGGTGAAGAAGGGCCAGTGGGCGCCGGTCGGCGGCATGTGGGTGGAGGCCGACGGCAACCTGCCCGGCGGCGAGGCCATCGCCCGCCAGCTGATCCACGGCAAGCGGTTCTTCATCGAGCACTTCGGCATCGAGACCAAGGGTGTCTGGCTGCCGGACTCCTTCGGCTACACCGCCGCCTACCCGCAGCTCGCCAAGCTCGCGGGCAACGACTGGTTCCTGACCCAGAAGATCTCCTGGAACCAGACCAACAAGTTCCCCCACCACACCTTCTGGTGGGAGGGCATCGACGGCACCCGCATCTTCACCCACTTCCCGCCGGTCGACACCTACAACGCCCGCTTCAGCGGCGAGGAGATGTCCCGCGCCGTGCGCAACTACTCCGAGAAGGGCGGCGCCACCCGATCCCTCGCCCCGTTCGGCTGGGGCGACGGCGGTGGCGGCCCGACCCGCGAGATCATGGAGCGGGCGCGGCGACTGAAGAACCTGGAGGGCTCCCCGAGGGTCGAGGTCGAACACCCCGACGCGTTCTTCGCCAAGGCCCGCGAGGAGTACCCCGACGCCCCGGTGTGGGTCGGTGAGCTGTACCTGGAGCTGCACCGGGCCACGTACACCTCGCAGGCCCGCACCAAGCAGGGCAACCGGCGCAGTGAACACCGGCTGCGCGAGGCGGAGTTGTGGGCGACGACGGCCGCGCTGCACGCCCCGGGCTACGCCTACCCGTACGAGAGGCTGGACCGGCTGTGGAAGACGGTGCTGCTGCACCAGTTCCACGACATCCTCCCGGGATCGTCGATCGCCTGGGTGCACCGCGAGGCGGAGGCCGAGTACGCACGGGTGGCCGCCGAGTTGGAGGAGCTGACGCGTGAGGCCGTGGCCGCGCTGGGCGGCGGGACCCGCGTGTTCAACACCAGCCCGTTCCACCGGGCGGAGGTCGTCCGTACGGCCGGCGGTGCACCGGCGTACGCCGAGGTGCCGGCGAGCGGCAGCGGGTCCCTCGGGGTCGCCGAGCCGCCGCGGCCGGTGACGGTGAACGGCCGGGTCCTGGACAACGGGCTGGTCCGTGTGGAGGTGGCGGAAGACGGCACACTGTCGTCTGTATACGATCTTCGTATGCAGCGCGAGGTCCTCGCCGACCGCGGCAACCTCCTCCGCCTGCACACCGACCTCCCCAACTACTGGGACGCCTGGGACATCGACAAGCACTACAAGAACCGCTACACCGACCTGCTGGAACCGGACTCCGTGACGGTCGTCGAGGAGGACCCGCTGCTCGGCGCGATCCGCGTGGAGCGCAGCTTCGGCAAGGGCTCGAAGATCACCCAGACGATCACCCTGCGCGCCGGCAGCCCCCGCATCGACTTCGAGACCGACATCGACTGGCACGAGGCCGAGAAGATCCTCAAGGCGGGCTTCCCCGTGGACATCCGGGCCCCGCACTCCAGTGCGGAGATCCAGTTCGGCCACGTCCAGCGGCCCACCCACACCAACACCAGCTGGGAGGCGGCCCGCTTCGAGGTCTCCGGCCACCGCTGGGTGCACATCGGCGAGCCCGGCTACGGCGTCGCGGTCATCAACGACTCCACCTACGGCCACGACGTCTCCCGCACCGTCCGCGAGGACGGCGGCACGACGACCACGGTCCGCCTCAGCCTGGTCCGCGCCCCGCGTGTCCCGGACCCGGGCGCCGACCAGGGTCGCCACCGCTTCACCTACTCCCTGCTGCCCGGCGCGAGCATCGCCGACGCGGTCGCCGAGGGCTACGCCCTCAACCTTCCCCTGCGCGTGGCCGATTCGGCGGGCGCGCCCGGCCCGGCGCCCGAGCCGGTCGTCTCCGTGGACGGCGAGGGTGTCACCGTCGAGGCGGTCAAGCTCGCCGACGACGCCTCGGGCGATGTCGTGGTCCGCCTGTACGAGTCCCGCGGCGGCCGTGCCCAGGGCGTGCTGCGCACCGGCTTCCCGCTCGCGCGCGCCCAGGTGACCGACCTGCTGGAGCGGCCGCTGGCGGACGCGGAGAGGGACGCCGACGGCGGGGTGACCGTCGCCCTGCGGCCCTTCCAGATCCTCACCCTGCGCCTTGGCCGGGCCGAGGGGAGCTGACCGGTGTCCATGCAACCCTGGTTCACCGACGCCAAGTTGGGGATCTTCGTCCACTGGGGCATCTACGCCGTCGACGGCGTCCAGGAGTCGTGGTCCTTCTACGACGACATCGTGCCGTACGACCGGTACATGTCCCAGCTCGGCCGCTTCACCGGCGCCCATTACGACCCGCGCGCCTGGGCCGGCCTGTTCGCCCGTGCCGGCGCCAGGTACGCCGTCCTCACCAGCCGGCACCACGACGGTGTCGCCCTGTGGGACACCGCGTACGGCGACCTCAACCTGGGCCGCGACTACGTGTCCGGGTACGCCGACGCCCTGCGCGAGCAGGGCCTGAAGGTCGGCCTCTACTACTCGCACTCCGACTGGAGCCACCCCGACTACGCCACCACCCGAAAGCCGGGCCGCCCTCCGGAGATGGAGGAAAACCGGTACTCCGAATGCCCGGCCGAGGACGAGGATCTCGACGCCTGGGAGCGGTTCATCGCCTACCGCGACGGCCAGATCCGTGAACTGGCCTCCCGCTACCGGCCCGACCTGATGTGGTTCGACGGCGAGTGGGACCGCAGCGAGGAGCAGTGGCGCATCAAGGAACTCGCCGCGCTCATCCGCTCCTACGTCCCCCATGTCGTCTTCAACGCCCGCATGCTCAGCGAGGGCGACTACGCCACCCCCGAGCAGGGTGCCCCCATCGTGCCGCCGGACGGCCCCTGGGAGCTGTGCCTGACGATCAACGACTCGTGGGGGTACCAGCACCACGACCACAACCACAAGTCGCTCGCGCAGCTGATCCGGTACTTCACCGAGACCATCGGCGGGGGCGGCAACCTGCTGCTCGACGTCGGGCCGATGGAGGACGGCACCATCCCGCAGCCGCAGGTCGAGCGGCTCGAAGGCCTGGGGGAGTGGATCCGCAGGCACGCCGAGGCCGTGTACGGGACGGTGCGCGGGCTGCCCGCCGGGCACCACTACGGGCCCAGCACCCTCTCCCGCGACCGCCGCACCCTGTATCTGACCCTGTTCGACGTGCCGCGCGCCGAGATCGGCGTCCGGGGACTTGCCACACCGGTCCGCAGGGTGACCGTGCTCGGCAGCGGTACCGAGCTCGGCCACCGGGTCGTCGGCGGGCTGCACGAGGCCGTCGGCGTGCTGTGGATCGACCCGCCCGCCGCGTCCGACCTCGATCCGTACGCCACCGTGCTCGCCGTCGAACTGGACGGCGAACTGGAGCTGTACAGGGGAGCGGGCCGGTTCTGAACCGGGGGTCGGTCCGGTTCTGAACCGGCCTTCCCATCAAGAATCAAGGAAGCGGTAGAGCCCCTGCTCATGGCGGTGTTTCCAGCCGCCGTGACCAGGGTCTCGACGTCCATGTGGTGAGGTACGAGGACCTCACCACCGAGCCGGAGCGGGCCACGCGCGGCCTGTGCGAGTACCTCGGCGTCGAGTGGGAGAGGGGCATGCTCGACTACGGCACCAAGGACCACGGCGCCTTCCGTCCGCAGCTCGGCGACTGGTCGCCGACCATCAGGTCGGGCCGCATCCAGGCGGCCCGACCCGCCGACCCTGCGGCCGAACTGCCGCCGCGGCTCGCGGACATCGCGAAGGCGTAGGGGTACCCGGTCGGGGCACCCCCACGCCGCTGACGGTACGGCTCAGCCGGTGAAGCCGGCCGTGATCGAGGTGAACTGCCAGTTGTTCTGGCTGATGCCGGAGCAGTTGCTCACCACGCCGCCGCCCGCGCACGGCCGGTCGCGGTTGACCGCCCAGAAGGCGAGGCGGGCGATGTGGTGGGAGTTCGCCCAGTCCCGGATCTGGGTCCAGATCGCCGGGGTGGTGTTCTCCTGCTGGTCGGACAGGCCGTTCATGCCGGAGATGCCGATGTGGGAGTAGGCGGTGGCGTCGTCCCACCCGAAGGTCGACTTCAGGTTGGTCTTCAGCCCCTCGGCGGCGTTCACGGTGTTGCCGTACATGTCGGAGCCGCCGCCGAAGTCGAACGGCATGATCGTGAAGACGTCGATGTTCGCGCCGAGCGACTGCGCCTGCTCGATGAGCCGGTTGCCGTAGTAGGTCGGGCCGGTGGTCGACGTGCCGAAGGTGACGATCGTCTTCAGGCCCGGGTTGTTGGCCTTGACGGTCTTCAGCGCGGTGAGGATCTTCGCCTGCACGGCCTCGTTCTCGAACTCGTCCGAGTTCTCGATGTCCATGTCGATCGCCTTCAGGGAGTAGGCGTCGATCACCTTCTGCAGGGCTCCGGAAAGCGCGCTCGCGGAGGAGCAGTTGGCGCCGAGCTTGCTGCCCTGCCAGCCGCCGAACGACGGGACGATGTCACCGCCGGCGGAGCGGATGGCGTTGATGGCGCTCTGGTCGGCGCCGCCGGTGAGCGGCCGGCTGCCGTCCCAGGCGGGGTTGCAGCCACCGGAGTCGAGCACGAAGGCCATTGTGAACCACTTGATGCCGGTCGCGCTCATCACCGTGCTCGGGCTCGGGGGATCGCCCCAGCCCTCGAAGAGATAGGGCGCGGCCTGCTTGAAGCCGGTGCCGCCGCCGCTGCCCGCGTCGGTGGTGACGGACACGGAGTTGGAGGCCGCGGAGGTGTTCCCGGCGGCGTCCCGCGCCTTCACGGTGAAGGTGTACGACGTGCTCGGCGACAGCCCGCTGACCGTGGCGGACGTACCGGACACGCTGAGGACCTGGCTCGAGCCGCTGTAGATGTCGTACGCGGTCACGCCCACGTTGTCCGAGGAGGCGTTCCACTTCAGCGACACGCTCGAGGAGGTCTTGCCCGTGGAGCTCAGCCCGGTGGGCGTGGTGGGTGCCTGGGTGTCCGAACCGCCGCCTCCGCCGGGCCCGTCGAGGCTGATGTCGTCGGCGTAGTAGGTGCCCTGCGCGTACCAGCCGTGGACGTAGATCGTGGCGCTGGTCTGCGAGGCGCCGGTGGTGAAGGACACCGACAGCTGGCTGTAGGCGGACGGGGACGTGGTCCAGGTGGAGGCGCCGCCGTTGACGCCGAGGTAGACGTAGCTGCCGCGCACCCAGCCGCTGAGGCTGTACGTCGTGTTCGGCTGGACGGAGACGGTCTGGTTGCACTGCGCGTTGTCGCTCGAACTGACCGCCCCGGCAAGGGCCTTGGAGCCGCCGTGCACGGGGGAGGAGACGACCGAGCCGAGGTTTCCGGTGCAGGTCCAGGGGGAGAGCCCGCCCGATTCGAAGCCCGGGTTGGTGAGGATGTTGGCCGCGTGGGCGGTGCCGGGGAGGGCGATGGCGCCGGCCAGGGCCAGGGCCGCGGAGCCGAGCAGGGCGAGGAGACGGCGTCTGGAACGCCGGAGTGTGTTGCGCACGCGTTCTCCCTGAAGTGATGGGGTGTTCGGGAGTGCACGAAGGTGTGCGGGGAGTGCGGAAAGCGGTGCGCAACCAAGTTGGTATGGACCAATCGAGGTGTCAAGGGGCTACGCCATGATTGGTCCAGACCGGTGGGGGTGTGGGCCGGGCTCTCGTACGGTCGGGCTCTCGTACGGCGGGGCTTTCGTGCGGCAGGGCCTAGGCCGGGGCGGTGGCCGCAGCGGCGGCACCCGCTTGCGACGCGCCCTCGGTTGCCGGCTCGGCCGCGTGGGCCGCGGGCGCGGGCATCGCCGGCAGCAGCACCCCGGTCTCCTCCGTGCGCTGCTGCGGCAGCGACACCGGGCGCAGCGGACGCGGCCCGGACACCACCGCGTAGTCCTGGCCCAGGAACGGCGGCTCGAACTCGCCCGGGTCCTCGCCGAGCGCCAACTGCACTGCCGCCCAAGGGGCGTTGATCCCGCACAGCGACAGCTGGTGCAGGCCGCCGGCCGGGCGCGTGTTGACGTCGAGCAGCACCGGCTGCTCACCGAACATCCGGAACTGGATGTTGGACAGGTAGTGCAGCCCGAAACCCCCCGCGATCAGCCGCGCGGGCGCCAGCCACCGTTCGTCGAGCGTGAAGCCGCGGCGGCGGCCGTTCTTGGTGCGGCCCACCGCCAGCCGGACCCGGTTGTCGGGGCCGGTCAGGCAGTCCACCGACACCTCCGGCTCCGCCAGACGCGGCATCACCAGCCAGTCGACCGGCTCGTCGGCCTCCCGCACCGCCGTCAGCGCCATGTCCAGCGGCACGTACGGCCCCGGGAAACCACTCAGATGCGTGAGGGAGAAGGGCGCGCGCGTGATCACCCGGAAGCCCACCCCGCCCGCACCGGCGGCCGGCTTGAAGCACGCCTTGTGCCCAGCCGCCTCCAACTCCTCGACGGCTGCGAGGAGTTCGTCCGCCGTGCGCACCCGCCGCCACGGCGGCACCGGCACGCCGACCGAGCTCATCGCCTCGTACGCGGTCGCCTTGTCCTCGAACACGGCGACGGCCTCGGGCGTCGGCGCCAGCAGCGCCGTACCGGCCGCGGCGAAATCGGCGCGGTGCGCCACGATCGCCGCCTGGTGCAGGCGCGGCACGAACACGTCGATGCCGCGCCGTGCGCACTGGTCCAGGGCGTACTCGACGTACCCGGCCGGGGACAGGCCCTCCGGCTCCAGGTCCGCGGTGTCGGCCGCGGCCAGCACGGGGGAGTCCGGGTCGCCGTGCGTGGCATGGATCTCGACCGCCCGGTCGCTGGGATTTCTCCGCAGCTGATCCATGAAGAACACGTTCTCCGCGTACGTGCGGTTGAGCCAGACGCGTACGCGAGAGAGCATGCAGGCCGCCTTTCGGGGATTTCGGGCAGGACTCAGCGGCCCGTGCCCGGGCAGGGTGGAAGGAGGGACACCGAACCGCCCTGCGCGAAGGGCGTTCATGGCGGTGGTGTTGGGGCGATCATACGGCTTTCAAACGGTCCGGCGTGCAACGCGAGTGTTACGGATTCACCGGTCCTGCCAACCCGCCCGGCCGGTACTGTGAAACGGGAGTTCGAGAAACAGGAGTTCGGGGCGTTTTCGTACTGTCGCGGATTGTCCTTGTCCGGTGTCCGCGAATGTGTTCTCGTGGTGTCACTGACATGATCGGAAGGGGCCAGGGTGGAGTCGACGGCCGGCGGGGCCGGGCAGTTACTGGCCATCAGCGACCTGCACATCGGGTACCCCGAGAACCGCGCGCTCGTCGAACAGATGCGCCCCGACTCGGACGAGGACTGGCTGATCGTGGCGGGCGACGTGGCCGAGACCGTCGCCGACATCCGCTGGGTCCTCGAGACCTTCACCGGCCGCTTCCGCAAGGTCCTGTGGTCCCCCGGCAACCACGACCTGTGGACCCACCCCCGTGAGACCGTCCCCCTGCGCGGCGTCCCCCGCTACGAGCACCTCGTCGAAGTGTGCCGCGAGCTGGGCGTGACGACCCCCGAGGACCCCTACCCCGTGTGGCACGGCCCCGGCGGCCCGGTGGTCGTCGCACCGCTGTTCCTGCTGTACGACTACTCCTTCCTGCCCGACGGGTGCGCCACCAAGGAGGAGGGCCTCGCCTACGCGCACGGCACCGGCATCGTGTGCAACGACGAGTACCTGCTGCACCCCGACCCCTACCCCAGCCGCGAGGCCTGGTGCCGGGCCCGGGTCGCCGCGACGGAACGCAGGCTGGCCGCGCTTCCCGAGGACCTGCCCACCGTCCTGATCAACCACTACCCGCTCGACCGGCACCCGATGGACGTCCTGTGGCACCCCGAGTTCGCCATGTGGTGCGGCA
Organism: Streptomyces sp. NPDC054834; assembly: GCF_053611185.1. Taxonomy (NCBI): domain Bacteria; kingdom Bacillati; phylum Actinomycetota; class Actinomycetes; order Kitasatosporales; family Streptomycetaceae; genus Streptomyces; species Streptomyces sp. NPDC054834. Next base: position 254,448 of record NZ_JBSGZV010000009.1, on the reverse strand, counting down.
CCGGGCTCACCGCCGACTGGCACCGCAGATTCCGCGTCGCCGCCATGGTCTACGGTCATCTGCACATCCCTCGGACGACCTGGCTCGACGGCGTCCGCTTCGAAGAGGTGTCCGTGGGATACCCCCGCGAGTGGCGCAAGCGCCCGGAACCACCGGGAAGGCTGCGCCGCATTCTGCCGATGGAGGTCGGATCCGGTGATCGAGGAGCTGCTTCCGGACTCGGTCGTGGCCGTGGAAGCGCACGGTGACGACGGACTCCGGGACGCCCCGCTCTACCCCGAGGAAGCGGCACTCATGACCCGGGCGGTGGCCAAGCGCCGCCGAGAGTTCTCCACCGTGCGCGCCTGCGCCCGGCTCGCCATGGAGAAGCTGGGCGTACCCGCGCAGCCCGTGCTGACCGGCGAGAGCGGCGCGCCGCGCTGGCCGGACGGGCTGGTCGGCAGCATGACCCACAGCGACGACTACTGCGCCGCCGCCCTCGCCCGCGCCGCCGACCTGGCCTCCCTCGGCATCGACGCCGAACCGCACGAGGTGCTGCCGGAGGAGGTCGTCTCCTACGTGTTCCTGCCCGCCGAGTCGAAGCGTCTGCGCCGGCTCGCGGAGGAACGGCCCGAGGTGCACTGGGACCGGATCCTGTTCAGCGCGAAGGAGTCCGTCTACAAGGCCTGGTTCCCGCTGACCGGCCAGTGGCTGGACTTCTCCGAGGCCGACATCGAGATCGTCCCCGAGCCCGGCCCGGGCCCGCAGGGCCGCCTGCACGCCGAACTCCTCGTGCCGGGGCCTTGGGTGGGTGGCCGGCGCGTCGGCCGGTTCGAGGGGCGTTGGAGCATCCGGCGCGGAGTGGTCACCACGGCGGTCGTGGTGCCGCATACCTGAGCGTGCCCCCTGAGCGTGCCTCTTGAGCGTGCCCCCTGAGCGTGCTCGCTGCGGGCGTTGACGGCGTGCGGCCGGGGGCGCCGGCCACGCGGCCGGCGCCGGGCCGGGGCCGTCAGGTCGGGGGGCACCAGCCGTGCAGCAGCCGGAAGAACTGCTCCTCGTTGCCCGCGAGTCCGGCGTCCGACAGCGCCCGCTCCGCCTCGGCGAGCACGGCGGGCGGGACCACGACCGGACAGGCCCCGCCGGGTGGGCCGTCCAGGGCGGCGCGCACGGTGTGCAGCAATCGCAGATAGGCCTGGACGGCGGCGCGCTCGCGGTCGGTCAGTACGGCGGTGGGCATCGGTCGGCTCTCCCCGTCGGGCGTCACGGTCACGCACTTGGCAGCGCGTACGCCGCACAGGTCGGCGGCGCACCTCCAGCTTGCCGTCCACCACTGACAACGCCGCCCCACCGCGCGGCGCTCCGCCCGGCCGAGGCGTGATCCGATCAGCCCTGCGGCCCGAGATACCCCAGTGACGCCTCGATGCGGCCCGCCACGTCGTCCCGCTGGACGGGGCCGCGCAGCGAGGAACCGGCGAGCCACGTGCGGCACTTGCTGGCCAGGAGCAGTCCGAAGGTCTCGGCCTCCCGTTCCTCGGCGAGGTCGAAGCGGGTCCGGGCGGCCACTTTGTGCACGGTGGCCTCGAGGGCCTGCTGGTCGGGGGCGTCGCCCAGCAGCCGCGCGGCCACCTCCACGCCGTCGACGTGGTGGCCGCTGTGATCGGCCTGCATGTGCCACAGCTCGTGCCCGAGGATGACCAGCTGGTGGTCGGGCGCGGTGCGTTCCTCGACGACGATCAGGTCACGGTCGGCCATGTCGAGCCACAGCCCGCTGGCGGTGCCGGGCGGGAAGCCGGCCGCCCGGAACACCACGGGCCGGCCGCGGCGGCGGCTCATCGCGTCGCACAGCGCCGTGTACAGGTCGTGCGGCCGCACCGGTGCGGGAAGGGTCAGTTCGGTGACCAACTCGCCGCACAGGCGGCGCATCTCCCTGGCGATGCCCACTCTTCTCCCTCGGTTCACGGCTGGTCACGACTCGGGGCGCTTGACGCTCTCCAGGAGCATGTCCAGCCACTCCGCGACCTTGTCGCGGTGCTGGTCGGTGGGCAGCTGCGCGGCCCGCCAGGCGATCCCCCGGACACCGTGATCCTGCAACAGCCGCTCCAGCGGATCCTCGGCGGCCTCGGCCGCCGCCCGCTCGCGGTCGGCGAGCTTTTGGAGCAGCTCCTGCTCGGTGCGCTGAAGCGCACCCGCGAGGGCCTCGGGGTCCTCCGCCGTGAGGAAGCCGGCGTGCACCCGGAAGAAGCGCTGGAGTGCGTCGCAGTGCTCCATCGTGGGACGCCGGTCACCGTTGATGAGAGCGCCCGCCTGCTGCCGGGACATGCCCGCGCCGTCGGCGATCTCCTGCTGGGTGTGCTTCCGCCCGTTCGGCTTCAGCCGGGTGCGGCGCAGCAGGTCCAGGCGCTGGAGGAACCGTGCCTGCACATCGCGCTCGCCCGCGGGCCGGCCGCCGAGCAGGGCCCTGACCACGGGCTCGGGGACGCCGCAGCCGACGGACAGCCGTCTGACGTCGAAGACCTCCGCGTGCGGCACACCGAGCCGGTCGGCGAGCGCGGTGACGCGGGCGACGACGGCCGGCAGCCGGTCGGTCGCCGTGGCGCCCGGATCCTCGTAGCCATCCGTCACCGACAGATCTCCTACGTCTCTCAGAGGCTCAACACGAGGCTCATCACAAACGGTCGCTGTGAACTTCCCGGAGAGTAGCGGGTCGTTCGAACTCACATCCAGGTCTCGCCACAACTGTGGCCAATTTCAGCCGTCAACAGGCATGAAATGCCACGATAGTTGACATCACTCTTCTCGGGGCAGCAGGATCAGGGCGCCGCGTGAAGGCCGCATAGGCAAGAGGGGTGACCTCCCGATGGCACATCAGGCAGGAGGGCAGCGGCCGGCGCCGCGGCCCGTCCCCGAGGGTCTCGAGGCCCAGGCGTATCTCCAGGACTACGCCACGCTCCTGGAGGCCGGCCCCTTCCCGTCCTTCGTCGTGGACCACCGCTGGGACGTCGTCCTGGCCAACAGCGCCTTCGAGACACTTTTCCGGGGCGTCGGCCCGCATCCGACGGCGATGCCGGGCGACAACTTCCTGAGGTTCGTCCTGTTCCACCCGGACGCCGGCACGGTCCTCGGCGAGCACGAGCCGAGCTGGTGCCTGCCGATGCTGGCGCACTTCAAGGCCGCCTGGGAGCACGGCGCCCACGACCACGGGCTCCAGGCGATCCGCCGGGACATTGCCCAGGACCCCCTGATGGAGGCCGCCTTCCGGCAGGGCCTGCCCCACTGGCTCCGCGCCGTCGGCGAGGACGCCGGCGAGCCCGACGGCGCCGTCCGCCCGCTGCTGCACCCCGACCCGCGCTGGGGCGCCACCGAGTGCCGGATCGTCGTCGAGACCCCGAGGACCCTTCAGGCCCTCGGCTACACCCGCCTCACCCTGGTGCTGCGCGACTCCCGCCGCCCCGCCGCGGCCCCGCGCCGCCCGCGCCGCGCCCGCGCCGCGGCGAGTCATCTGACCGTGGTCGCCGCACCGGAGGCCTGACCCGGCACCGCCGGCGTTCAGGTCGCCGACGGCGCCGGGCCGGACCCCGCGTGGATCTCACCCCGCTCCCACCACCAGCACCAGGGGTACACCCCGGCAGGGCACCAGGCGTGAGCCGCCGAGCGTCTGCGTCCGCGCCCGCCCCAGTACGGCGGCGAAGTCCGGCCCCTTCGTGAGGGACCCGGCGAGGTGTGCCGGGTCCGCGGAGGCCGCCACCCGGCCCCGGGCGTTGACCAGGTGGGCGGGCCCGGGAAGCCCACGCAGCAGCGGCAGTACGGCCGCCTCGAAGTGCCGCAGGTAGACGTCCGCCGCGGCCACCCCCGCGAACCGGCCCGCCACCGTCACCGGCGCGGACAGCGTGAGGCTGTACTCGTCGGAGCAGAGGTAGTCGACGTACGGCCCGGCCACCGCCCGCCGCCCGGTGTCGCGGGGCAGGGCGAACCAGTCCCAATGCGTGTAGTCGGAGTACGCCGACTGGTCCGGGTCGAGCTCGGGCAGCAGCGGTCGTACATCCCCATCGGCGTTCGTCTGCCACCACTCCAGCCACCCCGGCACATCCGCGAGGAGTCCGGGCGCGGCGATGAAACCGACCCCGGAGACCAACTCGTCCCGGGTCAGCCGCAGATGCAGTCCCGGGCGCAGCGCCGCGAGGTCGGCGGTGGCGGGCCGGCGCCCCTCGGCGGCGACCCGGGCCAGAGCTGCGGCCGTATCGGCGCGGGTCTCCGCGACGGCGTCGAACACCGCCTCCAGCCAGCGGCCCACCTGTGCGGAGACGTGTTCCTCGGCGGTGCCGGCCGGTGTCGTGGCCGCCGCGCCGACGAGGCCGGGGCTCTGGCTCATGCGCACTCCAGCGGACGGGACCGTACGGCCGCCCTAAGGGCCCCGAACAGGATGGGCGCCCGGCTCGCGACGCCTGGCACGCACGCTCGCCGCGTTGCCGAAAGGCCCTAGTAGCTCCGCTACAAGGACCTTCCGGCGCCTTGCGATCGCACGCACCAGACGCCACGAGCTGATCGGACTCCCATCCTGTTCAGGGCCCTACAGCGTCATGCGCAGGGCGATGAGCCGCGCCGCCGACTCCCGGACGCACCGTTCGGCCAGCGTGCGGGCCGTTTCGTGGGCCCCATCCTGCACGGCCGAGATCACGGACCGGTGACGGTCCGCCACTTCTCCACGATATTCGTCGTCGCCGAGCACAAGGCACAGCAGCGCCCCGACCTCCGTCTGAAGCGCGACCTGCTCCCGGGTGAGCCGGGCCGACTGCGCGGCCGCCGCCAGCTCCACGTGGAACCTGCCGTACACCCGGCTGCGCGCCGCCGTGTCCGCGGAGCCCGCCAACTCCTCCACCGTACGGCGCAGTTGTGCGAGGTCGCCGGATTCCGTGCGGTCGGCCGCAAGCCGGGCCGCGGTGCCGGACAGGGCGGCCCAGTGGTCGCCGAGGTCGCGCAGCTCCTCGGTGCTCCAGCCGCGCAGCCGGACCCTCAGGCGCTCCTCGCCCGGGACGTCGGGCAGCGAGACGAAGCTGCCGCCGCCGCGGCCCCGGCGGGTGGTGACCAGGCCCTGCTGCCGCAGCGCCATGAGCGCCTCCCGCAGGGTCACCGTCGACACGCCGAGCCGCCCGGCCAGCTCGCTCTCGCCGGGCAGCTGCTCGCCGTCGGCGAGCAGTCCGAGCTCTATGGCGTCGCCCAGCCGGTGGACGACCGCCTCGACGCGCGCCAGGTTGTCGACCGGCGCGAAGACGGCTCTGCGAGCGCCGCCGTCAGTCGGTTGCTTCACGGCCACCACCTTGCACGTTGACTCAAGCTTTACCCCAGCGGGGACTTGAGCTTTGAACTATGGGTTCATATCTTTCCTGACAACGTAAGCGAGCGCCAGAAAGGTTCCCGCCCATGGAGGGAAGCGCGATCCGGCTGGAGGGGCTCACGAAGTCGTTCGGGGAGACGACCGCCGTGGCCGGGGTCGACCTGGAGATCCGGGACGGGGAGTTCTTCTCCATGCTCGGCCCCTCCGGCTCGGGCAAGACGACTGTTCTGCGTCTCATAGCCGGCTTCGAGACCCCCACCGAGGGCCGGATCGAACTCGCCGGGCGGGAGGTCACCCGGCTCGCCCCCTTCGAGCGGGACGTGCACACCGTCTTCCAGGACTACGCCCTCTTCCCGCACATGACCGTCGAGCAGAACGTCGCCTACGCCCTCAAGGTCCGGGGGGTGCCCAAGGCCGAGCGTCTCGTCCGCGCCCGCAAAGCCCTCGCCGAGGTCCGCCTCGACGGTTACGGCAAGCGGCGCCCGGACCGGCTCTCCGGCGGCCAGCGCCAGCGCGTCGCCCTCGCCCGCGCCCTGGTGGGCCGCCCACGGGTGTTGCTGCTCGACGAACCGCTCGGCGCCCTCGACCTCAAGCTGCGCGAGCAGATGCAGGTCGAACTCAAGGCGCTCCAGCGCGAGGTAGGCATCACCTTCGTCTTCGTCACCCACGACCAGGAGGAGGCCCTGACGATGAGCGACCGCATCGCCGTCTTCCACCAGGGCCGCATCGAACAGGTCGGCACCCCGGCCGAGATCTACGAGCGCCCCGCGACCGGCTTCGTCGCCTCCTTCGTGGGCATCTCCAACCTGCTCGCCGGCGAGTCCGCCCGGCGCATCACCGGCACCCCGGGCACCTACAGCGTCCGCCCCGAGAAGATCCGCGTGCTGAAGGAGTCCGCCGACGTGGACGAACCCGGCCACGCCACCGCCACCGGCACCGTCGCCGAGGTCGTCTACCTGGGCGACAGCACCCGCTTCCTGGTCGACCTCGACGCCGGCGGCCGCCTCACCGCGCTCCAGCAGAACCTGGAGACCTCCGCGGAGGACGTCGCCGCCTACCGCGGCAGACGGGTCCGCCTCCGATGGGACCGCCGCCACACGATCCAGGTCCCGGACGCCAACTGACCGTTCGTCACACAGGGAGTACCTCGTGCGCCTCACCCGAACCCTTCAGATCGCGGCCGCCGCCGCACTGCTGGTGGCCGCGTCCGCCTGCGGCTCCTCCGGCTCGGGGGGCTCCTCGGCCGGCGGCCTCAACCCGCCCGACCTCAAGGCGCAGTCCGAGATCGGCACGACCGAGGGCCAGGTCAACCTGATCGCCTGGGCCGGCTATGTCGAGGACGGGTCCAACGACCCCAAGGCCGACTGGGTCAGCGGCTTCGAGAAACAAACCGGCTGTCAGGTCCACTCCAAAGTCGCGGCCAGCTCCGACGAGATGGTCAAACTCATGAAGACCGGCGAGTACGACGCCGTCTCCGCCTCCGGCGACGCGTCCCTGCGCCTCATCGCCGCCGGCGACGCGGCCCCCGTCAACACCTCCCTCGTACCCAACTACAAGGACGTCTTCAGCGGCCTGAAGAACGGCGCCTGGAACTCGGTGGACGGCAAGATGTACGGCATCCCGCACGGCCGCGGCGCCAACCTGCTGATGTACAACACCGACAAGGTCACCCCCGCGCCCACCTCCTGGTCGGCCGTCTTCGACGACGCGGCGAAGTACAAGGGGCACGTCACCGCGTACGACTCGCCGATCTACATCGCCGACGCGGCCCTCTACCTCAAGGCCACCAGGCCCGAACTGAAGATCAAGGACCCGTACGCGCTCGACCAGAAGCAGTTCGACGCCGCCGTGGCCCTGCTGAAGAAGCAGAACGCCAGCATCGGCGAGTACTGGAGCGACTACCTCAAGGAGATCTCCGCCTTCAAGAGCGGTGACTCGGTCGTCGGCACCACCTGGCAGGTCATCGCCGGCCTCGCCGCCTCCGAGGGAGCGAAGGTGAAGGCGTTCGTACCCAAGGAGGGCTCGACCGGCTGGTCCGACACCTGGATGGTGTATGCGAAAGCCAAGCATCCGAACTGTGCGTACAAGTGGCTGAACTGGATCGTCTCCCCGAAGGTCAACGCCCAGGTCGCCGAGTACTTCGGCGAGGCACCGGCCAACTCCAAGGCGTGCGCGGAGACCAGCGACAAGAACTTCTGCACCACCTACCACGCCGCTGACGAGGGCTACTGGAAGAACATCGCCTTCTGGAACACGCCCATCGAGCAGTGCCTCGACGGCCGTAAGGACGTCAAGTGCGTGCCGTACGCCAAGTGGGTCCAGGCCTGGACCGAGATCAAGGGCTGAGCCATGACCACACAGGCGCAGGCCGCCGGGCGGGGGACCGTCCGGCGGCTCGCCGGGACGCTGCACCGCCGGCCCCGGCTCAGGCTGGCCCTGCTGCTCACCGCTCCGCTGCTGTGGCTGGCCGTGCTCTACCTCGGCTCGCTGAGCGTCCTGTTCGTCTCCGCGTTCTGGACGACCGACTCCTTCACCTCCCAGGTGGTGAAGGTCTTCTCGACCGACAACTTCCACGCGCTGTTCACCACACCCGTCTACCGGCAGGTGATCCTGCGCAGCGTGGGCGTGGCCCTCGCGGTCACCGTCGTGTGCGCGGTGATCGCCTTCCCGCTCGCCTTCTACACCGCCCGGGTTGCCAGGCCCAAGTGGCGCCCGCTGCTCGTCGTCGCCATCCTCACCCCGTTGTGGGCGAGTTACCTGGTGAAGGTGTACGCCTGGCGGCTGATCCTCTCCGAGGGCGGGCTCGCCGACTGGGTGCTGAAGCCGTTCGGCCTGAGCGGTCCGGGCTTCGGGCTGCCGGCGGCCGTGCTGACGCTCACCTACCTCTGGCTGCCGTACATGGTCCTGCCGGTCCACACGGCGCTCGTACAGCTGCCCGCCAACCTGCTGGACGCCTCCGCCGACCTCGGCGCGCGTCCGGGGCGCACCTTCCGGTCGGTCGTCCTGCCGATGGTGCTGCCGTCGGTGGCCGCCGGGTCCGTCTTCACCTTCTCGCTCAGCCTGGGTGACTACATCACCGTGCAGATCGTCGGCGGCAAGACCCAGCTGATCGGCAACCTCGTCTACTCCAACATCGAACTCAACCTGCCCATGGCCGCCGCGCTCGGCACGGTCCCGGTCGTCGTGATCGTGCTGTATCTGCTGGCGATGCGCCGCACGGGCGCGCTCAGCAGCCTCTAGAGAGAGGTTCGTCCGTATGCAGCTCTCGCGTTCCGCGCATATCGCGCTGCGCGTCGCCGCCGGTTTCGGCTTCGCGGTGATCTACGTGCCGTTGCTGCTGGTCCTCGTCAACTCCCTGAACCCGGACCGCAGCGCGAGCTGGCCGCCGCCCGGGCTGACCGCGCACTGGTGGTCGGTCGCCTGGGAGAACACGGGCGCGCGCGAGGCGCTGTGGACGTCGGTGAAGGCCGGCCTCGGCGCCACCGCCGTAGCCCTCGTCCTCGGCACGCTGATCGCGTTCGCGGTGGCCCGGTACCGCTTCTTCGGCCGGGACGCCGTCTCCTTCGTCGTCGTCCTGCCGATCGCGCTGCCCGGCATCGTCACGGGCATCGCCCTCAACTCCGCCTTCGGCACGGTCCTCGCACCGCTCGGGATCGGCCTCGGCCTGTTCACCGTGATCGTCGGCCACGCCACCTTCTGCATCGTGGTGGTCTTCAACAACGTCGTCGCCCGGCTGCGCCGCACCTCCGGCTCGTACGAGGAAGCAGCCATGGACCTGGGCGCGAACACCTTCCGCGCCTTCGCCGACGTCACCTTCCCGCTGGTGCGCTCGGCGCTGTTCGCGGGCGGGCTGCTCGCGTTCGCGCTGTCCTTCGACGAGATCGTGGTGACCACCTTCACCGCCGGGCCCGGTATCGAGACGCTGCCCATCTGGATCTTCGAGAACATGACCCGGCCGCAGCAGGCGCCTGTCGTGAACGTGGTGGCGGCGGTTCTCGTGCTGCTGTCCGTCGTGCCGATCTACGTCGCTCAGCGGCTGTCGGCGGACACGGCGACAGGGAGCAGGGTCTGACCCCCCGCATCGAACCGGACGACGGACGCGAGCAGACCTGATCTACGCAAGCTGTTTGCGTTCCTTGCGCTAGTCTTGCGTTCATGACACGGCGACTTGCGGAAGTGGCGAAGAAGGTCGGGGTCAGCGAGGCCACGGTCAGCCGGGTGCTGAACGGCAAGCCCGGAGTCTCCGATGCCACCCGGCAGGCGGTGCTGTCCGCCCTGGACGTCCTCGGCTACGAACGGCCCACGCAGCTGCGCGGCGAACGCGCCCGGCTCGTGGGCCTGGTGCTGCCCGAGCTGCAGAACCCCATCTTCCCGGCGTTCGCCGAGGTCATCGGTGGCGCGCTGGCCCAGCTCGGCCTCACTCCGGTGCTGTGCACGCAGACCAAGGGCGGGGTCTCCGAGGCCGACTACGTGGCCCTGCTGCTCCAACAGCAGGTGTCCGGCGTGGTCTTCGCCGGCGGCCTGTACGCGCAGGCGGACGCGCCGCACGACCACTACCGGCTGCTCGCCGACCGCAGCATCCCGGTCGTCCTGGTCAACGCGGCCATCGAACACCTCGGCTTCCCCGGCGTCTCCTGCGACGACGCGGTCGCCGTGGAGCAGGCCTGGCGGCACCTCGCCTCCCTCGGGCACGAACGGATCGGCCTGGTGCTGGGACCCGGGGACCACATGCCGTCGGCACGCAAGCTGGCCGCGGCGCGGGTGATCGCCGGCGAGCTGCCCGAGGAGTTCGTCGCGCGGGCCATCTTCTCCGTCGAGGGCGGCCACGCGGCGGCCTCCCGGCTGATCGACCGGGGAGTCACGGGCATCATCTGTGCCAGCGACCCGCTGGCGCTGGGGGCGGTCCGGGCCGCCCGCCGCAAGGGGCTCGGCGTCCCGTCACAGATCTCGGTCGTCGGCTACGACGACTCCGCGCTCATGAACTGCACCGAACCCCCGCTCACCACCGTCCGCCAGCCCATCGAAGCCATGGGCAGGGCCGCGGTCGAGTTGCTGAACGCCCGGATCGCGGGCTCCGCCGTACCGGCCGAGGAGCTGCTGTTCGAACCGGAACTGGTGGTGCGCGGGTCGACCGCGCAAGCGCCTCGTAGCTGAGATCCACTCGACTGTCGAATAATTACAGATTACGCGCGACATCTTGCGGAAGGGTGTCGGCGGTGCTTGAGTGTGCGGCGCCCACTGCTCCTGCCCAGAGGGGTCCACCGATGAGAAGCACCGGGTTCCGCCGTACCCTCGTCGCGATCGGCGTCTGTTCCTCCCTCGCCCTCACCGCCTCCGCCTGCGGATCGGGCGACGAATCGGCGAGCGGCAAGACCCGCATCACCGTCAACTGCGAGCCGCCCAAGAGCGCCAGGACCGACCGGAGGTTCTTCGAGGAGGACCTCGCCTCCTTCGAGAAGCAGAACCCGGACATCGACGTCGTCGCCCACGACGCCTTCCCCTGCCAGGACCCGAAGACGTTCGACGCCAAGCTCGCCGGCGGGCAGATGGAGGACGTCTTCTACACGTACTTCACCGACGCCCGGCACGTGGTCGACATCAGGCAGGCCGCGGATCTCACACCGTACGTCAAGGAGTTGAAGAGCTACGGCACCATCCAGAAGCAGCTGCGCGACATCTACACCGCCGACGGGAAGGTGTACGGCATACCGCGTACCGGCTACTCGATGGGACTGATCTACAACCGCGCGCTCTTCCAGAAGGCGGGCCTCGACCCCGACAAGCCGCCGGCCACCTGGGGCGAGGTCCGCGCCGACGCCAAGCGGATCGCCGCGCTCGGCGGCGGCACCATCGGCTACGCCGACTACAGCGCCCAGAACCAGGGCGGCTGGCACTTCACCGCCGAGCTGTACTCCCAGGGCGGCGACGTCGTCAGTGCCGACGGCAAGAAGGCCACGATCGACACCCCCGAAGGCCGGGCCGTCCTGCGCAACCTCCACGACATGCGCTGGACGGACGACTCCATGGGCAGCAAGCAGCTGCTCGTCATCAACGACGTCCAGCAGACGATGGGTTCGGGCAAGCTCGGCATGTACCTCGCCGCACCCGACAACCTCCCCATCCTGGTGAAGGAGAAGGGCGGCAACTACAAGGACCTCGCCATCGCCCCCATGCCCGGCGGCAAGGGCACACTCATCGGCGGCGACGGCTACATGTTCAACAAACACGACACGCCCGCCCAGATCCACGCCGGCCTGAAGTGGCTCGACCACATGTTCCTCACCCCCGGCGACGGCTTCCTCGGCGACTACGCGCGCGCCAAGAAGAACGACGCCCCCGTCGGCCTGCCCGAGCCGCGCCTGTTCACCGGTGCCGCCGACGCCAAGGACCAGCAGGTCAAGAAGGCCAACGCGAACGTGCCGGTCGAGAACTACCAGGCCTTCCTCGACGGCAATCAGCAACTGGAGATGAAGATCGAGCCGCCGGACGCCCAGCAGCTCTACTCCGTCCTCGACGGCGTCGTCTCCGCCGTCCTCACCAAGAAGGACGCGGACCTCGACCAGCTCCTCCGGGACGCCTCAGGCAAGATCGACGGCATCCTCGCCCGGGGCTGACACCGATGACCAAGACGGCTCAGCGGCGCCCCGCCGAGGCGGTCGCCGTCCACCCGGTACAGGCGCCGCCCCCGGCAGGGGACCGGAGGCGGCGCCGCCTGGCCGACCAGGCCCGCGCCTACGCCTTCCTCCTCGGCGGACTCCTCTGCTTCGCCCTGTTCTCCTGGTACCCGGCGATCCGCGCGGTCGTCATCTCCTTCCAGAAGTACACCCCGGGCTCTTCGCCCGAGTGGGTCGGCACCGCCAACTACACCCGCGTCCTGCACGACCCGGAGTTCGCGGCGGCCTGGCGCAACACGCTCACCTTCACCGTGCTGGCCCTGCTCATCGGCTTCGCGATCCCCTTCGTACTCGCCCTGGTGCTCAACGAACTGCGGCACGCTAGGGCCTTCTTCCGGGTCGTGGTCTACCTGCCGGTGATGATCCCGCCGGTGGTCAGCGCCCTGCTGTGGAAGTGGTTCTACGACCCCGGGGCCGGCCTCGCCAACGAGGCGCTGCGCTCGCTGCACCTGCCCACCTCGAACTGGTCCAACGGCGCCGACACCGCCCTCGTCTCCCTCGTCATCGTCGCGACCTGGGCGAACATGGGCGGCACGGTACTGATCTACCTCGCCGCGCTTCAGTCCATCCCCGGCGAGCTGTACGAGGCGGCGGAGCTGGACGGCGCGGGCCTCCTCCAGCGCATACGTCATGTGACGATCCCGCAGACCAGGTTCGTGGTCCTGATGCTGATGCTCCTTCAGATCATCGCCACCATGCAGGTCTTCACCGAGCCCTTCGTCATCACGGGCGGCGGACCGGAGAACGCCACGGTCACCGTGCTCTACCTCATCTACAAGTACGCCTTCCTCTACAACGACTTCGGCGGCGCCTGCGCGCTCAGCGTGATGCTGCTCGTCCTGCTCGGCCTGTTCTCCGCCGTGTACCTGCGGCTGACCCGGTCCGGAGAGGGGGAGGCATGAGCACCCGGACCCTGGTGTCCCCGGCGGCGCACGCCCGGCCGTATGGGAAGATCGTCTACTGGATGGTGTTCACCGTCGTCCTCATACTGTTCGCGCTCGCCTTCCTCTTCCCCGTCTACTGGATGGTGACGAGCGCGATGAAGTCCCCCGACGAGGTGGCGCGGACCCCTCCCACGCTCGTACCGCAACACTGGCACCTCGGCGGCTACACCGACGCCTGGGACCTGATGCAGCTCCCGCGGCACCTGCGGAACACGGTGGTCCAGGCGGCCGGGGCCTGGCTGCTGCAACTGGTGTTCTGCACGGCCGCCGCCTACGCCCTGTCCAAGCTGCGGCCCGCCTTCGGCAAGGTGATCCTCGGCGGCATCCTGGCCACCCTGATGGTCCCGGCCCAGGCACTGGTCGTACCCAAGTACCTGACCGTCGCCGACCTGCCCCTGATCCACACCAGCCTGCTCAACGACCCCCTCGCCATCTGGCTGCCCGCGGTCGCCAACGCCTTCAACCTTTACCTGCTCAAACGGTTCTTCGACCAGCTGCCGCGCGACGTGCTGGAAGCCGCCGGGATAGACGGCGCAGGGCAGCTGCGGATCCTGTGGTCGATCGTGCTGCCCATGTCGCGGCCCGTACTCGGCGTGGTGTCGATCTTCGCGCTGGTCGCGGTGTGGCAGGACTTCCTGTGGCCGCTGATGGTCTTCTCCGACACGGACCAGCAGCCGATCAGCGTGGCCCTGGTCCAGCTGTCGCAGAACATCCAGCTGACCGTGCTCGTCGCCGCCATGGTGATCGCCAGCATCCCGATGGTCGCGCTGTTCCTCGTCTTCCAGCGGCACATCATCGCCGGGATCAGCGCGGGCAGCACCAAGGGCTGACGCCGCCCTCCTGACCGAGACAGAAAGGCAAGCACCGTGGGACAGCCCAGCCATGCCCGGACCCCCGACCAGTGGTGGCGCTCCGCCGTCATCCACCAGGTGTACGTCCGCAGCTTCGCGGACGGCGACGGCGACGGCACCGGGGACCTCGCCGGCGTCCGCGCCCGGCTCCCGTACCTCGCCGAACTCGGCGTCGACGCCCTGTGGTTCACGCCCTGGTACCTGTCACCCATGAAGGACGGCGGCTACGACGTCGCCGACTACCGCGCGATCGACCCGGCCTTCGGCACACTCGCCGAGGCGGAGAAGCTGATCGTGGAGGCCCGCGAACTCGGCATCCGCACCATCGTCGACATCGTCCCCAACCACGTATCCGACCAGCACGTCTGGTTCCGCCAGGCCCTCACCGGCGGCCCCGAACGGGCCCTGTTCCACTTCCGCCCCGGACGCGGCGACCGCGGCGAACTGCCGCCCAACGACTGGCGGTCGCAGTTCGGCGGTCCCGCCTGGACCCGCGTCGACGACGGCGACTGGTACCTCCACCTGTTCGCACCCGAGCAGCCCGACCTCAACTGGGCCCACCCGGCCGTCCGCCGGGAGCACGAGGACATCCTGCGGTTCTGGTTCGAACGGGGTGTGGCCGGCGTCCGCATCGACTCCGCCGCCCTGCTGGTCAAGGACCCCCGACTGCCGGACTTCACCGAGGGCCGCGACCCGCACCCGTACGTCGACCGCGACGAACTCCACGACATCTACCGGGCCTGGCGGGCGATCGCCGACGAGTACGGCGGTGTCTTCGTCGGGGAGGTCTGGCTCCCGGACGCCGAACGCTTCGCCCGCTATCTGCGCCCCGACGAACTGCACACCGCCTTCAACTTCTCCTTCCTGACCTGCCCCTGGGAGGCAGCACGCCTCAGGACGTCCATCGACGAGACGCTCGCCGAACACGCGCCGGTCGGCGCCCCCGCCACCTGGGTGCTCTGCAACCACGACGTGACGCGCACGGTCACCCGTTACGGCCGCGACGACACCGCCTTCGACTTCGCGACCAAGGCCTTCGGCACCCCGACCGACCTCGCCCTGGGCACCCGCCGCGCCCGCGCCGCCGCCCTGCTGTCCCTGGCCCTGCCCGGATCGGTGTACCTGTACCAGGGGGAGGAACTGGGGCTGCCCGAGGCCGAGATCCCCGTCGAGCGCATCGAGGACCCGATGCACTTCCGCTCCGGCGGCGCGGATCCCGGCCGCGACGGCTGCCGGGTGCCGCTGCCGTGGGCGGCGGGGGAACCGTACGCGGGCTTCGGTTCCCGTGCGGAGCCGTGGCTGCCGCAGCCGGCCGGCTGGTCGTCGTACGCCGTCGACCGCCAGACCCTTGATCCCGGCTCGATGCTCACCCTCTACCGCGAGGCGATCAGGATCCGCCCGGTGTTCGGCGACGGCCCGCTCACCTGGCTGCCCACGCCCGACGGGGTGCTCGCCTTCACCCGCGCCGAGGGCGTCCTGTGCGTGGTGAACCTGGCCGACACGCCCGCCGGCCTCCCCGCCCACACCGAACTCCTCCTCGGCAGCGCGCCGTTGGACCCCGACGGCCGACTGCCGAAGGACACGGCGGTCTGGCTGCGCGCCTGAGACCGCACCTCGCTATCCCCACCCCCACCATGAAGGGATCAGCACATGCGCAGAAGTGTCAGGAGCATGCCAGCCGCGACCGTCGTCGCCCTCACCGCCGGTCTGCTGACCACGGCCGTACCCGCCGCCCACGCGGCGGCCGGCGCCACCCTCCCCTTCACCTCGGTCGAGGCCGAGTCGGCGACCACCACCGGCACGAAGATCGGCCCCGACTACACCCAGGGCACCCTCGCCTCCGAAGCCTCCGGCCGTCAGGCCGTGCGACTCGACTCCGGGCAGCGCGTCGAGTTCACCGTGCCGCGTGCATCCAATGCGGTGAACATTGCATACAGTGTTCCGGACGGTCAGTCCGGCACGCTCGACGTGTACGTCAACGGCACCAAGCTGGCGAAGACCCTGCCGGTCACCTCCAAGTACTCCTACATCGACACCGGCTGGATCCCCGGAGCCAGGACCCACCATTTCTACGACAACGCCCGCCTGCTGCTCGGCCGGGACGTCCAGGCGGGTGACAAGGTCGCCTTCCAGTCGACCGGCACCCAGGTCACCGTCGACGTCGCCGACTTCGAGCAGGCCGCCGCGGCCGCCGGCCAGCCCGCCGGATCGGTGTCGGTCACCTCCAAGGGGGCCGACCCCAGCGGCCAGGGCGACTCCACCCAGGCGTTCCGGGACGCCATCGCGGCCGCACAGGGAGGAGTGGTCTGGATCCCGCCGGGCGACTACCGGCTTTCGTCCTCGCTCAGCGGCGTACAGAACGTGACCCTCCAGGGCGCCGGCCACTGGTACTCCGTCGTGCACACCTCCCGCTTCATCGACCAGTCCAGTTCTTCCGGAGGCGTCCACATCAAGGACTTCGCGGTCGTCGGCGAGGTCACCGAACGCGTCGACTCCAACCCGGACAACTTCGTCAACGGCTCGCTCGGCCCGAACTCCTCGGTCTCCGGCATGTGGATCCAGCACATGAAGGTCGGCCTGTGGCTCATGGGCAACAACGACAACCTGGTCGTCGAGAACAACCGCATCCTCGACACCACCGCCGACGGACTCAACCTGAACGGCACCGCGAAGGGCGTCCGCGTCCGGAACAACTTCCTGCGCAACCAGGGGGACGACTCGCTCGCCATGTGGTCGCTGTACGCGCCGGACACGAACAGCAGCTTCGAGAACAACACCATCTCGCAGCCGAACCTCGCCAACGGCATCGCGATCTACGGCGGCACCGACATCGCCGTGAAGAACAACCTGATCTCCGACACCAACGCCCTCGGCAGCGGCATCGCGATCTCCAACCAGAAGTTCCTCGACCCCTTCAACCCCCTCGCCGGCACCATCACGGTGGACGGCAACACGCTTCAGCGCACCGGCGCCATGAACCCCAACTGGAACCACCCGATGGGCGCCCTGCGCGTCGACTCCTACGACAGCGCCATCGACGCCACGGTGAACATCACCAACACGACGATCACCGACAGCCCGTACAGCGCCTTCGAGTTCGTCTCCGGCGGCGGGCACGGCTACCCGGTCCGCAACGTCACCGTGGACGGGGCGACGGTACGCAACACCGGGACGGTCGTCGTCCAGGCCGAAGCCCAGGGCGCCGCCGGCTTCCGCAACGTCACGGCCACCTCGGTCGGCGCGGCGGGCGTCTACAACTGCCCTTATCCGTCCGGCTCGGGCGCCTTCGCACTGACCGACGGCGGTGGCAACTCCGGCTGGAGCAGCACCTGGTCGGACTGCTCCACCTGGCCCCAGCCCGGCCAGGGCAACCCGGACCCCGACCCGGGCCGCAACCTCGCCAAGGGCCGGCCGGCCACCGCCACCGGTTCTCAGGACGTCTACACGCCCGGCAAGGCGGTCGACGGCGACGCGAGCAGCTACTGGGAGTCCACCAACAACGCCTTCCCGCAGTCCTGGACGGTGGACCTCGGGTCCGCACAGGCGGTCCGCCGCCTGGTGCTGAAACTGCCGCCGTCGGCCGCCTGGGGCGCGCGCACCCAGACCATCACCGTGCTCGGCAGCACCGACGGCTCGAACTACTCGACCGTGGTCGGTTCACAGGGCTACCGGTTCGACCCGGCGACCGGCAACACGGCGGCCGTGTCCCTGCCGAGCGGCGCCAGCCTGCGCTACCTGCGGCTGACCGTGAGCGCCAACACCGGCTGGCCGGCGGGTCAGTTCAGTGAGGTGGAGGCGTACCTGACTCCGTGAGCACCGGTGCGCCGCGCTTCACCGTCCGGAAGCGCGGCGCGCACCGGGTCGCGCCTCAGAGATCGAGAACGAGCCTCCCGCCCCGGCACCGTGACACGCAGATCATCATGGTCTCCCCGGACGCCCGTTCGTCGTCGCTGAGCACCGAGTCCCGGTGGTCGGGGGTGCCCTCCAGCACGTCGGTCTCGCAGGTGCCGCAGGTGCCCTCGGTGCAGGAGTAGAGCACCTCCACGCCCGCGGCGCGCACGGTGTCGAGCACCGAGACACCCGCCGGGACCGTGAGCGTACGGCCGCTTCGGGCCAGCTCCACCTCGAACTCGCCGTCGTCGCCGTCCGGTTGCTCCTTCGGCTGGAACCGTTCCACACGCAGCACCCCGGCCGGGCACCGCTCCTCGACCGCGTCGAGCAGCGGCCCGGGGCCGCAGCAGTAGACCAGGGTGCCGTCGGGCAGGCCGTCGAGCACCGGACCGAGGTCCAGCAGCCCCGTCTCGTCCTGCGGGGCGATCGTCACCCGGTCCCCGTACCGCGCCAACTCCCCGGTGAACGCCATGGAACCGCGCGCCCGCCCGCCGTACAGCAGCGTCCACTCGGCGCCCGCCGCCTCGGCCGCGGCCAGCATCGGCAGGATCGGGGTGATGCCGATGCCGCCGGCGACGAACCGGTACCGGGCCGCGGGCTGGAGCGGGAAATGGTTGCGCGGCCCGCGCACCCGCACCTTGTCGCCCGGCCCCACCTGCTCGTGCACATACGCCGATCCGCCCCGCCCGTCCGGCTCGCGCAGCACCGCGACGCGCCACACGGCACGGTCGGCCGGATCGCCGCACAGCGAGTACTGCCGCTCCAGGTCCGGGCCGAGGAGTACGTCGACGTGGGCGCCCGGCTCCCAGGCGGGCAGCTCCTCGCCCAGCGGATGGCGCAGCGTGAGGGCGAGGACGCCGTCGGCGGCGGACTCCCGCCGCGCCACGACGAGTTCGGCTTCGTACACACTCATGTGCCGGCTCCTCGCGGCTGGTGTCCTTCGGGGTGGCCGAGCATCCACTCCCACATGGCGACCGGATCCTGGGCGGTGTGCTCGGCGCCGCAGTGACAGGTGCCGTGCAGGACGTCGGTGCCCGGCAGCCAGTCGATGCGGTACACCTCGCCGGTGGCGGCCCCGCGGGCGGGCGAGGTCACTGGACCTTCTCCACGGGCTTCTCGCCCTCCTCGACCAGCCGGGCGAGGATACGGCGGGCTGCCAGGCCGCCGGTGTCGATGTTGATGCTCAGCTCCTGGTAGCCGGTGCGCTCGGTGCCGAGCGTCCGCTGAAGCAGGTTGAGCGCGTCCACGTCCTGCATGACGACGGTGTGGTTGTTGCCCCGCAGGAACTCGGTGACCTCCTCGTCGTCGACCGCCCAGTCGCGGGAGACCATCCAGAAGTCGTACACATGACCGTCGGCGGACGGAGTGATCGCGTACGTGATCTCGGTGTGGAAGCCGTTCGGGTCGCTGCCGTCCGCCTCCGGCAGCACACCTACCGGGGCGATGCGGCTGTGCAGCAGGTAGAGGCAGGGCGCGTGGTACTCGATGTCCTGCCAGCGGGTGATCCGGCCGTCGATGCCGGTGGAGCGGGCGTAGAACGGCGGGCAGGCGGCGTCGTCCATGTGCCGGCTGACCCGTACGATGCCCGCGCCCTCGTCGACCTCCGTGGTGATCGGCGTCTCGGCGACCTCCGGGGTGCCGATGTAGCCGCCGTGCAGATACGTCTCGTGGGAGAGGTCGAGGAGGTTGTCGACGAGGAGACCGTAATCGGCGTCGATCGGCTCCATGCCGCGGACGGTGACCCAGCCGGGGGAGTCGAGGTGCCGGGCGCGCGGAATGGTCAGCGGGTCCGCGAGCGCCGCATCGCCGATCCACACCCACACCAGCCAGTCCTGCTCGACCACCGGGTAGGAGGCGACGCGTGCTGTGCGCGGTACGCGCTTCTGCCCCGGCACGTACACGCACGTACCGGTCGTGTCGTAGGTGAACCCGTGGTACCCGCACACGATCCGGTCGCCGTCGAGCCGGCTCCCGGACAGCGGGAAGCGGCGGTGCACGCACCGGTCGTGCAGGGCCACCGGCGTGCCCTCCTCCCCGGTGCGGTAGAGGACGAGCGGCTCACCGAGAATGGTCCGGCCCAGCAGTTCCTCGCGGCCGACCTCATGGCTGTAGGCGGCGACGTACCACTGGTTCCTGGCGAAGGCGGTTGTGTGCGGCATGGCGTTCCCGTCCCTGAGAGCGGGGCGCCCTCGCCCCGCGTGCCGTGGTCGGACTCAGGTTCGTGAGGGTTGCGGCCGGCCGGCAAGGCGGCTTCTGCCAGGCGGAAGGACGGTCCGAGCCGTTCCGGGTGTGCCGGCTCAGGCTCCCGTGGTGCCCTTCTCCCGGATGGCGGCGTACTGCGAGAGCAGCGCCTCGAGGTGTCCGGCCATGAAGGTGTAGTACTCCCGCATCTGGCGCAGCCGGTCCCGCTGGACGGCCGGCATTCCCGTGCCCTGCTCCTGCGCGCGTTCCGCGAGGGCGCGCGGTTGCGTGGTCGAGTCGACGATGTGCCGCAGGCAGCCGACTCAGGCGTCGTCCCTCCAGCGACAGACGAACTGCCGCCGACCGGGCTCCTTGTGGCGCTCCACGGTGCCGTTCTCGATGAGCAGCGTCACCCCGGCCGCCGACCGCGCGGTCCTCGACGGCGCCGTCGCGATGGCCTGGACGTGCGTGGACCTCGCCGGGGCGGCCGGGCCGTGACCGGAGGGTGCAAGAGCGTCATCGAAGGCGAGGGCGGCGGCGAGACCGAGGTGTCTCATCAGAGGTGATCGCATGGCCCGGGAGGCTAGGCAGACGGTGAACGCACCGTCTGCCCCTGCGCAAACAGCCGGTTCACAGGTCGGCCGGAAGTGTTCCTCTGGTGAAGGTCATGTGGTGCGTGCGTGGTGACGGCTCGTAGTTTGTATACACGCACGGTATTCGATGTACGGCGGACGACGGACGGCTGCGGCGGAGCGGGGCGGTGCCGGGCGGTGCGGCGCGGCCGTCGGGCGGTATTGGCGCGTACCGGACGGGCCGGGCCGGGGCCGGTGGCCGTCGCCCCTCCGTGCGGAGGGATGTTCTCGGCCAACCGCCGATTTCCGGCCCGGATCCGGGCGCGGGGACTTCTTGGTGAGGTCTTGGCCTCGTGTACGTTCGCCCGTCACATCTTCGCCACCGGGCCCTTCCCTGACGTTCGGTGCTCTTGGAACACTCGCACCGCGCATCATCCGTCACGTTCCGGCCATCCCGTACGCCAGGATGAGAGGTCCCTCAGCCATGCCCGAAGTCAACCGGCGTCGATTCTTCCAACTCGCGGGCGCCACCACGGCGTTCACCGCGCTGTCCAACAGCATCCAGCGCGCCGCCGCGCTGCCCGCCAACCACCGCACGGGGTCGATCGACGACGTCGAGCACATCGTCGTCCTTATGCAGGAGAACCGTTCCTTCGACCACTACTTCGGCTCACTCAGAGGCGTCCGCGGCTTCGGTGACCCGCGTCCGGTGACCCGCCCGGACGGCAAGCCGGTGTGGTACCAGTCGGACGGCACGAAGGACCTGCTGCCGTTCCACCCCGACGCCGACGACCTGGGACTCGCGTTCATCCAGGACCTCCCGCACGGCTGGAACGACGGCCACGCCGCCTTCGACCAGGGCAAGTACGACAAGTGGGTGCCGTCCAAGGGCTCCACGACCATGGCGTACCTGACGCGTGAGGACATCCCCTTCCACTACGCGCTCGCCGACTCCTTCACCATCTGCGACGCGTACCACTGCTCGCTCATCGGTTCCACCGACCCGAACCGCTACTACCTGTGGACGGGTTACACCGGCAACGACGGCAAGGGCGGCGGCCCGGTCCTCGGCAACGACGAGGCCGGCTACAGCTGGACCACCTACCCCGAGCGCCTGGAGAAGGCCGGGGTCTCGTGGAAGATATACCAGGACGTCGGCGACGGCCTCGACGCGAGCGGCTCCTGGGGCTGGATCCAGGACGCCTACCGCGGCAACTACGGCGACAACTCCCTGCTCTACTTCAAGCAGTACCAGGACGCGAAGCCCGGCGACCCGCTGTACGACAAGGCCCGCACCGGCACCGACGCCCGCAAGGGCGAGGGCTTCTTCGACCAGCTGAAGACCGACGTCAAGGGCGGCAAGCTGCCGCAGATCTCCTGGATCGTCGCCCCCGAGGCCTTCACCGAGCACCCCAACTGGCCCGCGAACTACGGCGCCTGGTACGTCGCCCAGGTCCTGGACGCCCTCACCGCCGACCCGAAGGTGTGGGCGAAGACGGCCCTGTTCATCACCTACGACGAGAACGACGGCTTCTTCGACCACGTGATCCCGCCCTTCCCGCCGTCCTCCGCCGCGCAGGGCATCTCGACGGTCGACGCCGGTCCCGACCTGTTCAAGGGCGACAGCGCCCATGTGGCCGGGCCCTACGGTCTGGGACAGCGCGTGCCGATGCTCGTCGTCTCCCCGTGGAGCAAGGGCGGTTACGTCTGCTCCGAGACGATGGACCACACCTCGGTCATCCGGTTCATGGAGCGCCGCTTCGGGGTGCACGAGCCGAACATCTCGCCCTGGCGGCGCGCCATCTGCGGCGACCTGACCTCGGCGTTCGACTTCTCCCGCACGGACACCCGGCCGGTCGCCCTGCCGGACACCGACGGCTACCGGCCCCCGGACCACGACCGCCACCCCGACTACGTGCCGGCCCCGCCCGCCAATCCGGCCCTGCCCAAGCAGGAGCGCGGGCACCGGCTCACCCGGCCGCTCAAGTACGCGCCCCTCGTGGATGCTTCGGCAGACGCGGCGACCGGCAAGGTCACGCTCACCTTCGCCTCCGGTGCCCACGCGGGCGCCGCCTTCCTCGTCACCTCCGGCAACCGCACCGACGGCCCCTGGAGTTACACCACCGAGGCCGGCAAGTCGGTCTCCGACACCTGGAACTCGGCGTACTCCGGCGGCGCCCACGACCTGGCCGTGCACGGCCCGAACGGCTTCCTGCGCGTCTTCAAGGGCTCCGGGAAGACCGCGGGAGCGGAGGTCACCGCCCGGCACAAGGGCGACGGCATCGAGCTCACCTTCACCAACCAGGGCTCCGGCACCGCCCGGCTGAAGCTGGCCAACGGCTACGGCGGACAGTCGCGGACGGTCACCGTACGGCCGGGGGCGCACGTCCGGCTCACCGTGGACCTCGCAGCGAGCCGTCGCTGGTACGACCTCACCGTCACGTCCGACACCGACCCGGCGTTTCTCCGCCGGCTCGCCGGACATGTCGAGAACGGGCACCCCGGTGTCAGCGACCCGGCGATCGCCGGGGAGTAAACGGACGATGAATACCGCAACGTGGGGACTGGTCAGGTACCGGTCAGCTCAGGGTAGTGTGCCCCGGTGACCACGCAATCGAACACTCCTGCAGGCTGGTACCCCGATCCGCACGGTGCGCCCCAGACGCTCCGTTACTGGGACGGTGCGCAGTGGACCGACCACACCAGCCCGGACCAGCGGGGCGCCCAGCCGGGCGTCCAGCAGGCCGCGCCGCAGGCCGCCCCGCACGCGGCCGTTCCGCAGCAGGCCGCCGGTGATGCCCGCGTGCAGCATCAGGTGCAGCAGCAGGCCGGAGTCGCCGCCGGCGGCCCCGGCGGCGGCACTCTGTTCACCGAGCCGGTCCTGGTGGTGAATCAGAAGGCCAAGCTGATCGAGGTGACCAACGAGTACAAGGTCATGGATCAGAACGGCAGGGAGATCGGCTCGGTCGTCCAGGTCGGTCAGGGGATCATCAAGAAGATCATTCGCTTCGTCTCCAGCCTCGACCAGTTCATGACGCACAAGCTGGAGATCCGCGACGCCTACGGCCAGCCGCAGTTGCTGCTGACCCGGCCGGGCAAGATCTTCAAGTCGAAGGTGATCGTGCAGCGCCCGGACGGCTCGCCGGTGGGTGAGATCGTCCAGCAGAACATGATCGGCAAGATCAACTTCGCGATGAACGCCGGTGGCCAGAAGGTCGGCGCCATCAAGGCGGAGAACTGGCGGGCGTGGAACTTCGCCATCGTCGACCACGCGGACAACGAGGTCGCCCGGATCACCAAGACCTGGGAAGGCCTCGCCAAGACGCTGTTCACGACCGCGGACAACTACGTTCTGCAGATCCACTACCAGCTGCCCGAGCCGCTGCTGAGCCTCGTGGTGGCGACGGCGCTGACCGTCGACACCGCGCTGAAGCAGGACTCGCGGGGTCTGGGCTGATTTTCGCCTACTGTATGCAGACGACGGCAGGCGGCGGCCGGTGTGCGCGGGGTTCCGTACGCACCGGCCGCCGCCTCCGTGTCTACAGCGTCTACAGCGTCTACAGCGGGCTGAGCCGTCCCGGCTCCGACTGCCGTGGCACCAACGCCGGTTCGAGCGACGCCGTGCCCGGCTCCAGCGCCAGCACCGCCGCCACGGGGTGTTCCGCGTCGTCGTCGTTGGCGTCGACGGCGGGCCGGGCCGCGGGTGTCGCCCTCGTCAGCAGCACCACGCCCCAGGCGGCCAGCCCCGCCCCGGCCAGCGCCAGCAGGACCCCGGCCGCGCCGCCCTGGAGTCCCTGGCCGAGCAGGGTGAGCCCGATCACCGCGGCCGCGACCGGGTTGGCCAGGGTCACCACCGCCAGCGGGGCGCCCAGGCCGCCCCGGTAGGCCGTCTGCGACAGCAGCAGCCCGCCCGTGGCGAACGCGGCGACGAGCAGCGCCACCCCGACGACCGCGCCGACCCCGCCGCCGAACCCGGCTCCGGAGCCGCCGGTCGCCGCCACCGTCACCGTCTGGGTGAGCGCCGACGCCACGCCCGAGGCGAAGCCGGACGCCGCCGCGTGCCGCAGCCCCGGCCGGGCACCGGGCCGAGCCAGCACGCCGATCAGCGCCGCCGTCGTACTGGCGACCGCCAGCGCCTGAGTCAGGCTCAGCACCCGCTCGGGCGCCGGGCCCGAGGCGGTGACCAGCAGAGCGGCCAGCCCCATCAGCGTGAACGCGGTGCCCCGCCACTCCACCGGGCTGACGCGCCGCCCGGCGGCCCGCGCCCCCATCGGCACGGCCGCGACCAGAGTGAGTGCGCCCAGTGGCTGGACCACCGTCAGCGGACCGTATTTGAGGGCCACCACGTGCAGCAGCGCGGCGCCCGCGTTCAGTCCGACCGCCGACCACCACGCGCCGGTGCCCAGCAGCCGCAGCAGGCCCGCCCCGGACGCGCGCGAGGCGAGGCGCTCCTGGGCGACGGCGGCCGCGGCGTAGGCGACGGCCGAGACCAAGGACAGGGCGACGGCGATCAGGTCGGCGCTCATCGGCCCGCTCCGGCCAGGACGGGCGTCTCGGGGGACACCGGCATCC
Source organism: Streptomyces sp. NPDC054834 (assembly GCF_053611185.1). Classification (NCBI taxonomy): domain Bacteria; kingdom Bacillati; phylum Actinomycetota; class Actinomycetes; order Kitasatosporales; family Streptomycetaceae; genus Streptomyces; species Streptomyces sp. NPDC054834. Next base: position 229,452 of record NZ_JBSGZV010000009.1, on the reverse strand, counting down.
GCCGGCCGCTGCGCCGTGTACGTGTGGTACTCGCCCCGTCCGCCGCGCGGTGCGGCGGGTGGATCAGAGCGAGCGCCACGCCGAGCATGGCCGTCGCGACGATCGCGTCGAGCCAGTAGTGGTTCGCCGTGCCCACGATCACCAGCAGGGTCACCAGCGGGTGCAGCAGCCACAGCCGGCGCAGGCGCGACCGGGTCGCCACGATCAGGCCGATGGCCACCATCAGGGCCCAGCCGAAGTGCAGCGACGGCATCGCGGCGTACTGGTTGGAGAGGTGATCGGTCTGCGGTGGACCGTATACAGAAGGTCCATACACGCGCGCCGTGTCGACGAGCCCGGTGGCGCCCAGCATGCGCGGCGGGGCCAGTGGGAACGTGAAGGGCAGCACCAGGGCGGCGGCCGTGACCGCGGCGAGGACCCGGCGGGCCCAGACGTAGTGCGCGGGCCGTCGCAGATACAGCCAGACCAGGAAGGCGGCGGTGGCCGGGAAGTGCACGGTCGCGTAGTAGGTGTTCGCCAGGTGGACCAGGGTGTCGCCGTGCAGCAGCGCGGACTGCACCGTGCCCTCGCCCGGCAGGTGCACGGCCCGTTCCAGGTCCCACACGCGGCGGGCGTTGTGCAGCGCCTGACCGGTGTGGCCGGTGGCCAGCTGCCGACCCAGCTTGTAGACGAGGAAGAGCCCCGCTACGAGCAGGAGCTCACGGACGAGCGGCGGCCGCGCTGTCGCGTCGGCCCCCGCTTCTGCAGGCGCGGTTCGGGCATTCATCCCCCGGCCCCTTCGCTGACGGTGTGCTGGCTAATCGATACGTCCCCGTACCGATACGCCAGTGTACCGATACGCTTGGGTACCGGTACACTGGCGTATCGATTGACGTAGGACACACTGGATACGGGCTTCGGAAACCGCGGGAACCGCCGTGCGGGAGCTGTACAGAGCAGTACCGGGAGTGACCGCGTCACATGAGTGACCGCGCTACGAGTGAGGAGAAGAGCACATGACGTCGCAGGCTGCGGACGGACCGGAGACGGTCACCGCCTCGCGCCGCTCCAAGATCACGGCCGAGCGTGAGCGGGAGTTCTTCGACGCCGTGCTCGAGCAGATCCGCGAGTGCGGCTACGACTCGGTCACCATGGAAGGGGTCGCCGCCAGCACGCGGTGCAGCAAGTCCACGCTCTACCGGCAGTGGAAGACCAAGCCCCAGTTCGTGGCGGCGGCGCTGCGCGCCAGCCGGGAGGTGCGCTTCGCCGGCATCGACAGCGGATCGCTCGCCGAGGACCTGCGCCGGGCCGCGCGGGCCGCGGGGGACTGGTCCGGCAAGGACACCCGGCTGCTTCAGGCCCTCGGGCACGCGGTCACACAGGACCCCGAACTTCAGCAGGCGCTGCGCGAGACGCTCGTCGACCCCGAGATCGCGGCGCTCCAGGAGATCCTCCGGCGCGGTGTCGAACGGGGCGAGGTGCGGGCCGGTCACCCGGCGCTGGAGTACGTGCCCGCGATGATGTTCGGCGTGCTGCGCGTGCGGCCCGTGCTGAGCGGCCAGTACGCCGACTCCGACTACCTGCTGCGGTTCGTGGAGGCCGCCGTGCTGCCCGCACTCGGGCTGACCTGAGACCCAGGCCGCCGTCCACGGGATGACTGGACGGTGACCTGCCTGCGCCGCACCGTGGGGACGGGGGCGGCGCACACCACCGGCCGGGTGGGGTTCCTCTGGAGCGGAGGGGCGCCCCACCCGGCCGACTCATGTGCCGGGGCGGACCGCCGGGTCAGACGTTCTGCCCGTTGCCGCCGCCCGACGCCACCTTGATCCCCTTGGTGATGTCGTCGATGACCGACACCTTCTGCCCGACGTCGATGCCGAAGCGCACCACGACGATCTGCTGCGGCTGGGCGGGCGAGGGGAAGGCGAGCGACTCGACGTAACCGTCGGCGCCCTTGCTGGTGACCGCTCGCCAGCGGACCAGATAGCCCTTCTGCCCGGCCACGGTGACCGCCTTGGAGGCCAGCACCTTGTGGGAGGTGATGCTGCCGTAGGTGGTACCGCCGTAGGAGGCCTTGGCGTTCGCCGCGATGTCCGCCTTGGCGACCTCCTCGGCGGTGTCGCCCTTGGTCCGGAGGGCCAGTGCGGGCGCCGAGGAGGCGCCGCCGGCGGTGCAGGTCTTGGAGGGCTCGCCCGGGCACTTGTACGAGTCGTCGGAGGTCACCTGCACACCCGCGAGGATCGTCTCCCCGGTCCAGCCGTCCGGTACCTGCATGCTGATGCCGTTGACCGGGTCGCTGATCGTGCCGCCGCCCTTGACCTTGGGCGCCCCGGACTCGCCGGGCGAGGGCGACTGACCGCCCGGCCCGCCTCCCGAGCCGCCGTTGCCCGAGCCCCCGCCCGAGCCGCCGAACGGCCCGCCCTGACCCTCGGAGCCGCCTTGGCCACCGGGACCGCCGCCCTGCCCGCCGGAGCCCTGCTGCGACCCGGCGCGGTCGCCGCCGCCGTCGCCGCCGTTCCCGGAGAGCGCGTACACGCCGACCCCGATGCTCGCGAGGACCGCGGCAGCCACCGCGACCGCTATGCCCGTGCGCAGCCCGCGCCGGGGAGCGGCGGGCGGATGAGCGGGATATACCGGATAAGCCGCGTATGCCCCGGCGGCCGGCGTCTGCACCGGGGGACCCCATACGGCGGCCGACCCGGCGGGACGGGTCTGTTCCGTCCATGCCTTGCCGTCCCACCAGCGCTCGGTGGCGGGACCGTCACTTGTCTGCCCGGGGTCGGGGTACCACCCGGGAGGAGTCACCTGCGTCATGCCCCCACCGTATGAGGCGTCGGTGAAAGACGGATGAGAGGCCCCTGCATCTGCGGGCCCCGGGCGGGACCTCGGGCCGGACTCCGGGCCGGACCCCGGGCCGGTCCGGCGGTGCCGCGGACGGCGATCGCAGGGCGACCGGCGCGGGCGCCGTCCCGAACCGATCTCATTTTACAGCCCTTTGACCGTCCGTCGGCTCCATAGGCACTGGTCGGAGCCGGTGGGCGTCGCCCCGCCGCACCGCCGTTCACTCGTCACGGCAACAGCTGCGCCGACCGGCCTCCAACCGGCCGACAGGACGGCTAGGCTCGAGGTCGGTACGTCGTTCGGGCGACTTGGGGAGGTAACGGGATGACGGAGGCACGGCCCCCGGTGGCCGCCTCGGCTTCCCTGTGGGAGCGCGACGCGGAGATCGCCACCGTCACGCGGGCGCTCGACGTCCTGTGCGCGGACCGCTCGTCCTCCGGGAACCTGTTGGTCCTCCGGGGTGAGGCGGGCCTCGGCAAGACGGCGCTGCTGGCCGAGATCCGCCGTATCGCCGAACGCCGCGGCTGCACCGTGTGGTCCACCCGCGGCGGCGAGACGCTGAGGTCCGTCCCCTTCAACGTGGTACGGCAGCTGCTCCAGCCCGCGCTGGTCTCCCTGTTGCCCGAGGAGGCCCGCGAATACCTCGGCGACTGGTACGACATCGCCGGCCCCGCCCTCGGCATAGCGGAACCCGGTGAGGGCCACGCCGACCCGCAGGGCGTGTGCGACGGACTCGTCGCCGCCGTCCGCAGGCTGGCCAAACGGTGCTGGCCCCTCGTGCTGCTCATCGACGACGCGCACTGGGCCGACCAGGAGACGCTGCGCTGGCTCGCCGCCTTCGCCGAACGCCTCGACGACCTGTCCGTGCTGGTCGTCGTCGCGCGCCGACCCGGCGAGGTCAGCGGCGACAGCGCCCGCCACCTCGACGTGGTGGCCGCGGCCGCGGGCGCCCCCGTCAGCAACCTCAGCGCCCTCACCCCCGACGCCACCGCCGGCCTCACCCGCGCCACCCTCGGCCGGCACGCCGACGCCCCGTTCTGCCGCGAGGTGTGGGCCGTCACCGGCGGAAACCCGTACGAGACCGTCGAACTCCTCGCCAAGGTGCAGGACAGCGAGTTCGACCCGGTCGAGACCCACGCCGGTGAACTGCGCGCCCTGAACCGTTCCGCCCGCGGCGGCGGACTCGTCGCCCGCCTGGAGGGCCTCGGCATAGACGCGACCAAGTTCGCCTGGGCGGCGGCCATCCTCGGCGCCGGGATCACCGTCGACCTGGTCGCCCAGCTCGCCACCATGCGCGAGGACGACGCCCGGCGCTGCGCCGAACAGCTGGTGGGCGCCCGCATCCTCACCGAACCCGACCCCGCCGCCGCCCACGGCGAGAACGGCGACCTGGAGTTCGTCCACCCGCTCATCGCCACCGCCGTCTACAACTCCATACCGCCCGCGATGCGCACCGCCATGCACGGCATCGCCGCCCAGGTCGTCACCGAATCCGGCCGCGGTGCCGCCGCGGCCTCCCGGCACCTCCTGGAAGTGCACCCGGACGAGGACGAGGAACTCGTCGAGCAGCTGCGCGAGGCCGCCGGCGAACACCTCGCCGTCGGCGCACCCGACGCGGCCCGCCGCTGCCTGGAACGCGCCCTGGTCGAGCCGCCCCTGCCCGAGGTCCACGCGCACGTACTGTACGAACTGGGCTGCGCCACCCTGCTGACCGCGCCCGCCACCACCATCGACCACCTCCAGACCGCCCTGGCCATGCGCGGCCTCGTGGGCGACAAGCGCATCGACGCCATCGTTCGCCTCTCCCAGGCCCTGCTCCACAACGACCAGCTGGAAGAGGCCGTCCGCACCGTCGAGGCGGAGGCCGCCCGGCAGGAGCCGGGGCCCGCCAAACTGCGGTTGCAGGCCGTGCACTTCATGTGGGAGGGCATCCACGCCGGAGAGACGACCACACCCGGCCGCTCGGAGAAGCTCGCCGAGCTCGCCCGCACCTGCACCGGCCGGGACAACTCCGAGCGAGCCCTGCTGATCCTGCGCGGTTTCGACGCCCTGACCCACGGCGAGAACGCCGAGGAGGTCGCCGAACTGTGCGACCGGGCCCTCATCAACGGCCGCCTCGCCCCCGGACTCGGCTGGACCGACACCGAGTGGGGCATCGAACTGCTGCTGATGCTGGCCAACGCGTACGCCTACACCGACCGCCTCGACCGCGCCGAAGCCCTCTACACGGAGGCCCTGCGCGCCTACGAGACCGCCGGCTGGAGCGGCGGCCACCTCGCCCTGGCCCACGCCTACGTCGGCCTGGGACACCGCAGGCGGGGCAGGCTCCGGGAGGCGGAGGCATCCCTGCGGGAATCGCTGCGCCTCGCCGAACGCGTCGGCCGCGGCCTGCCCCTGTACTGGACGGCCACGTGCAACCTGGTCGACACGCTGCTCGCCCGAGGGCACGCCGAGGAGGCCTGGGAGATCGCCGAACAGTACGGGTTCGCACCGCCGTACCCGTCCACCATCGTGCTGCCCGACCCGCGATCCGTACGCGGCCGGCTGCTGCTCGCCGTCGGCCGCACGAAGGAAGGCATCAACGAACTGGAGGCCGCGGAGAAGGCGGCTGCCGCGCGCAGCCACCACAACCCGGTGATGGTCCCGTGGGCCGCCGACCTCGCCCGGGCCCTCGCCACCGAGGACCCGGCCCGCGCCGCCCGGCTCGCCACCGACGCCCGCCGGCAGGCCGAGCGATTCGGCACGGACACCGCCATCGGCGAGGCCCTGCGCTGCGCCGCCGCCCTGGAGACCGGCCAGCGCGCGGTCCGCCTCGCCGCCCAGGCCGTCGCCTACCTGGAGGCCTCACCCTGCCAGTACGAACACGCTGCCGCCCGCGTCGAGTACGGCATCGCCGCCCGTTCGGTCGCCGAGCTCAACCGGGGCCTGGCGCTGGCGCGGTCGTGCGGGGCGGACGGGCTGGCGGCGCGGGCGCGGGAGGTGTTGGAGACGGGGCGTGGGCTGCGGTAGATCGCATACGGGTTTTGTATGCACTTTCTGTATGCACCTTTTGCATACAGGCGTCACCTCTGCGCGCGGGTGTCTTTCTGCATACGGTCGTCAGCCGACGCCGTCCTCCCTCTCCTCCTCCCTCTCCCTCTCCTCCTCCGCCAGCACCCGCTGAGCCGTGGCGAACGCCGAGTTGGCCGCGGGCACCCCGCAGTACACGGCCGTCTGCAACAGCACCGCGCCGATCTCGTCCGGCGTGAGCCCGTTGCGCCGTGCCGCCCGTACATGCATCGCGAGTTCCTCGTAGTGGCCGTGCGCGACCAGCGCCGTCAGCGTGATCATGCTGCGTTCGCGGCGGGAGAGCGTCGGGTCGGTCCAGATCTCGCCCCAGGCGTAGCGCGAGATGACGTCCTGGAAGCGCGCGGTGAGCGGGCTCTGCCGAGCCTGCGCCCGGTCCACGTGGGAGTCGCCGAGCACCTCGCGCCGTACCGCCATGCCGCGCCCGGCGGTCCCGTCGAAGTGGGTGCGCAGGGCGGTCAGTACGGCGTCGGGGCACTGGGCGGGCGCCAGGTGGGAGGCGCCGGGGAGTTCTACCAGGGTGGCGTCGGGCACGGCGTCCGCGATCTCCCGCAGGTGGGCGGGCGGGGTCGCCGGGTCCTGCCGGCCCGCGACGAGCAGGGTCGGTACGGCGATGGCGGCGAGCCGGTCGCGCAGGTCGAAGGCGGCCAGCGCGTCGCAGCAGGCGGCGTATCCCTCCGGGTCGGCGTTGCGGTGGTCGCTCACCAGCCGCGGCACCGTGAACCCGGGCGTGAACCAGCGGGCGTCGGCGCTCTCGGCCAGCCCCTCCAGACCTTCTCGGCGGACCCGTTCGGCCCGCTCCCGCCACGGCTGTTCGCCGCCGAAGTGGGCCGAGGAGCAGATGACGGCGAGAGACGACAGGCGTTCGGGGTGGTGCACGGCGAGATGCAGGCCCACCGCGCCGCCGAGGGACACTCCGGCGTATGCGAACCGGTCGATGCCGAGGGAGTCGGCGAGCGCGAGCACGAGTCCGGCGAGGTCGCCGACGGTGGCGCCCGGTCCGATCAGGTCGGCCGCCGAACCGCCGTGCCCGGGCAGGTCCCAGCGGACCACCCGGTGGGTGACCGACAGCTCCGGGGCGACGGCGTCCCACAGGGCGTACGAGGTGCCGAGCGAGGGCCCGAGGAGCAGCGGGGGAGCGGAAACCGGGCCCTCGGCGCGGTAGCTGAGCAGTGCACTTGTCAACGTCGCTCCAGGGCACGGTCGGTGAGGGCTCCGGCGGAGCCGGTGTAGCGGGCGGGGTCGGTGAGCTCGTCGAGGTCGGTGTCCTTCAACTCCGGTTCTTCGGCGAGCAGTTCGCGAAGATCGCGGTGCTCGGTGTGTGCCCGGCGGGCGAGTTCGGTGAGCAGCTCCTTCGCGCGGGCGCGGCCGAGGAGGGGGGCCAGTTCGGCGGAGAGCCGCTCGGAGACGATCAATCCGTGGGTGAGGCCGAGGTGGTCGCGCATGGTGTCCGGGTGGACCCGCAGCCCTCCGGCCAGTTCGGCGAGGTGCTGGGTGGCGCCGCCCACCATCCGCAGCAGGTCCCGCAGCGGCTCCCATTCGGCGTGCCAGGCCCCGGCCGGCCGCTCGTCCTCGGCCGCCAGCGATCCGTACAGGGTGGCCGCGAGTTGTGGGGCTCGCCGGGCGACGGCGGCGAGGAGCGTCGCCCGCACCGGGTTCGCCTTGTGGGGCATGGCCGAGGAGCCGCCACCGGTGCCCTCGGTGACCTCGCCGATCTCGGTGCGGGACAGGGTGAGCACATCCGCCGCGATCTTTCCCAGTGCCCCGGCGGTGAAGGCCAGACATCCGGCGAGGTCGGCGATCGGCGTGCGCAGGGTGTGCCAGGGCAGCAGGGGCTCGCGCAGGCCGAGTTCCCCCGCGTAGGCGGCGGGCAGGGCGATGGCGTCCTGGGCTCCGTAGGCCGTGAAGGCCGCCAGCGTCCCGGCGGCGCCGCCGAGTTGGACCGGCAGGGAGTCCCGTACCGCCGTCACCCGGTCCCGGGCGTCCAGCACGAGCGACCGCCATCCGGCCGCCTTCAGCCCGAACGTCGTGGGCACGGCGTGCTGGGTCAGGGTCCGGCCCGGCATCGGGGTGTCGCGGTGCTCCGCGGCCAGTACGGCCAGCGCCTGTTCCGCGCGGGCCAGGTCGGCGAGGACCAGGTCCAGGGTGCGCGCCGCCACCAGCATCGTGGCGGTGTCCATGATGTCCTGGCTGGTCGCGCCCCGGTGGACGTACGGCCCGTACTCCTCGCCGACGACCTTCGTCAGTTCCTCGACCAGGGGAATGACCGGGTTCCCGCCCTCGCGGGTGCGTGCCGCCAGCGTCCGTATGCCGAAGTTGTCCAGGTCGGCCGCCTCGCTCACCACCACGGCGGCCTGCGCCGGGGCGAGCCCCAGGGTGGCCTGGGCCCGGGTCAGGGCGGCCTCCGCGTCGAGCATCGCGAGCAGATACGCGTGGTCGCTGGTGGCGTCGGCCGCGGCGGCACCGGCCCACTCGGGGGCGAGCAGGCCGGTGTCGGCGTAGGGAGCTGTCACTGGAACTCCAGGAAGACCGTTTCGCCTTCGCCTTGAAGGCGGATGTCGAAACGGTACGTGCCGTGCCCCTCGTCGGCGGCGATCAGCGTGCCGCGCCGCTCCGCGTGCAGTCCGGCGAGCAGCGGGTCGGCGGCGAGGGCCGTCTCGTCGCCGGGGAGGTAGATCCGGGTGAACAGGTGCATGAGCAGGCCGCGGGCGAACACGCACACGCTCAGGTACGGGGCGCTGCGCCCGCGCGCGCCGGGCCGCAGCGTGCGCGCGTACCAGTGGCCGTTGGCATCCGTCTGGACGCGCCCCCAGCCGGTGAACTCCACGCCGTTGCGGCCCAGGAAGCCGCCGCTGGCCGGGTCGCGCCGCATGGAGCCGTCGGTGGTCGGGACGCGGCCGTCCGGGTCGGGGCCCCACAGTTCCACGAACGCGTCCGGCAGCGGATCGCCCTCGCCGTCGTACACGTACCCCTGGACGGTGATGGTGTCCGGGTGGCCGAGCGGGGCGATGTCGCCGCCGCCGGGGAAGGGCAGCGCGTATCCGTAGAAGGGGCCGACCGTGTGCGAGGGGGTGGGCAGGACGGTCTCCGGCCGACTGGGGTCGATCTTCGTCATGGCGGTCAGCGTCCTTCTTCGATCCAGGTGGCGTCCGGGCCGTCCAGCACGATGTCCCAGTGGTAGCCGAGGGAGAACTCCGGCACGGACAGGCTGTGGTCGTAGGTGGCGACCAGCCGCTGCCGGGCCGCGTCGTCCGTCACGGACTGAAGGATCGGGTCGTGGGGGAAGAGCGGGTCGTTCGGGAAGTACATCTGCGTCACCAGTCGCTGGGTGAACGCCGTGCCGAAGACCGAGAAGTGGATGTGGGCCGGGCGCCAGGCATTGACGTGGTTGCGCCAGGGGTAGGGGCCGGGCTGGATGGTGGTGAAGCGGTAGAAGCCGTCGGTGTCGGTGAGGGTGCGGCCGACGCCGGTGAAGTTGGGGTCGAGCGGGGCGTCGTGCTGTTCGCGCTGGTGGGCGTAGCGGCCGGCCGAGTTGGCCTGCCAGATCTCGACCAGCTGGCCGCGCACCGGGCGGCCGTCGCGGTCGAGGACGCGGCCGGACACGGTGATGCGCTCGCCGATCGGCTCGCCGGTGTGCTGCCGTGTGAGATCGTTGTCGATCTCCGTGATGTCGCGCTCGCCGAAGGCGGGGGAGTGCAGCTCCACCAGCTCCGGGTCCTTCGTCACGTCGATGGTGACCGGCGGCTGCTCGGGGTGGCGCAGCACGGAGGAGCGGTACGGGGCGTAGTCGCGGCGCGGGTGGTGCTCGACGGGGGCGCCGTCGGCGACCCGTTTCTCGTACGTGGCGTGCTCGGCCGCGATCTCCTGGTCGATGTCGTGCTGGGTGAGGGACATGGTGGGTGTTCCTAGCGTTCGAGGACGAGGGCGAGGCCCTGGCCCACGCCGATGCAGAGGGTGGCGACGCCGGTGCCGGAGCCGCGCCGGGCGAGCTGGTGGGCGACGGTGCCCGCGAGGCGGGCCCCGGAGGCGCCGAGCGGGTGGCCGAGCGCGATCGCTCCGCCCTGCGGGTTGAGGATCGCAGGGTCGAACTCGGGCCATTCGGCGAGGCAGCCGAGGACCTGCGCGGCGAACGCCTCGTTGAGCTCCAGCACCGAAAGGTCGTCGAAGTCCTTGCCCGCCTTGGCGAGGGCCCGGTTGACGGCGTCGACGGGTGCGAGCCCGAAGTAGTGCGGGTCGGTCGCGGAGACTCCGGTGGCGGTGACCCGGGCCAGCGGTTCGCGGCCGGTGGCCTTCAGGCCCTCCTCGTCGGTGAGGAGGAGGGCGGCGGCGCCGTCGTTGAGCGGTGAGGCGTTGCCGGCGGTGACGGTGCCTCCCCCAGCCTCCGGCCGGGGGGACCCCCATCTCGCTTCGCTCGCCTGGCGGAAGGACGGCTTCAGCTTGGCCATGGCGGCGAGGGAGGCGTCCGGGCGTACGCATTCGTCGGCGTCGAAGGCGACCGGGTCGCCCTTGCGCTGCGGGACCGGTACCGGGGTCAGTTCGGCGTCGAAGAGGCCCTCGGTCTGGGCGCGGGCGGCCTTGTGGTGGCTGTGCAGCGCGAACTCGTCCTGCTGCGCGCGGCTGATCTTGTGCTTGTCGGCGATGAGTTCGGCCGACTCGCCCAGCGGGATCGTCCACTGGGGGTTCATCCCCGGGTTGACCATGCGCCAGCCGAGCGTGGTCGAGTACAGCTCGGCGTGCCCGGCCGGGAAGGGGCGGTCGGACTTCGGCAGCACGTACGGCGCCCGGGTCATCGACTCCACGCCGCCCGCCACGGCGACGGAGGCGTCGCCGACGGCGATCGCCCGGGCCGCCTGGACGACCGCCTCCAGACCGGAAGCGCACAGCCGGTTCACGGTGACGCCGGGCACGGAGGTGGGGAGCCCGGCCAGCAGGGCGGCCATGCGGGCGACGTTGCGGTTCTCCTCGCCCGCCCCGTTGGCGTTGCCGAAGTAGACGTCCTCGATCCGCGCCGGGTCCAGCTCCGGTGTGCGAGCGAGGAGTTCGCGGACGGCGTGGGCGGCCAGGTCGTCGGGGCGGACGCTCGCCAGGCCGCCGTTGTAGCGGCCGATGGGGGTGCGGACGGCGTCGACGACGTACACGTCCCTCATGACTGGACCTCCTCCGGTACGCGCAGCCCGGCGGCGGTCTTCGCGGTGATCTCCGCCACGCTCACGCCGGGTGCGCACTCCACGAGCAGCAGGCCGTCCTCGGTCACGTCGAGGACGCCGAGGTCGGTGATGATCCGGTCGACACACGCCCGGCCCGTCAGCGGCAGCGTGCAGTCCTTGAGGATCTTCGGGGAGCCGTCCTTGGCGGTGTGCGTCATGACGACCACGACCGTACGGGCGCCGTGCACGAGGTCCATGGCCCCGCCGATGCCGGTGACCAGTTTGCCCGGGACGGCCCAGTTGGCGAGGTCGCCCGTGGCGGAGACCTGCATGGCGCCGAGGACGGCGACGTCGATGTGGCCGCCGCGGATCATGGAGAAGGACAGCGCCGAGTCGAAGAAGCTGGCGCCGGGCAGAACGGTGACGGTCTCCTTGCCCGCGTTGATCAGGTCCGGGTCGACGGCGTCCTCGGTGGGGTAGGGGCCGGTGCCCAGGATGCCGTTCTCCGACTCCAGGATCACCTCCACGTCTTCGGGCAGGTGGTTGGGGATCAGGGTCGGCAGTCCGATGCCGAGGTTGACGTACTGGCCGTCCCGCAGTTCGCGGGCCGCGCGGGCGGCCATCTGCTCGCGTGTCCACGCCATCAGGAACTCACCGTCCGCCGCTCGATCCGCTTGTCCGCCGCCTGCTCCGGGGTCAGGGCGATCACCCGCTGCACGAAGATGCCCGGCAGGTGCACCGCGTCCGGGTCGATCTCCCCGGGTTCCACGAGTTTTTCCACCTCGGCGATCGTCACCCGGCCCGCCATCGCCGCCAGGGGGTTGAAGTTGCGGGAGGACTTGTTGAACACCAGGTTCCCGTGCCGGTCGCCCTTCGCCGCCCGGACCAGCGCGAAGTCGGTGCGGATGCCGCGCTCCAGGACGTACTCCACGCCGTCGAACTCCCGCACCTCCTTCGGTGGGGAGGCGAGCGCGACCCCGCCGGAGCCGTCGTAGCGCCACGGCAGCCCCCCGTCGGCGACCTGTGTGCCCACCCCGGCCGGGGTGTAGAAGGCGGGGATCCCCGCGCCGCCGGCCCGCAGCCGCTCGGCCAGCGTGCCCTGCGGGATCAGCTCCACCTCCAGTTCCCCGGCCAGATACTGGCGGGCGAACTCCTTGTTCGCGCCGATGTAGGAGCCGGTCACCCGGGCGATCCGGCCGGCCGCCAGCAGCACCGCCAGACCCGACTCCATCGCCCCGCAGTTGTTCGACACCACGCTCAGACCCGTCGTGCCCCGCTCGTACAGCGCCTGGATCAGCACGTTCGGCACACCGCTCAGCCCGAAGCCGCCGACCGCCAGCGACGCGCCGTCCGGCACATCGGCCACCGCCTCCAGGGCCGTGGCGACCACCTTGTCCATCCGTGAAGCCCCATCTCTGCGATCTGCGAACTCTGCGAATCCGGCGAATTAATCAGCACACTGAGTATTCGAGCGAGGTGTCGCCCACGCTGCCACTGGTGTGCCGCAGCGTCAAGAGTGGCGGTCGAAGGGTGAGGCGGACCCAAGGACAGGGGAGCTGGGAGGCGGGTATCGTTCAGTGCACCAACGAATACGACGACGGGAGCGCACATGGCCGCGGTGGACCTCACCACCCACCCCGGGCACCTGGCCCGGCGGCTCCAGCAGGCCCACTACCTGCTGTGGAACACGATGGTCTCGGAGGACATCACCTCGCCGCAGTTCGCGGTCCTGAACGCGCTCGTCGCCGAACCGGGCCTCGACCAGCGCACCGTCGGGGAGCGCGTGGGCCTCGACCGGTCGACGATCGCCGAGGTCATCAGCCGGCTCTCCCGCCGGGAACTGCTGGACAAGGTGCGCGATCCGCAGGACGGCCGCCGCTTCCTGCTGCGTCTTACCGACGACGGTCTGCGTACCCACCGCAAGCTGACCGTGCGCACGGCCCGGATGAACCAGGTCTTCCTCGCGCCGCTCTCCGCCGACGAGCAGCGGCTGTTCTTCGACCTGATCCGCCGGGTCTCGGACGCCGCGGAGGGGCTGCGCAACCCGGCGGAACCCCTCGTCGGGCAGCCCTGAGCGCAACCGCCGAACCCTCTCCCCGGCCGGCCGGTCACGGTTCGGGCCGGCCCTCATGGGTACCCGGGCGCCGCCCCAGAAGCGAACGCGCAACGGCGACAGGCGCGCACACGCGTCGGAGGGAGCGCGACACGATGAAGGCAGTGACCTGGCAGGGCAAGCGGGACGTACGGGTGGAGGACGTGCCCGATCCCCGGATCGAGGAGCCGACCGACGCCGTCATCCGCCTCACGTCGACGGGGCTGTGCGGCTCCGACCTGCACCTGTACGAGGTGCTCACCCCGTTCATGACCCCGGGCGACATCCTCGGGCACGAGCCGATGGGCATCGTGGAGGAGGTCGGCCCACAGGTGCCCGACCTGCGGCCGGGCGACCGGGTGGTGGTGCCGTTCCAGATCTCCTGCGGGCACTGCTTCATGTGCTCGGACGGACTCCAGACCCAGTGCGAGACCACCCAGGTGACCAGCGAGGGCATGGGCGCCGCACTGTTCGGCTACACCCGGCTGTACGGCGCGGTGCCCGGCGCGCAGGCCGAGTACCTGCGTGTCCCGCACGCCGACTACGGACCGATCAAGGTGCCCCAGGGCCCGCCCGACGACCGGTTCGTCTACCTGTCCGACGTGCTGCCGACCGCCTGGCAGGCGGTCGAGTACGCCGGCATCCCACGTGGCGGCAGCGTCGCCGTGCTCGGCCTCGGGCCCATCGGCGACATGGCGTGCCGCATCGCCCGGGCCCGCGGCGCCGGCCGGGTGTTCGGCGTGGACCTGGTCCCGGAGCGGCTGGCCCGGGCCCGCCGACGGGGCGTGCAGACGTTCGACCTGCGTGGTTTCGACGGCGAGAAGGAACTGGTCGAGGCGATCCGCGACGAGACCGAGGGGCGCGGCCCCGACGCCGTGATCGACGCGGTCGGCACCGAGGCGCACGGCAGCGCGGCCGCCCGGCTCATCCAGCAGGCCGCCGCGGTGATGCCCCGGAAGCTGGGCGGCCCCCTCGCGGAACGCTTCAGCGTCGACCGGCTCGCCGCCCTCCACACCGCCATCGAGATGGTGCGCCGCGGCGGCACGCTCTCCCTCATCGGTGTGTACGGCGGCACGGCGGACCCGATGCCGATGCTCACCCTCTTCGACAAGCAGATCCAGATGCGGATGGGCCAGGCCAATGTGCGCCGCTGGAGCGGCGACATCCTGCCCTACCTCACCGACGAGGACCCGCTCGGCGTCGACGACTTCGCCACGCACCGGGTGCCGCTGTCCGAGGCGCCGCACGCGTACGACATGTTCCAGCGCAAGCAGGAGGGCGCGGTCAAGATCCTGTTCCAGCCCTGACACGCCGGGCCGTGTGCGGGTCACCGCCCTTACGGCCCGAGGATCTCCCCGAGGTCGTAGCGCACCGGCTCCTCCAGCTGCTCGTAGGTGCAGCTCTGCGGAGTCCGGTCGGGCCGCCAGCGGCAGAAGCGGGCCGTGTGCCGGAAGCGGGCGCCGTTCTCCATGTGGTCGTAGGCCACCTCGGCGACCCGCTCCGGTCTCAGCGGCACCCAGGACAGGTCCTTCTTTCCCGACCAGCGGCTGGGCGCCCCGGGCAGCCGGGCCGTCTCGTGGGCCGCCTCCTCGGACCAGGCCGCCCACGGATGCCCGGCCACGTCGTCCATGCGCAGCGGATCGAGCTCCCCGACCAGCTCGGCGCGCCTCCTCATGGAGAAGGCGGCCGACACGCCGACGTGCTGGAGCCGGCCCCGGTCGTCGTACAGGCCGAGCAGCAGCGAGCCGACCACGGGTCCGCTCTTGTGGAGGCGGTAACCGGCCACCACGACGTCCGCGGTGCGCTCGTGCTTGACCTTGAACATCACCCGCTGGTCGGGCCGGTAGCGCAGCGTGAGCGGCTTGGCGATCACTCCGTCGAGACCGGCCCCCTCGAACTGCTCGAACCACTGCCGCGCCACCTCGATGTCCGTCGTCGCCGGTGCCAGGTGCACCGGCGCGGTCGCCCCCGACAGCGCCCGGACGAGCAGTGCCCGCCGGTCGGTCAGGGGCACGTCGACCAGCGACTCGTCGTCCAGCGCCAGCAGGTCGAACGCCACGAAGGAGGCCGGGGTCCGCTCGGCGAGCATGCGGACCCTGGAGTCCGCCGGGTGGATCCGCTCGGTCAGGGCGTCGAAGTCGAGCCGCCCCTCCCGGGCGATGACGATCTCGCCGTCCAGCACACAGCGCTCGGGCACCCGCTCCTTGACGGCCGCCACCAGCTCCGGGAAGTACCTGGTGAGCGGCTTGCCCGTACGGCTGCCGAGCTCGACCTCGTCCCCGTCGCGGAACACGATCGCCCGGAACCCGTCCCACTTGGCCTCGTACTGCATGTCCGGCGGGATGTTCGCCACCGACTTGGCGAGCATCGGCTTCACGGGCGGCATCACCGGCAGATCCATGCTCCGATTCTGCTCGCACCTGCCCCGTGCCGCCCGGTGTGCGGGGTGCGGGGTGCGTGTGGCGCGCCTACCGTGGCCGCATGGGTGCTGCGGTGGAGCTGGAGGTGGGCGGGCGGACCGTGCGGCTGTCCAGTCCGGACAAGGTGTTCTTCCCGGAGCGCGGTTTCACCAAGCTCGACCTCGCCCGCTACTACGCGGCGGTCGGCCCCGGCATCCTGCGCGCCCTGCGCGACCGTCCCACCACCCTGGAGCGTCACCCGGACGGGCTGAACGGCGAGTGGTTCTACCAGAAGCGCGCACCCAAGGGCATGCCCGACTGGATCCCGACCGCCCACATCACCTTCCCCAGCGGGCGCAGCGCCGACGAGATGTGCCCCACCGAGCCGGCCGCCGTGGTGTGGGCCGCCCAGTACGGGACGCTCACCTTCCACCCCTGGCCGGTGCGCCGCACCGACGTCGACCGCCCCGACGAACTCCGCATCGACCTCGACCCGCAGCCCGGCACCGACTACGAGGACGCCGTCCGCGCCGCCCATGAACTGCGCGCCGTCCTCGACGAGTACGGCGGCCTGCGCGGCTGGCCCAAGACCTCCGGCGGGCGCGGCCTGCACGTTTTCGTGCCCATCGAGCCGCGCTGGACCTTCACCCAGGTGCGGCGCGCGGCGATCGCCGTCGGCCGGGAGATGGAACGCCGGATGCCGGAGCACGTCACGATCAAGTGGTGGAAGGAGGAACGGGGCCGCCGTATCTTCCTGGACTACAACCAGACGGCCAGGGACCGCACCATCGCCTCCGCGTACTCCGTGCGGCCCCGCCCGCACGCCCCGGTCTCGGCGCCCCTGCGCTGGGAGGAGGTGGGTGCCGCGCACCCCCGGGACTTCGACCTCGCGACCATGCCCGGCCGGTTCGCCGAACTCGGCGACGTCCACGCGGACATGGACGACCACGCCTTCTCTCTCGACGCCCTGCTCGAACTCGCCCGCCGCGACGAGCACGACCACGGGCTGGGCGACCTGCCCTACCCGCCCGAGTACCCGAAGATGCCCGGTGAGCCCAAACGGGTGCAGCCGAGCCGGGCTCGGCGCGAGGAGACTCCCTAGGACCCGGCTCCCCGGTCGGCGCCCGGCTCGCTGAACGCGCCGAGGACGCGGCGGCAGTCCCCGAGCAGGGTGACGTCGGGCAGGACGTGGTAGCGCATGTTGCCCGGACCGCCGGTGTTGTTGTGGCGGCGCGGTGAGGCCAACTCCGCGCGTATCAGTGGCAGCGCGGGAGCGGCGGCCCGGCCCAGCCCGGCGAGGCACGCGGCGATCTCCGGGCGGGTGCGGGGGGCCGCCGTCCACCGGTCCAGCAGGACCGGCAGCGCCTCGTCCACCCCGCCGGTCACCCGCCACAGCGCGACCGCCGCCCGCGCGGGCTCCGTACCGGCCGCGATCAGCTCACGCAGCCGGGGTGCCAGCGACGCGCCGGACGGGCCGAGCGCCCCGGCCAGCCGCAGCCCGGCGTCCCGCCGCATCCACTGCCCGCACGTCAGCGCGTCGCCGGTGACCGTCAGCGCCGCCTCGGCGGCCCCGGCGTCCCCGGCCACCGCCCACAGCGCCTCGGCGACGTATATCCGGTCCTCGTCCGGCACCGTGCCGTCCGACCACGACTCCCGTATCCACGGGGCGGCTTCGATGCCCCGGCGGCCGTACGCGGTGAGCGCCTTCAGCACCTCGCGGCGCGTGTGGCGGTTGTCCGTGCCGCTCAGAATCTCCGCGAGCAGCGGCACCGAGTCACGGTGGGCGAGCGCGCCCAGGCCACGGACGAGACGACTCCAGGCGTCGCCGCGCACCCGGTGGTCGAGCGCGGCGAGCCTGTCGTGCAGCACCGGGCCCAGCGGGGCCGCCGCTTCGGGGCCGAGCGCCTCGATCCACCCCGCCAGGTTCTCGGGCACCTCGATGCCCTTCAGGACGGAGGCGAGCGCGGGCACGACCCGCTCGTCCCCTTGGAGGGTCAGCACCTCGAACGCCTTGCCGACCGCCGTGTCCCGCCAGGCCGTTCCGGTCTCGGGTTCCCGGTCCTCCCAGCTCTCGATGTACGCCACCAGGCCCTCGGCCACGCGGTGCGAGACGGGTGCGAGGTACCGGAGTTCGGCGAGGACGGACTTGTGCAGCCGCAGGTCGTCCTCGGCGAGCAGCATGGCCAGCGCCAGCACCGGTTCGTCGTCCGGGGCCCGCCACCCCGTCAGCAGCTGCCCGGCCATGCCGACGGCCTGGGCGCGCTGCACCGGGTCGGGGCTGCGCAGCTGCGCGACGAGCAGCGGGAAGCGCACCTCGACGCGGTCGCCCAGCTGCCGGTGCAGCTCGGTGAGGAGCTCGTCGGCCTCGTCGACGCCGAGGCTCCGGCGGTGCTCGGCGTGCAGCTCGCGCACGTGCGAGATCAGCGTGTTCGTAAGCGGCCGCTCCGGTCTTGCCGGTGGCGGCCCCAGCTCCTTGGCGGCGCGGGCCAGACGCATCACCTCCAGGGCGATCTCCAGGGTGTCGTCCGGCAGCAGGGCGGGGGCGCAGCGCGCCAGCTGGATCAGCGCCGTCAGCCGCAGCTCGGGATCGGGCGCGCCGGACACGACGTCACGCAGGGCGTGCCCCGGCCCGGCACCGAGGACGCCGGCGTGCTCGACGGCCAGCGTGCCCAGGGCACGGACCAGGGACCGGGCGGCCGCGGGGTCGCTCTCGCCGGGCAGCCTCGCGCGCAGGGTGCCCAACACCCGTACCGGATCGGAGTGCAGCTGTGCCAGCGCGCCGGGCACCGCGGCACGCACCCCCGGGTCCGGATCGTCCAGCAGGTCCAGGAAGACACCGGCGCGGTCCCGCACCATCGCCTGGGCCTCGCGGTGGTGGCGGAGCCATTCCTCGTACTCGTCGTCGTACTCTTCGTCCTCTTCGTCGTCCTCGGACGCGTCCGTGCCGAAGGCGTCCGCCGGGCCGGTGTCCTCCTCCTCGTCGGGCCGTCCCGCGATGCTGCGCAGCAGTCCGACGACGGCACCCCGGTCGGCCACCGCACGGGTCGTGACCAGTTCGAACAGGAACGGTATGCACGCCAGCGTGCTGTCGTAGACATCACCCTGGTGGTGCACCGCGCCGTACATCCCGTCCAGCGCGATCTCGCGCCGCGCCGGGTCGTCCGACGCCAGTCCCCACAGCAGGTCGGGCACGTCCGTCGCCGAGTCGGTGTACGCATGCCCCAGCGACGCCCAGTCGACCTCGTCGATCCCCGTGAACACCCTGTCCTCCCCGTTGCCCGTGGCGCGCGGTCCGCCACTGGTCACAGCATGCCGCACGCCACTGACAACGGCCCCGACAGCGGATCAGGAGGGGGCCGTTCCGGCGAGGTCCGGGGCCGCGAGGTCCAGGACCGTCCACTCCTGGTACGGCTCGTCCTGGACGTACAGGCGGGCGCCCCGGCAGACCACCCGGCGACGCCCGAGCGCGGCGCCGTCGGGGCGGGCCAGGCGGCCCTCCGCGACCACCTCGACCGTCGTGTCCGTGAGGCGGCAGTCGGCGATCCGGTCCCGTTCGTCGCCGTACCCGCCGAAGAACACCACCCGGTCGCCGTGCACCGCGAGGCCGCGCGCGCCCGCCACCGGGTTGCGCCGCACCCGGACCACCCGGTCGCCGCGGATCTCCAGGAGCGGGAAGTCGGTGTACGGACAGGCCCAGACGGCGCGCTCCGCCACGTTCAGGGCATAGCAGTCGATGATCTCTCTCGCCCCGGGCACCGGCCCGTACTGCCACACCGGCTCACCGGTGCTGCTCCAGCGGCGCAGGCCCGGGTGGCTCAACTCGTCGTCCCCGCACACGCCTTCGTCGAAATGGGCGACCCACAGACTGCCCGTCTCGTCGGCCAGCAGGTGCTCGATGGCGTCGCCCACCGCGAACGACCACGACGGCCGCCCCAGCGCGTCGAAGACCTGCACCTGTTCCTCGCGGGCACGTCGGCGCGCGTCGGCGACGACGAAGCCGCCGTCCGGCAGCGCGTCCAGCAGGGGGAAGCGCGGCCGCAGGGCGCTCAGGTGCGTCTCGTGCCTGCGACCGTCCTCGAGGGTGACGACCACGGCGTCGTACGGGTCCGCGCGTGGACGGCCGTGCCGCTCCTCGGCGATCAGCCAGTGGGCGCGGCCGAAGGCGTCGACGGTGCTGTGCAGGACGTCACGGTGCCGGTACGCGTGCGGGAGCCGGGCATACGGGGCGAGGCGGTCAGGCGGCATGGGCCCTTCTCGTCGTCATGACGGCGATCATCAGCCGGGCGGCGCCGTGTGCGCAACCGCATTTCACGGTGGCGAGAGCGCTCTCACCGGGGGCTCGCGGCCCGGCTATCCTGATCCGCACACCCCGGTGAGGAGCCCCGAAGTGACCGAGACAGCGCCGCGTCCCACGCTGGAGGCCGTGGCCGCGCGGGCCGGGGTGTCACGGGCCACCGTGTCACGGGTCGTCAACGGCGGCGACGGGGTCCGCGAGCCCCTCGTGCAGCGGGTGCGGCGGGCGGTCGAGGAACTCGGCTACGTCCCCAACCAGGCGGCGCGCAGTCTGGTGACGAAACGGCACGACGCCGTCGCCGTCGTCATCGCCGAGCCGGAGACCCGGGTCTTCGCCGACCCTTTCTTCGGGCTGCAACTGCGCGGCATCAGCAAGGAACTGACGGCGCACGACAACCAACTGGTGCTGCTGCTCACGGAGGGCAGGGACGACCACGCGCGCGTGGCCCGCTATCTCGCCGGCGGACATGTCGACGGCGCGCTCGTCTTCTCGCTGCACCTCGACGACCCGCTGCCGGGGCTGATCCAGGGCGCCGGTGTGCCCACCGTGTTCGGTGGGCGTCCCGGCTGGAGCGACGGTACGCGCAGCGCGGTGTACGTCGACTGCGACAACCGGGACGGTGCCCGGACGGCCGTCCGGCACCTCGTGGAGCTCGGCCGCGGGCGGATCGCGCACATCACCGGCGCCCTCGACCAGACCTCGGCGGTGGACCGGCTCGACGGCTACCGGGACGTCATGGGTGACACCGACCCCGGGCTGATCGTGGAGAGCGACTTCACCGCGGCCGGCGGTGAGCGGGCGATGCGGGAACTCCTCGACCGCCGCCCGGACGTGGACGCCGTCTTCGCCGCCAACGACCTCGCCGCCTCCGGTGCCCTGCGGGTGCTGCGGGAGCGGGGGCTGCGGGTGCCCGAGGACGTCGCGGTGATCGGCTTCGACGACATGCTGCCGGTCGCCGAACACACCGACCCGCCGCTGACCACGGTCCGTCAGGACATCGAGGAGATGGGCCGGCTGATGGCCCGCCTGCTGCTGCGCGGTCCGGGCCCCCGCCACCACGGCGATCCGGCCGCGGACGGCGAGCCGACCGGTGTGGTCCTGCCGACGACACTGGTACGACGCGCCTCCGCGTAGCCGGACGAGCGGCTCCTCAGCCCTGCGGCGGCGCGCTCTTGATGACCGCGAACCGGGCGCCGTACGGGTCGGCGAGCTTGGCCATCCGGCCGACGCCCTCCATGTCCGTGGCGGGCGACCGGACCGTGCCGCCGAGCTCCTGCGCCCTGGCGACGGCGGCGTCGGCGTCCTCGACCTCGAAGTACGGAAGCCAGTGCGGCCCGCCTTCCGCCTGCGCCGAGGCAGCGGCCAGCGGGACGATGCCGCCGAACATGGCGTCCTCGCCGGCGCCGGAGGGATTGATGCACGTGTAGGTGCCGCCGGGGAAGGACGTGGCCGAGGTCTCCAGGCCCAGCACCTGGTGGTAGAACGCGGCGGCCGCCGCCTCGTCCGGCGTGTACAGCTCGACCCAGCACAGCGAACCCGGAGCGCCGGCCAGGTCCACGCCCTTTGTCTGCCCGGGCTGCCAGACGCCGAACGGCACGCCCGCCTTGTCGGCGAGGACCGCCATGTGCCCCTGCCCCATCACGTCCATCGGCTGGAACAGGACCGTGCCGTGCGCCTGCTCGACGGCCTTGGCGGTGGCCTGGGCGTCGGAGCTCTGGAAGTACACGGTCCAGGACGGCGGGCCCTGCTCGGGTGTGGTCTGCATGCCGCCGGCGACCGTTCTGCCGTCCAGCTGGAAGAAGCCGTAGCCTCCGGCCTCGGGCCCCGCCGACTGGAACCGCCAGCCGAAGAGACCGCCGTAGAAGGAGACGGCGCCGTCGATGTCGGGGCTGCCGACGTCGATCCAGTTGGGGGCACCGTCGACGAAACGGGTGGTGAGCATGTTCGCCCTCCTCGGAAGGGTCCCGTTGTCTGCACTGCCGAGTCTGGCACCGCCCACTGACAATCGCTGCCGGAACACTCCCGCCCGCTGAAGCGACCCCTGTGCTCACCCTGCGTGATGCCCTCTGTTCTCCCGGTCTTCGCACTGTTCCGCGCGCCGCCGTGCGCCGGCGCCCGCGCGGGGAGCATGATCGGGGCGGCGGAGGCCCTGGCGCGGCTCGTTGACCGGGCGTTGATCGAACGTTTTTCGCCGTCCGGAACGATCCTGGCCATGCACATCGAAACGATCACCCCGGCCGACACCGCCTGGCAGGCGCAGGCGCTGTGCGCGCAGACCGGGGCGGACTTCTTCTTTCCGGAGCCGGGCAGTTCGGTCCGCGAGGCGAAGCGCATCTGTGGCATGTGCGAGATGCGCGCCGCGTGCCTGGAGTACGCGCTCAGCAACGACGAGCGCTTCGGCGTGTGGGGCGGCCTGTCGGAGAAGGAACGGCTGGCACTGAGGCGTACGTCCTCCTGATCCGCGGGCCGGGCCCGGGGTTGGGATCCGGGAGCGCATCCGGAGGCGGCGCAGAGGCAGGCGGGCGCCTTGCCCAGGCGTACACGCCGGTTCGAATCCGGCCGGGGTGACGCGGCGCGGAACCGGCGGGGCGGCCTTCCGTCACAACACTGCGCGAACGACCGCCCGCCGCAGGCCGGCGTCGGTGCGACGGCCCATCACACCAGGTCGTTGAGCTTCGGGTCGTCCCGCTTCGGGTCGTTGAGCTTCGGGTCGTTGAGCTTCGGGTCGTCCTGCCTCGGGTCGTCCCGCTTCGGGTCGTCCTGCTTCGAGGCGCCACGGTTTCGCGGACGCCGGCAGGCCACCCGCCCGCAGCCACGGACGCGGTGTCCGGCGCCGAGCCCCGGCCTGGTGCCGTCACGCCCGGCGGCATGGTGCCGCAGACCTCCGGCGGGGCGCACCGGAGTCCGGTGCGCCCCGCCAGTCGTGGTCAGGCGCCGGCCCGGGCCGCCATCCGGGCCTTGCGGGCGGCGAGCTTCTCGTCGAACTTCAGGGCCTCGGCGTCCAGTCCGCCCATGAACAGCCCCAGCTCCTCCTGCGCCTGCCGGCCCTCGGGGCCGAGCCCGTCGATCTCCATGATCTTCAGGAAGCGCAGCACGGGCTGGAGGACGTCGTCGTGGTGGATGCGCAGGTTGTAGACCTCACCGATGGCCATCTGCGCCGCCGCCCGCTCGAAGCCGGGGATGCCGTGGCCGGGCATGCGGAAGTTGACCACCACGTCCCGCACGGCCTGCATGGTGAGGTCGGGGGCGAGTTCGAAGGCCGCCTTGACCAGGTTGCGGTAGAAGACCATGTGGAGGTTCTCGTCGGTCGCGATGCGGGACAGCATGCGGTCGCAGACCGGGTCGCCGGACTGGTGGCCGGTGTTGCGGTGCGAGATGCGGGTGGCGAGTTCCTGGAAGGCGACGTAGGCGACCGAGTGCAGCATCGAGTGCCGGTTGTCCGACTCGAAGCCCTCGCTCATGTGCGCCATGCGGAACTGCTCCAGCTTGTCCGGGTCGACCGCGCGCGAGGCGAGCAGGTAGTCGCGCATCACGATGCCGTGCCGGCCCTCCTCCGCGGTCCAGCGGTGCACCCAGGTGCCCCAGGCGCCGTCCCGGCCGAACAGCGAGGCGATCTCGTGGTGGTAGCTGGGCAGGTTGTCCTCGGTGAGCAGGTTCACCACCAGGGCGATCCGGCCGATCTCCGTGACCTTGGACTGCTCCTTGTCCCACGCCTCGCCGTCGTCGAAGAGGCCGGGGAAGTTGCGGGCGTCGCTCCAGGGCACGTACTCGTGCGGCATCCAGTCCTTGGCCACCGTCAGATGCCGGTTCAGTTCCTTCTCGACCACTTCCTCCAGCGCGTACAGCAGCCGCGCGTCGGTCCACACGGATGGGCTGCCGAGGTGAGGGGAAGTGATCGTCATGGAAACTCCAGGGGGACGCCGAACAGAAGGGGGAGGAAACCGACTCGGTCGGGGAACGGACCGGTGAGCGGTACCGGAACCTACGTGATCGTAGGCTACGAATCCGTAGGTTACGAAGCCGTAGGTTAAGCGCGTCGTAAAGATCGCTGATCAGGCCGCCTGGCCCGGCGGAAAGGAGGCATGCCGAAGAGCCACGGGACACGCAGGTCCCGGGGCCGCGAGGGGGGAAGGATCACCCGTTCAGGCGTACAGCTCCCGCAGCCGCACCGAGAGGCATGTCACACATCCCTCGAGTTTCTCGAACTCGCCGATGTCCACGGTGACCACATGGTGGCCGAGGTCGGTGAGCAGTTCGGCCGTTTTCGGCGCACTGGCCGCCATCAGCAGCTTGTGGCCGCCGAGCAGCACGACATGGGCGCCGGCCTCCTCGGGCACCGACAGGAAGCCGGGGAACAGCGAAGGCCGGTCCACGTTCGGGATGTGACCGAGCACCGTGCCGTCGGGCAGCGCGGTGACCGCCGACTTCAGGTGCAGCACCTTGTGCACCGGGACGGCGACCACCCGCGCGCCGAGCGGCTCGAAGGCGGCCCGCAGCTGCTGGACCCCGGCCGCGTTGGTACGCCCGCCCCGGCCGACGTAGACGGTGTCGCCGACCTTGAGCACGTCGCCGCCGTCCAGCGTGCCCGGCTCCCATATCCAGTTCACCGAGCAGCCGAGCCGGGCAACGGCCTCCTCCACCCCGGCGGTCTCCTCGCGCCGTGACTCGGCGCCGGGCCGGGTGATCAACGCCACGTTCTTGTACATCACCACGGTGTCCTCGACGAACACCGAGTCCGGGCAGTCGTCGGCCGGGTCCACCTCGACCGTCTCCCAGCCGTGCGTGCGCAGCGCCTCGACGTAGGCCTCCCACTGCTCGACGGCCAGGCCCACGTCGACCTTCTCCCGCTCGATGTGCGTCACCAGGCCTTCGGCGAGGCGCGGGCTGGGGCGGCGGACGAGGGCCTTCTTGCTGGGCACTGGGGTCTCCGTATCGGCGGGCGGTCCGGCGCCCGTTCTCTGCGGCGCCGGTTCGCCATCATGCAGGGCGGGTCCGCGCGGACAAAACCCTCGTTGTCAGGCTGTGCCCCTCCTGAGACGCTCCGCGCGCGGGCTACGCGGGATCCGTGAGCGCCTCAGCGGTGGTTTCCCCCAGTTCCCCTCCTTCCAGCAGCAGCCAGCGCGTGATGCCGAGCGACTGGAGGAACGGCAGGTCGTGACTGGCCACGACCAGCGCGCCCTCGTACGACTCCAGGGCCGTCGTCAACTGGCGCACGCTCGCCATGTCGAGGTTGTTCGTCGGCTCGTCGAGCAGGAGCAGCTGCGGCGCGGGCTCGGCGAGCATCAGCGCCGCCAGGGCCGCCCGGAAGCGTTCGCCACCGGAGAGCGTGGCCGCCTTCTGGTCGGCGCGGGCGCCCCGGAACAGGAAGCGGGCCAGGCGGGCCCGGATCCGGTTGTTGGTGGCGCCCGGCGCGAACCGGGCCACGTTCTCCGCGACGGTCAGCCCGCCGTCCAGGACGTCCAGCCGCTGCGGCAGGAACCGCAGGGGGACGTGCGCGCGTGCCTCACCCGTCACCGGCTCCAGCTCGCCCGCGATGGTGCGCAGCAGCGTCGTCTTGCCCGTGCCGTTGCGCCCCACGAGGGCCACCCGCTCGGGGCCGCGCAGCTCGAAGACGCCCGCGACGCGCGCCCCGTAGGCCGGCTCCACATCCCGCAGGGTGAGGACGTCACGGCCGGGCGGCACGGCCGTGTACGACAGGTCGACCCGGATCTCGTCGTCGTCCCGTACGGCCTCCACCGCCTCGTCCAGCCGCTCCCTGGCCTCGGCGAGCTTCTCCTCGTGCATGATGCGGTGCTTGCCCGCGGACTCCTGCGCCGCGCGCTTGCGCGCCCCCATGACGATCTTCGGTTCGCGTTTGGTGTCCGCCATCTTCTGTCCGTACCGCTTGCGGCGGGCCAGCTTCATCTGGGCGTCGGCCAGGTCCCGCTTCTGCTTGCGCAGGTCGGCCTCGGCCACGCGCACCATGCGTTCGGCGGCGTCCTGCTCCACGGCGAGGGCGTCCTCGTAGGCGGAGAAGTTCCCGCCGTACCAGGTGATCTCCCCGGCGCGCAGATCGGCGATCTGGTCGACCAGGTCGAGGAGTTCCCGGTCGTGGCTGACCACGAGCAGCACGCCCGGCCAGGACGCGACGGCCGTGTACAGCCGCCTGCGGGCGTACAGGTCGAGGTTGTTGGTGGGCTCGTCCAGCAGCAGCACGTCCGGGCGGCCGAGCAGCAGCGCGGCCAGGCGCAGCAGCACCGACTCGCCGCCGGAGACCTCACCGACGCCGCGGTCCAGGCCAAGGTGGCCGAGACCGAGCTCGCCGAGGGTCGCGAGTGCGCGCTCCTCGACGTCCCAGTCGTCGCCGAGGGTGTCGAAGTGCTCCTCGGCCGCGTCGCCCGCCTCGATGGCGTGCAGCGCGGCCCGCTTCGCGGCGATGCCGAGCGCCTCGTCGACGTGGAGCGCGGTGTCCAGGGTGACGTTCTGCGGCAGGTAGCCGACCTCGCCCGTCGTCCGGACGGCGCCGTCCGTGGGGGTGAGTTCACCGGCGATGAGCTTCAACAGCGTGCTCTTCCCCGATCCGTTGACGCCGACCAGTCCCGTGCGGCCGGGGCCGAAGGCGGCGTCGAGGCCGTCGAAGACGGGGGTGCCGTCGGGCCAGGCGAAGGACAGGGAGGTGCAGGTGAGGGAAGGAGACATAAGGGCCTCGCGGTTGCTTGATGCGGTCAGGGCAACGCGTGTCGAGACACCGCGGGGCGGCAACCGTGTGGCCGGGAGGGGGCTCAGCCCTGTGCCGGAGGACGGCTCGGACGCCGAGGTCGCACGCGCGTACACCCACTTGGCGTGGGGCGCGGTGTCTCAGGACCTCAGACGAGCAACGTCCTTCTCCGATCGACGGCAACAGAAGCGATGTACACGGTAGGAGGGCGGGTGGGCGCCGTCAACGGAATTTGCGGGGGCCTCATTCATGTCGGATTCCTGCCAGCCCCCGCCTCGCCGCGGCTGGTTGGGTGATGCGTATGACGCATCAGATCTCCCTGCGCGACCGTGCCCTGGCCTTCCGCTCCCTGCACGTCCCGGGACGGCCGCTCGTCCTGCCGAACGCCTGGGACGCCATGAGTGCCCGGCTCGCCGAGGACGCGGGCGCCGCCGCGGTCGCCACCACCAGCGCCGGGCTCTCCTGGGCCCTGGGGGCCGCCGACGGTGACCGGCTGGAGCGGGACCGAGCGCTTCAGGCCGTGGCGCGCGTGGCCGCGACCGTGCGGGTCCCGGTCAGCGCCGACATCGAGACCGGTTACGCCGACGAGCCCGAGGGCGTCGCCGACACCGTCCGGGCGGTGCTCGCGGCGGGCGCGGTCGGCATCAACATCGAGGACGCGCTGTACGGAACGGGGCGGGCCCCGTTGCGGGAGGTCGCGGAGCAGGCCGAGCGGATCGCCGCCGCCCGCCAGGCCGCGGACGCGGAGGGGGTGCCGTTGTTCGTCAACGCCCGCATCGACACCTTCCTGCGCGGCGGCGGTGAGGTGGACGCCACCCTGGAGCGGGCCGCCGCCTTCCGCGCCGCGGGTGCCGACGGGATCTTCGTCCCCGGGGCCGTCGAACCGGAGACGGTCAAGGCGCTCGTCGAGGGCGTCGACGGGCCGCTCAACGTGCTGGTGGGTCCGGGCGCGCCGCCGGTCGCCGAACTGGCCGTGCTCGGCGTCGCCCGGGTGAGCGCCGGGTCGGGTGTGGCCCAGGCGGCGTACGCCGTGGCCCGTCGCGCCGCGCGGGAGCTGCTGGGCGCGGGGACCTGTGGGGCGCTGGCCGAGGGACTCGACTACGGCGAGCTCAACGCGCTGCTCACGCGGGAGCGCTAGCAGGCGTCGCGCATCAGTTCCGCCAGGTCGTGGTCGAGGTCGAGCTGGAGGTGCTCCAGTCCGGAGGCCACCAGGTCGTTCGTCGCCTGGAGGAAGCGGCGGATCTCGCCGGTGCGCACGTGCACGACGGCGGTGCCCTCGGGGGCGTGAAACTCCAGCACGGTGCGGTCGTACCCGTACGGCCGCACCCGTACGTCGCCGTGGCCCTCAGGGGAGCGCAGACCGGCCGTCAGCAGCTCGCGGGCGAAGGTCCAGCAGACCTCGACGCCCTCCAGGGTGGCCGGGGCGGGGAAGGTCATGCGGACGGCGAACGGGTCGCGCCGGTCGTAGCGCAGCGTGGCGGGAATGCTCGGCATGCGTGGTGCGGCGGCGACGAGGCGGGCCTCTACGGGCTGCTCGATGACGGTGGACAACGCCTTGCTCCCTCGTGACGGCTGGACGGACTTCCGGGGTGTGAGACCGGGCACTGGAAGAGACGACGGAACGGGCCACTCCGTGCACACGTATCGCTAGTGACCTCTGTCACCGCGTTCATGCACGCGCCCGCCGGACCGAGGCCGTCTGGACGGGGCCCGGGGAGTGGGCTAGCTTCGCCCGCCATGAGGCGCTCGGGGAACGCGGGACTGACGGGACGCAGGCATCGACGGCCGGCGGGGGCGGTGACGGCGGGAGCGTGCGGGGTGGCGCTGGCCGCGCTGACCGTCGTACCGGCCCAGGCGCACACGCCGGAGCACCGGGCGCCGCACTGGGCGCTCAAGGACAGCGGGGCGCCGCAGACACGGTTCCGCGGGCTCGCGGCCGTGAACCGGGACACCGCCTGGCTGGCCGGGACCGGCGGCACGGTGCTGCGCACCACCGACGGCGGGGCGAGCTGGCGGAACGCCTCCCCGCCGGGCGCCGCGGACCTCCAGTTCCGGGACGTGGCGGCGTTCGACGCGCGGAGCGCGGTGGTGCTGGCCATCGGCGAGGGCGACGCGTCCCGCGTCTACCGCACCGACGACGGCGGGGCGACCTGGACGGAGTCCTTCCGCAACACCGACCAGAAGGCCTTCTACGACTGCATGGCCTTCTTCGACCGCCGCCACGGCCTGGCGATGAGCGACCCGGTGGACGGCAGGTTCCGCATACTGTCCACTGCCGACGGCGGACGCACCTGGCGGGTGCTGCCCGCCGACGGCATGCCCGCCTCACCGGCCGGCGAGGCGGGCTTCGCGGCGAGCGGCCAGTGCCTGGTCACCTCCGGTCCGAAGGACGTCTGGCTGGCCACCGGCGGAGGCGCACGCGCGCGCGTGCTGCACTCCGCCGACCGCGGCGTGACCTGGACGGCCACCGACACACCGGTCCCGGCGGGCGATCCGGCACGCGGCGTGTTCGCGCTCGCCTTCCGTGACCGCACCCACGGCCTCGCGGTCGGCGGCGACTACCGCGCCGACCAGCCCTCCCCGCAGGCCGCCGCGGTCACCCGGGACGGCGGACGCACCTGGCAGCCGGCGGCCACACCCCCGCCCGCCTACCGCTCCGGCGCCGCCTGGCTCCCGCACAGCCGCAGCGCCGCCCTCGCCGTCGGCCCCACCGGCACCGACGTCACCACGGACGGCGGCCGCACCTGGAAGACGCTCGACACCGGTTCGTACGACACCGTCGACTGCACCCCGGACCTGAGTTGCTGGGCGGCAGGGGAGCAGGGCCGGGTGGCACGGCTGGAACGGTGAGCTAAGTCTCCGCGACCCGGGTACTCGTCACCTGCCGCAAAGGCGCCCCACCGGGAAGGAAGGAGCGATCATGCCAGCCGGTTCCAGCCCCAAGCGTGAGCGTCAGTACGAGCACATCAAGAAGAGCGCGCAGGACCGGGGCGAGAGCGAGGGACGTGCCAAGGAGATCGCCTCGCGGACGGTGAACAAGGAACGCGCCCGCTCCGGCGAGTCCAGGACCGCCAGCCGCAGCTCGACGCAGGACAAGTCGTCCGGCGAACGTGGCGGCCAGCGGTCGGGCAACCGGGTCGGCTCCCAGGGCCCGACCCGCGACCAGCTGTACAACGAGGCCAAGCAGCGCGGCATCGAGGGCCGTTCGCACATGAACAAGGACGAGCTCCGGCGCGCGCTGGACGCCAAGAAGGGATGAGCCGCGACGCTCAGCCGAGTGTCTGCCGGTGGCGTGCCAGTTCCGGAGCCGTCTTCGTGGCGGTGAACTCGGTGACGCGGTAAGCGCACACACCGGCGACGGCGAACGGGTCGCCCGCGACGATCTCGTCGATGCGGGCGCGGTCCCCCGCGACGGCCAGGATCACCCCGCCGTCGCGGGGGTTCTTGCGTCCCGAAGCCAGGAAGAAGCCCTTCTCGTACTGCTCCTCCAGCCAGGCCACATGGTCGGGCAGCAGGGCGTCCACGGCGTCGAGGGGCGCGGTGTAGGTCAGCTCCAGTACGAACATGATCGCGAGCGTACCCCTGGTGCGGCGACCACCGTGGGCGGAGTCGTACGCTCGTGGGCACCATGACGACCGTACGGATCCCCGCGGGTTGGCCCGCCACCGAGGAACAGGCCCGCGCCGTCCAGGACGAGTTGCGCGCGCGGGTGGTCCTGGAGGGGCCCGGGCCGCTCCCCGGCTCCGGCTGCGTGACGGGCGTCGACGTGGCCTACGACGACGAACGGGACGTCGTCGCGGCGGCCGCGGTCGTCCTCGACGGGGCCACCCTGGAGGTCGTCGCCGAGGCGACGGCCGTCGGCCGCGTCTCCTTTCCGTACGTGCCGGGCCTGCTCGCCTTCCGGGAGCTCCCCACCGTCCTGGCCGCCCTCGACGCGCTGCCGTGCCCGCCCGGCCTGGTCGTCTGCGACGGCTACGGCCTCGCCCACCCGCGCCGCTTCGGTCTCGCCAGTCATCTGGGCGTGCTCACCGGCCTGCCCGCGATCGGCGTCGCCAAGAACCCCTTCACCTTCACCTACGACGACCCGGCCCCCGCGCGCGGCAGCGGCTCCCCGCTCCTGTCGGGCACCGAGGAGGTCGGCCGCGCCCTGCGCACCCGGGACGCCGTCAAGCCGGTGTTCGTCTCGGTCGGCCACCGGGTGAGCCTCGACAATGCCTGCGCGCACGCGCTGGCACTGACCCCGGCCTACCGGATCCCCGAGACCACGCGCCGGGCGGACGCGCTGTGCCGGCGCGCGCTGCGGGAGGCGACCGAGGGGGCGGCTCAGGAGGCGACGACGCTCCAGGAGCCGACCTCCCGGTACTCGGAGTCGTAGACGGCCGAGCCGTCGCCCGGCACCAGCGCGTAATGGCCGAGGTTCCCGCCCCAGTAGCGCAGGATCCGCCCGAGCTCTCCGGCCTTGTTCTCGGCGACCGCGCCGTCGTCCAGCGTCACCTCGAGAACGAACTTCACGTGCTTCTCCCTCCGTCGACCTTGGACTTCAATCGTTTCATTGAACTCCCCTTTGAGACTTGTCCGTTCATCGCCGCAGGAGAAGGGCCCATCGCCGTTCTGGAAGTCTCAAACCCGGGAGGAACGCTTCGGCGGACGGCGTACTCAGGGCGTGCGTACGCCGTCTGAGTACGTGTACGGATGTGGCGCCCGGGGGCAGGCGGCAGGCTGTGCCGCATGACGACACACCGCTCCCCGCAGCCCCTGTCCGACCCCGGCCGGCCCGTCGAACGCGCCGTGACGGCCGCTCTCGTCCTCGCCGTGCTGGCGGGCATCGGCTGGATAGGCGGCATTCTGTACACCGTGCTCGAGTGGTCCGCCTGACCTCAGAAGGACGCCGCCACCCGGAAGATGATCCCCGCGCCGCGCAGCCGCCGCGTCAGCGCGTCGCCCATCGCCACCGCCGTCGTGACCTGGCCGGCCGTCGGCGGCAGGTCGTCGAAGGCCAGGGACAGGGCCGCTTCGGCGAACATCTTTGCGGTTTCGTCGTAGCCCGGGTCGCCGCCCGCGACCTCCGTGAACACGCGCCGGCCACCGCCCTCGCCGACGAACCGGACCGAGAACCAGCTCTTCGCCCGCTTCTCGGCGCTCGGCCCGTCCCCGGGCCTGAGCCGGCCGGACAGCCAGCGCCGGGCGGGCGGGAGCTGGGCGGCCGCGGCCACCGCGCCCAGGGCCGCCACCCCGCCCAGGGCGACGGGCAGGCGCTTCACCGCCGCGTAGTGCCGGTAGCGGAAGTCGGGCCCGTACCGGTCCAGGGCCTTCGCCGACCGGCGCACGATCTGCGGGTCGATGGTCGGCAGCGGCAGCGCCCAGGCGCCGACGTCCTTGGCGAACCGCGGTACACCCGCCGGCGCGGACGCCCGGCGCTCGATCAGCCGCGGCTCGTGCCGGCCGCGCTCCCGGGCGGCGGCCAGCATCTGCCGCCCGCGCGCGAACTGGTTCAGCGCCGAGGCGAAGGTGCCGCCGGAGAAGGCCGCGTCGAGGCTCACGTAGCCGTCCACGGTCAGCGGCACGCCCTCCGGCAGCTGACGGACGGTGAAGTGGACGCCCAGGTCGTGCGGCACGGAGTCGAAGCCGCAGGCGTGCACCAGACGGGCGCCCGTCTCCCGCGCGCGGGAGTCATGGCGGACGTACATCAGGTCCACGAACTCCGGCTCGCCCGTCAGGTCCAGATAGTCGGCCCCCGTGTCCGCGCAGGCGGCGACCAGCGGCTCGCCGTACCGGATGTACGGGCCCACCGTCGAGGCCACCACGCGCGCGTTCTCGGCCAGTCGGCGCAACGCGTCCGGATCGGTCGCGTCGGCCTGGAGGACACCCACGTCCACGCCCCCCGGCAACCGCTCCCGCAGCTCGGCCAGCCCCCGCTCGCTGCGGCCGGCGATCGCCCAGCGCAGGTCCTCGGGGGCGTGCGCGGCGAGGTACTGCGCGGCCAGTCCGCCGACGAAGCCGGTGGCCCCGAAGAGCACGATGTCGTAAGGACGATCCGTCCTGTTCAGCCTGCTCATGACACCCTTCGGTCGTGCACTCCGCGCCGTTGTCGGTGGCTGAGGCTAGCGTGAGGAATGCGGTGCCCGGCGACCAGGCCCACGCGCCGGCCGCGCCGGGCGCCGAGTCCGCAGGGTAACTTGGCTAAGCGCTTGCTTGTCCAGCCCTTGTGTCCGGTGGAACGCGTTCTTAGCATCAACAGTGTTACAGCGGTTGTGTCACATTGACCGGGGGTGCGGAAATGACCAGGGCAGCGACGCCGGGCCACGGCCCGCTCACGGGCGTGCGCGTGGTCGAGCTGGCCGGCATCGGGCCCGGCCCGTTCGCGGCCATGCTCCTCGCCGATCTGGGCGCCGACGTCGTCCGGGTGGACCGGCCGGGCGGCGCCTCGCTCGGCATCGACCCCGCGTACGACGTGACCAACCGCAACAAGCGCTCCGTACTGGTCGACCTGAAGTCCGACGGCGGCCCCGCCCGCGTCCTCGACCTGGCCGGACGGGCCGACATCCTCATCGAGGGCTACCGCCCCGGCGTCGCCGAGCGCCTCGGCGTCGGCCCCGACGCCTGCCACGCCCGCAACCCCGCGCTGGTCTACGGCCGGATGACCGGCTGGGGCCAGCAGGGCCCCCTCGCCGACCGCGCCGGCCACGACATCGCCTACCTCGCCCCGACCGGCGTCCTGGGCATGATCGGCGACCCCGACGGGCCCCCCGCCGTCCCCGCCAACCTCCTCGGCGACTACGCGGGCGGCTCGCTCTACCTCGTCGTCGGCGTCCTCGCCGCACTGCACCACGCGCGCGCGACCGGCACCGGCCAGGTCGTCGACGCCGCCATCGTCGACGGCGCCGCCCATCTCGCGGCGATGATCCACGGCATGCTGGCCGCCGGCGGCTGGCAGGACCGGCGGCGCGCCAACCTGCTGGACGGCGGCTGCCCGTACTACGGCACCTACGAGACCGCCGACGGCGGGTACATGGCGGTCGGCGCCCTCGAGCAGCAGTTCTACGAGGAGTTCCTGCGCCTGCTCGGCCTCGAGGAACTGGCCCCCGCCCGCAAGGACTGGACCCGCTGGGGCGAGCTGCGCGAGAAGGTCGCCGCCCGCTTCAAGTCCCGCACCCGGGACGAGTGGACCGCCCGTTTCGAGGGCACCGACGCGTGCGTGGCGCCCGTACTGTCCCTGCGCGAGGCCCCGCACCACCCGCACCTCGCCGCCCGGGGCACCTTCACCGAGCACGGCGGCATCACCCAGCCCGCGCCCGCGCCCCGCTTCTCCGCCACCCCGACGACCGTCCGCACCGGCCCCGCCCGGCCCGGCGCCGACACGGCGGCCGTGGCCCGGGACTGGGGCATACCCGCGCTCGCCCACCACGACGATCTCGCCCGGGACGGCGACTGACCCCGCCACCGACCGGCCCACCTCCCGCGAAAGGCACCCCAGTGAGCACCGAAGCGTACGTGTACGACGCGATCCGCACCCCGCGCGGCCGCGGCAAGGCGAACGGCGCCCTGCACGGCACCAAGCCCATCGACCTGGTCGTCGGCCTCATCCACGAGCTCCGCGACCGCTTCCCGGGCCTCGACCCGGCCGCGATCGACGACATCGTCCTCGGTGTCGTCGGCCCCGTGGGCGACCAGGGCTCCGACATCGCGCGGATCGCGGCCATCGCCGCCGGACTGCCGGACACGGTGGCGGGCGTCCAGGAGAACCGCTTCTGTGCCTCCGGCCTGGAGGCGGTGAACATGGCCGCCGCCAAGGTCCGTTCCGGCTTCGAGGACCTCGTCCTCGCCGGCGGTGTGGAGTCCATGTCCCGGGTGCCGATGGCCTCCGACGGCGGCGCCTGGTTCAACGACCCGACGACCAACCTCGCCGTCAACTTCGTGCCGCAGGGCATCGGCGCCGACCTCATCGCCACCATCGAGGGCTTCACCCGCCGGGACGTCGACGAGTACGCGGCCCTGTCCCAGGAGCGCGCCGCCACCGCCTGGAAGGAGGGCCGCTTCGACCGCTCGGTGGTCCCGGTCAAGGACCGCAGCGGCCTCGTCGTCCTCGACCACGACGAACACCCGCGCCCGGGCACCACCGCCGACTCCCTGGCGGGGCTCAAGCCGTCGTTCGCCGACATCGGCGAGCTGGGCGGCTTCGACGCGGTCGCGCTCCAGAAGTACCACTGGGTGGAGAAGATCGACCACGTCCACCACGCGGGCAACTCCTCCGGCATCGTGGACGGCGCCTCGCTGGTCGCGATCGGCTCCAGGGAGGTCGGCGAGCGCCACGGCCTCACCCCGCGCGCGCGGATCGTCTCCGCCGCCGTCTCCGGATCCGAGCCCACCATCATGCTCACCGGACCCGCCCCCGCCACCCGCAAGGCCCTTGCGAAGGCCGGCCTCACCATCGACGACATCGACCTGGTCGAGATCAACGAGGCGTTCGCGGCGGTCGTGCTGCGCTTCGTGAAGGACATGGGCCTGTCCCTGGACAAGGTCAACGTCAACGGCGGCGCCATCGCGCTCGGCCACCCGCTCGGCGCGACCGGCGCGATGATCCTCGGCACCCTCGTGGACGAACTGGAGCGCCAGGACAAGCGGTACGGCCTCGCCACGCTGTGCGTGGGCGGCGGCATGGGCATCGCCACCATCGTCGAGCGCATCTGAACTCCCCGCGGAATCACAAGACCTCAACGGAGACGACTGTCATGACCGAGAGCACCACCATCCGCTGGGAACAGGACGACACCGGTGTCGTCACCCTCGTCCTCGACGACCCCGACCAGACCGCGAACACCATGAACCAGGCGTTCCGCGACTCCCTCGCCGCGATCACCGACCGCCTGGAGGCGGAGCAGGAGAACATCCGCGGCATCATCTTCACCTCCGCCAAGAAGACCTTCTTCGCGGGCGGCGACCTGCGCGACCTGATCCGGGTCACCCCCGAGACCGCACAGCAACTGTTCGACGGCGGCCTCGCCGTCAAGCGGAACCTGCGCCGCATCGAAACCCTCGGCAAGCCGGTCGTCGCGGCGATCAACGGCGCTGCCCTGGGCGGCGGTTACGAGATCGCCCTGGCCTGCCACCACCGCGTCGCCCTCGACGCGCCCGGCTCCAAGATCGGCTGCCCCGAGGTCACCCTCGGTCTGCTCCCCGGCGGCGGCGGCGTGGTCCGCACCGTCCGCCTGCTCGGCATCGCCGACGCTCTCCTGAAGGTCCTCCTCCAGGGCACCCAGTACACCCCCCGACGCGCCCTGGACAACGGCCTCGTCGACGAGGTGGCCGCCACCCCCGAGGAACTCCTCGTCAAGGCCCGCGCCTTCATCGACGCCAACCCGGAGTCCCAGCAGCCCTGGGACAGGCCGGGCTACCGGATCCCCGGCGGTACGCCCGCCAACCCGAAGTTCGCGGCGAACCTCCCCGCCTTCCCGGCCACCCTGCGCAAGCAGACGGGCGGCGCCCCCTACCCGGCCCCCCGCAACATCCTCGCCGCCGCCGTCGAGGGCGCCCAGGTCGACTTCGAGACCGCCCAGGTGATCGAGGCCCGCTACTTCGTCGAACTGGCCGCCGGGCAGACCTCGAAGAACATGATCCAGGCGTTCTTCTTCGACCTTCAGGCCGTCAACTCCGGCGCCAACCGCCCGAAGGGCGTCGAGCCCCGCCAGGTCCGCAAGGTGGCCGTCCTCGGCGCCGGGATGATGGGCGCGGGCATCGCCTACTCCTGCGCCCGCGCCGGCATCGACGTCGTCCTGAAGGACGTGTCCCTGGAGGCGGCCGTCAAGGGCAAGGGCTACTCCGAGAAGCTGTGCGCCAAGGCCGTCGCGAAGGGCCGTACGCCCCAGGAGAAGGCGGACGCGCTGCTGGCCCGTATCACGCCGACCGCCGACGCACAGGACCTGGCCGGCTGCGACGCGGTGATCGAGGCCGTCTTCGAGGACCCGGCGCTCAAGCACAAGGTGTTCCAGGAGATCGAGCACGTCGTCGCCCCGGACGCGCTGCTGTGCTCCAACACCTCCACCTTGCCCATCACCACGCTCGCCGAGGGCGTCGAACGCCAGAGCGACTTCATCGGACTGCACTTCTTCTCGCCCGTCGACAAGATGCCGCTGGTGGAGATCATCAAGGGCGAGCGGACCGGCGACGAGGCCGTCGCGCGCGCCTTCGACCTGGTCCGGCAGATCAGCAAGACGCCGATCGTCGTCAACGACTCGCGCGGCTTCTTCACCTCGCGGGTGATCGGCCACTTCATCAACGAGGGCGTGGCGATGGTCGGCGAGGGCATCGAGCCGGCCTCCGTGGAGCAGGCCGCCGCGCAGGCGGGCTATCCGGCGAAGGTGCTGTCCCTGATGGACGAGCTGACGCTCACCCTCCCGCGGAAGATCCGGGGTGAGTCGAAGCGGGCTGTGGAGGAGGCGGGCGGCACCTGGACCGCGCACCCCGCCGAGGCGGTCATCGACCGCATGGTGGACGAATTCGGCCGCACCGGCCGCAGCGGCGGCGCGGGCTTCTACGAGTACGGGGAGGACGGCAAGCGGGCCGGGCTGTGGCCGGGCCTGCGCGAGCACTTCACACGCGCGGGCGCCGAGATCCCGTTCGCGGACATGCAGGAGCGCATGCTCTTCTCCGAGGCGCTGGACACCGTCCGCCTGCTGGAGGAGGGCGTCCTGACCTCGGTCGCCGACGCCAACATCGGTTCGGTCTTCGGCATCGGCTTCCCCGGCTGGACGGGTGGCGTGCTCCAGTACATCAACGGCTACGACGGGGGCCTGCCGGGATTCGTGGCCCGCGCGCGTGAGCTCGCCGAGCGCTACGGCGAGCGCTTCGACCCGCCCGCGCTGCTGGTGGAGAAGGCGGAGAAGGGGGAGCGGTTCGCCGACTCAGCGCGCTCGTGAATCGTCCGTGAGCCACTCGCCCAGCTCTTGTCGCAGCGACCGCTGGAACGTCGTCAGCAGCGCCTGCACCACCAAGGGGTGCATATGCGCCGACAGGGACTTCACGTCCTGCGTGTCACGTTCCGCCACCTCGCCGCGGAAGAGCTGGGAGAGCTCGCGGGCCGCGGCGCGCGAGTGCTCGACGAGCACCGTGCGCGCCGCGAGGATCGCGTCCTGGGACAGCGGTACGTCGAGCAGCCGGACCCCGAGGCGCAGCAGCCCACAGTCGACCCGAAACGTTTCCCCGTCGGCGGCCGTGACGACGCCCATGGCCGTCAGCCGGGCCATGTCCTCCTGCGTCAGCGGCCGTCCCGCGCGCCGCTGAAGCTCCCGCCGCGACACCGTCTCCTCGGTGTCCGGTGCCCAGGACGCGACCACCGCACGGTGGATGGCCAGGTCGTGCGCGGTGAGATCCGGCGGCAGCTGCCGCAGGTACCTCTCGATCGCGGCCAGCGTCATGCCCTGCTGCTGGAGCTCCTCGACGAGGGCCAGCCGGGCCACGTGCCCGGGCCCGTAGTGACCCACCCGGCGCGGGCCGAGCACCGGCGGCGGCAGCAGGCCCCTGGCGGCATAGAAACGGACCGTGCGGACCGTGACGCCCGCGCGGGCGGCCAGCTCGTCGACGGTGAGGGTCGGCTGCCCGGCACCGTCGTCGGCGTCGGTCTCGGCATCGGTCGTCATGTGCAGCAGTATCGCTGTCCCACCAGTGCTGTGAAACATGTGACGTCCATGTGAGAAGTGCCGCTGTGTGATGTGGACCATCGCATGGCCCGGGATGCCCCTGGGAAGCTGCTGTCTTGGTCTGTGCCGCGACACAAGGGTGGTGCGGGCCGGAACACGTTCGGACACCCGGGGTCACGACATCCCGGGGCACCAGAAAGTGGAACCACCCGTGAGCAAGGACGCCGTGCACTCGGCACAGGTCGCCGACCACCCCCGGGCGGCCCGTACACCCGCGGACGCGGGCGACGCCGGCTACAGCAAGGACCTCAAGCACCGCCACGTCAACATGATCGCCATCGGCGGCGCCATCGGCACCGGACTCTTCCTGGGCGCCGGCGGCCGTCTGCACAACGCGGGCCCGGCGCTCGCCCTGGCCTACCTGGTCTGCGGCGTCTTCGCCTTCTTCGTCGTGCGGGCCCTGGGCGAGCTGGTGCTCTACCGGCCCTCCTCCGGATCCTTCGTGTCGTACGCGCGCGAGTTCCTCGGTGAGAAGGGCGCCTACGTCGCCGGCTGGATGTACTTCCTGAACTGGTCGACCACCGGCATCGCCGACATCACCGCGATCGCGCTGTACACGCACTACTGGAGCCTGTTCACGCCGGTTCCGCAGTGGGTGCTCGCCCTGATCGCCCTCGCGGTGGTCCTCGCCGTGAACCTGATCTCCGTGAAGATCTTCGGCGAGATGGAGTTCTGGTTCGCGATCATCAAGGTCGCCACCCTCGTCGCCTTCATGCTGATCGGCATCTTCCTGCTGGCCACCCAGCACCACGTGGACGGCCACACCCCGGGCCTGAGCCTGATCACGGACAACGGCGGCGTCCTCCCGCACGGCCTGATGCCGGTGGTCCTCGTCATGCAGGGCGTGATCTTCGCCTACGCCGCCCTGGAGCTGGTCGGTGTCGCCGCGGGCGAGACCGCCGAGCCGGAGAAGGTCGTCCCGCGCGCGGTGAACTCGATCATGTGGCGCGTGGGCCTGTTCTACGTCGGCTCGGTCGTCCTGCTGGCCCTGCTGCTGCCCGGCTCGGTGTACTCCGCCGACCAGAGCCCCTTCGTGACGGTGCTGTCGAAGATCGGCGTCTCCGGCGCGGGTGACGTGATGAACCTGGTCGTGCTCACCGCCGCCATGTCGTCGCTGAACTCCGGCCTGTACTCCACCGGCCGCATCCTGCGCTCCATGGCGATGGCCGGCTCGGCGCCGAAGTTCACCGCCCGGATGAACCGCAGCCAGGTCCCCTACGGCGGCATCCTGCTCACCTGCGCGGTGTGTGTGGTCGGTGTCGTCCTGAACTACCTCGTGCCGAGCCAGGCCTTCGAGATCGTGCTGAACGTCGCCTCCCTCGGCATCATCAGCACCTGGGTGATCATCATGGTCTGCCACCTGGTCTTCGTCCGGCGTGCCCGGGCCGGCGAGGTCACCCGGCCGCACTTCCGCCTGCCGTTCAGCCCGGTCACCGAGATCGCCACGGTCGCGTTCCTGCTGGCCTGCCTCGGCATGATGTGGAACGACCCCGAGGTCGGCCGCAGGACCCTGTTCCTCATCCCGCTGATCGCCGTGCTGCTGATCGGCGGCTGGTTCGGGGTGCGCCGCCGGGTCGAGCGGACCGCCGACCGGGAGCTGAGGGGCCTCACCGACTGAGGTAGCGGGCGAAGCGGCAGGTCACGGCCACTGTCAGTGGCAGCCTCTACGGTGGCGTCATGTCGGGGATCTCGTATGTCCGGGGTGACGCCACCGTGCCGTCGGTCAAGGGCGTCAAGGTGATCGCCCATGTCTGCAACGACATCGGCGGCTGGGGGAAGGGCTTCGTGCTGGCCCTCTCGCGCCGCTGGCCGGAGCCGGAGGCCGCGTACCGCGCCTGGCACCGCGACCGCGCGGCGAACGACTTCGGCCTCGGCGCCGTCCAGCTGGTCCGCGTCGAGCGGTACGTGTGGGTGGCCAACATGGTCGGCCAGCGCGGTATACGCACGGGAAGCAAGGGCGTCCCGGTCCGCTACGAGGCGATAGACGCGGCGCTGGGCCGGCTCGCCGACGAAGCGGCCGGACTCGGCGCGTCCGTGCACATGCCCCGCATAGGCTGCGGGCTCGCGGGCGGGAAGTGGTCCCGGATCGAGCCGCTGATCACCGAACGGCTGGTCGAGCGGGGGATCGCGGTGACGGTGTACGACCACGGGGAGGGGCCGGGCTGAGGCCACCGGGCGAGCCCGGCCCCGCACGGCGTCAGCGCGCGTGCACGTCGTTCGTCGCCTCGATCTTCTTCCACGACCTCGGCCGGACGGGCGCCGCCGCCGGCTTCGCGATCGACGCGGTACGCGCCGTGGGCGCGGACGGCTTCGACGGCTGGAACAGCCAGGTGTCGAAGAGCGTCGCGAGGGGCTTGCCGGAGACCTGCTCGGCGTACTTCTGGAAGTCGGCCACCGAGGCGTTGCCGTACGCGTGCTCCTTCGGCCAGCCCTTGAGGATGGCGAAGAAGGCGTCGTCGCCGACCTCGCCCCGCAGTGCCTGGACGGCGAGGGCGCCCCGGTCGTACACCGCGGCGTCGAACTGGTTGTCCGGCCCCGGGTCACCGGGCGCGACCGTCCAGAACGCCTCGTCGGCCGGGTGCGAGGCGTACACGTAGTCCGCCAGCTCCTGCGTGGTGCCCTCGCCCTCGTGCTCGGACCACAGCCACTGCGCGTACCGCGCGAAGCCCTCGTTGATCCAGATGTCCTTCCAGCCCTTCAGCGACACGTCGTCGCCGTACCACTGGTGCGCCAGCTCGTGCACCACCACGGAGGTGTTGGAGCCGTTCGCGAACTGCTTGGGGCTGTAGTACACCCGGGTCTGCGTCTCCAGCGCGTACCCGGTGGTGGTGTCGGGCACGTAGCCGCCCGCCGAGGCGAACGGGTACGGCCCGAAATAGCCGCTGAGCCAGTCGACCAGCTCCCCGGTCCGCTCCACGCTCGCCCGTGCCGCCCCGTCGTTGTCGCCGAGGTCCTTGCTGTAGGCGTTGACGACGGGGACACCGCCCTCGGAGGTGCTGGTCGTGATGTCGAACTTGCCGACCGCGAGGGTGGCCAGATAGGTCGCCTGCGGCTTGTTCTGCCGCCAGGTGTAGCGGGTCCAGCCGAGCTTCGAGCTCGTGGACTGAAGCGTGCCGTTGGAGATGGCCTGGGTGCCGTCCGGCACGGCCACCGACACGTCGTAGGTGGCCTTGTCCAGCGGGTGGTCGTTGCTGGGGAACCACCACCAGGCGGCCTCGGGCTCGTCCGCCGCGACGGCCCCGTCCGGGGTGCGGTGCCAGGTCGAGAACCCGTAGGCGCTCTTCGTCGACGGCACCCCGCTGTAGCGGACCACGACGGTGATCGGCGTGCCCTTCGCCAGCGGCGTCTTCGGAGTGATCTCCAGCTCGTGCTGCCCGGAGCCGGCGAAGGCCGCCTTGGCGCCGTTGACCCGGACCTCGCTCACGTCCAGCAGGAAGTCCAGGTCGAAGCGGGACAGGTCCTCGGTGGTCCGCGCCAGGATCGTCGCAGTGCCCTGGAGCTCGTCCGTCGCCGGCTGGTACTGGAGCCTCAGGTCGTAGTGGGAGACGTCGTAACCGCCGTTGCCGTAGTACGGGTAGTAGGGGTCGCCGATGCCCGGTGCGCCGGGTGCGTAGCTCGCGGCCGATGCCGGGATCGCCAGCAGGAGGGAGGCCGCCGCGAGTACGCCCGGGGCGAGGATTCTGCGGTGCACGTAAGCTCCAAGTCGTAGGGACGACAAGTCTGTTCGGAGCTTATTCAGACCCTGTGGCTCCTGGCGTGTCCACAGCACCCCGTGTCACACGATCGCCATTCGGCCGTCACGAACCCGACGACCACTCATATGCCCCCTTCTGCACGGGAGTTGACCGGGGTACCGTCCGCGCATGCCGAAACGCACGCGCTTCACGATCTGGAGAACGTTCGCGACAGCGGCCGTCGCCGTCCTCATGGCCGCCTTCCTCACCCCGGCCGCGGCCCACGCCGCACCGGCCCCGGGGGAGAGCCGGCCGGTCTACTCCTACGCCGACGCCGTCCGCGAGTCCGTCTGGGTGGACACCGGCCTCGACGGCGACGGCGACGGGAGGACCGACCGCGTCGCCGCCGACATCGTCCGGCCGGGCGAACCCGCCCGGCAGGGCCGCAAGATCCCCGTCATCATGGACGCCAGCCCGTACTACTCCTGCTGCGGGCGCGGCAACGAGAGCCAGAAGAAGACCTACGACGCGAGCGGCCACGTCGTGCAGATGCCGCTGTTCTACGACAACTACTTCGTCCCCCGCGGCTACGCCTTCGTCGGCGTCGACCTCGCCGGCACCAACCGCTCCGACGGCTGTGTCGACATCGGCGGCCGCAGCGACATCCAGTCCGCGAAGGCCGTCGTCGACTGGCTGAACGGCCGCGCCCGCGCCTACACCAGCCGCACCGGCACCACCACCGTCAAGGCGACCTGGACCAACGGCCGCACCGGCATGATCGGCAAGAGCTGGGACGGCACCATCGCCAACGGCGTCGCCGCCACCGGCGTCAAGGGACTGAAGACGATCGTGCCGATCAGCGCCATCTCCTCCTGGTACGACTACTACTTCGCCAAGGGCGCCCCGCTGTACGACTCCGGCCCCGACGCGCTGTCCGACGCGGTGGAGAGCGACGGCGCCCACGCGAAGTGCGCCGCCGTCCAGCAGAAGCTGATCGACGGAGCCCCGCGCACCGGCGACCGGACGTCCCTGTGGACCGAGCGCGACTACGTCAAGGACGCGGGCAAGGTACGGGCGAGCGTCTTCCTCGTGCACGGCATGCAGGACCTCAACGTCCGCACCAAGCACTTCGGCCAGTGGTGGGACGCCCTCGCGAAGCACGGCGTCGAGCGCAAGATCTGGCTCTCCCAGACCGGGCACGTCGACCCCTTCGACTACCGGCGCGCCGACTGGGTCGAGACCCTGCACCGCTGGTTCGACCACGAACTCCTCGGCTACGCCAACGGCATCGACCGCGAGCCGATGGCCGACATCGAGCGCCACCCCGACCAGTGGGCCACCTCGAAGATCTGGCCGCCGCGCACCACGCGGGCCACCACGCTGCGCCCGGCCACCGGCCCGCAGGCGGGCGTCGGCACTCTCGGCCTGCGCAAGGGCTCCGGCACCGAGACCTTCACCGACGACCCGCGGCTGAGCGAGACCGACTGGGCCGCGCGGATCACCCGGCCGACCGCCGAGAAGGCCGGTTTCGTCACCCGGCCGCTCACCCGTGACCTCCGACTGTCCGGCTCCTCCAAGGTCACCGTCACCGCCACCCCGACCACCTCGACGGCCCACCTGTCCGCCGTCCTCGTCGACCTCGGCCCCGACACGATCCGGGACTA
The DNA here is from genome assembly GCF_053611185.1 of Streptomyces sp. NPDC054834. NCBI lineage: Bacteria > Bacillati > Actinomycetota > Actinomycetes > Kitasatosporales > Streptomycetaceae > Streptomyces > Streptomyces sp. NPDC054834. The sequence goes on along the minus strand of NZ_JBSGZV010000009.1, from coordinate 185,906 downwards.
CGCGGACGCCGCCGAGGGCATCACCACGCTCACCGACCGCACCTGCTGGGGCGCGAGCACCGCCGGGGACAGCGCCTGCTTCAAGGCGACCCGGGCGAAGACGGCCGCCGTTGGCTACACGGTCCTCAGCCGCGGCTGGGCCGACCTCGGCAACTACGCCTCCGACCGCAAGGGCGTCCCGCTCACTCCGGGCAAGGCGTACACCATCACGCTCGACCTCGCGGCCACCGACCACGTCGTCCCCGAGGGCCACCGCCTGGCGCTGATCGTCGCGGGCACGGACAAGGACCTCATCGATCCGCCGTCCACCACCCCGAAGCTCACCCTGGACCTGGCCCGTACGTCGGCCCGGGTGCCGCTCGTCGGCGGCGCCGCCGCGTTCACCCGCGCCACCTCGGGCAGCACGTCCGCCGCGCCGAAGGCCACCACCCTGGACGGCGTGGGAGCACCGCGCGCCGGCCGGCACGTTCCCGGCAGCTGACGGGCTCAGGCGGCCGGGCGAACCGGCCCGGCCGCCACCCGGGCGCGACGGCGGTAGCGCATGGCGGTAGCGGAATATGTCATGCAGCGCTCAGATCCGTCCCGCTCTGGGAATACTCACGGCATGTCTGCCGCACACGCGACCTTCGGCCTGGCACCGGCGACGCGCGCCGGCGGTGTCCTCGCCGACGGCGGCTACCAGCTCCACCGGGACTTCCTGGACTTCGTGGTCGACGGCCGTCCGCTGCTGCTGCGGCTCTCCGACCTCGACGCCGTCTCCCCGCTCGCCTCCGACGTGCCGCCCGCGATCTTCACCGCGCAGGTCCGCGGCCTGCTGCTGGAGAACGGGGCGCCGCTCCCGGACGGCCGGTTCGTCATCTACGGCTGCCCCGAGTGCGCGGACCTGGCGTGCGGCGCGGTCACCGCCGTCATCGAACGGGACGGCGACGACTACGTCTGGCGGGACTTCGCCTGGCAGACGGACGATGACGCGGACCTCGAGTTCAACGGCTACCACGGCGTAGGGCCGTTCCGCTTCCACGGGCCCGAGTACCGGGCGGCCCTGGGCGCCCTGCTCGACAGCGACGCCGACTGCCCCGGCGTGGGCCCCGGCGCGGCGCCCGGCCGCCGCGTCCTGCTGATCGGCGCCCGCGTCGCCCTGCTCGCCAGGCTCGCCGCCGCCCTGCGCTCCACCGGCATCGGCGCCGACATCGCCGGCGACGTCGACGACGTGCCCGCCGAGGAGCTGCGCCCGTACGGCGCCGTCGCCTGCGGCCCCGCCCTCGGCGAGGACGAACGGGCCGCCGCCCGCCGGGTGTTCGAGCGCGCCGGGATCGCCGCGGTCTTCGTCGACGGCCTCGCCCCGATCGTCCCGCTGCTCGTCGCGCAGGTCGAACAGGCCCTGGACCGCGGCCCCCTCGCACAGCGCCGCCTGACCCGCCTCGCGGCCGACCTGGCGGCCGGTGGCGGCGAGGCGGACGTCCAGGTCGCCTCGCCCTGCCGGGTGCGCCTGACCGCGTACCGTCTCGACCGGCTCTCCCGGACCCACGCCCACGACGTCTTCGACGGAGTGCTGGAGAGCGGGCGGCACCGCATCGCGCTGGACGCGAAGACGGTGAAGGGGGAGGCCTTCGTGGTGGCCCGGACGTCGGGGAGCGTGCTGGTGGCGGCGGTGACGCGCGGGAAATCCCGGCTGAGCGGCGGGCGGCCGGGCCGTTAGGATCGGCGTTCTGATGACTGCCACCCTCGTCGCCAAGAACCTCGCCGCCGGCCACGGCGACCGCTCGCTCTTCTCCGGCCTCGACCTCGTCGTCGCCCCCGGGGACGTGATCGGGCTCGTCGGGGCCAACGGAGCGGGCAAGTCCACGCTGCTGCGGATGCTCGCCGGACTGGCCGTGCCCGAAGAAGGCGAGCTCAGGCTCTCCCCGCCCACGGCGACCGTGGGACATCTCCCGCAGGAGCCGGAGCGCCGGCCCGGTGAGACCGTGCGGGAGTTCCTGGCCCGCCGCACCGGCGTCGCCGAGGCCCAGCGGACGATGGACGAGGCCACCGAGGCACTCGTCGAGGGCGCGCCCGGCGCCGACGACGCCTACGCGGCGAGCCTGGAGCGCTGGCTGGGCCTGGGCGGCGCCGACCTGGAAGAGCGGGCCGAGGAGGTAGCCGACTCGCTCGGCCTGGCCGTGGACCTGGATCAGGCGATGACCTCCCTCTCCGGCGGCCAGGCGGCCCGCGCGGGTCTCGCCTCACTGCTGCTGTCCCGCTACGACGTGTTCCTGCTCGACGAGCCCACCAACGACCTCGACCTGGACGGCCTGGAGCGCCTCGAACGCTTCGTCACCGGACTGCGCGCCGGCACCGTCGTCGTCAGCCACGACCGCGAGTTCCTCACCCGCACGGTCACCAAGGTCCTCGAACTCGACCTCGCCCAGCACCGGATCAACCTCTACGGCGGCGGCTACGAGGGCTACCTGGAGGAACGCGAGACGGCCCGTCGGCACGCCCGGGAGGACTACGAGGAGTACGCCGACAAGAAGGCGGCCCTCCAGGACCGGGCGCAGACGCAGCGCGCCTGGATGGACAAGGGCGTGAAGAACGCGCGCCGCAAGGCGGGCAACGACAACGACAAGATCGGCCGCAAGTTCCGCAGCGAGGCCAGCGAGAAGCAGGCCGCGAAGGCCCGCCAGACCCAGCGCATGATCGAGCGCCTCGATGTGGTCGAGGAGCCCCGCAAGGAGTGGGAACTGCGCATGGAGATCGCGGCGGCCCCGCGCTCCGGCTCGGTCGTGGCCTCACTGCGGGACGCGGAGGTACGGCGCGGCGGCTTCACCTTCGGCCCGGTCTCCCTCCAGATCGACTGGGCGGACCGGGTCGCGGTCACCGGTGCCAACGGCGCGGGCAAGTCCACCCTGCTCGGCGCGCTGCTCGGCCGGACCCCCCTGGACGCCGGGCACGCGGCGCTCGGTTCGGGCGTCCTGGTTGGCGAGGTCGACCAGGCCCGCGGGCTGTTCCACGGTCCGCAGGCCCTGCTGGACGCCTTCTGCGCGGCCGTCCCCGACACCGAGCCGGCCGAGGTGCGCACCCTGCTGGCCAAGTTCGGCCTGAGGTCGGACCATGTGCTGCGCCCGGCCGCGAGCCTCTCCCCGGGCGAACGCACCCGGGCCGCCCTGGCCCTGCTTCAGGGCCGCGGCGTCAACCTCCTCGTCCTGGACGAGCCGACGAACCACCTCGACCTGCCCGCCATCGAACAACTGGAGTCGGCCCTCGACTCCTACGAGGGCACGCTCCTCCTGGTCACCCACGACCGGCGGATGCTGGACGCGGTACGGGTGACCCGCCGCCTGGAGGTCGCGGCCGGCAAGGTGACGGAGCGCTAGGCGTACCGGAGTCGCGCCGCCCTGGCCGCCTCCTCCACACGGCTGCGGTGCGCCTGCCGTGCCTCGGCGTTGCCGGGAGACATGTTGAGGCCCTTCTCGCGCTGCCCCGCCGCTCCGTCGATCAGTTCCCGGACGATGTCGGCGTGCCCGGCATGCCGCTGGGTCTCGGCGACCATGTGGGTGAGGACGCGGTGGAGCGTGATGTCGTTCCCCGGCCCACCGGGCACCTGGCCTACCGCGTCCAGGGGCAGCGCGGTGATCGTCTCGTCCGAGTGGGCCCACGCACGCCGGTACAGGCCGGTGATCTCCTCCCGGGTCTCCTCGGGCCGCGCCCACAGGTCCGCGTCCGGCTCGGCGTCCCCGGTGATCCACAGTGCGGGCCCGTCGTCGAAGGGCCGCCCGAAGGTCGCGCCGAAGTACAGCGCCTCGGCACCGGCGAGATGCTTGACGAGTCCGAGCAGATTGGTGCCGGTGGGGGTGAGGGGCCGCCGGACGTCGTACTCGGACAGGCCGTCCAGCTTCCACAGCAGCACATCGCGGGCGTCCTGGAGGTATACCTGGAGGTCGGCCTTGGGACCGGTTGCGGGCATGGGGTCAGTGTCGCCGCCGGACGATCTGCCGGACCACCGGTTTTCCTCGGGGCCGGGCGCTTCCTCGCAAAAGGCCCGGCCCCGGGTGCTCAGCGCCGCCCGTTCTTCGGGTCGAGCAGCCCCGCGCGCCGCAGCGCGTCGGCCATCGCGCTGTTGGCGGGCGGCGGGGGAGCCTGGCGCGAGCCGCCGCCACCGCCACCGCCCCCGCGGGCCTGGCGCTGCTGCGGCGGCCGTCCGCCGCGCTGCCGCCGCTCGCCGCCGCCCTGCTGCTTGTCCTGCGGCGCGGCCTCGTCGTCCAGGCGCAGGGTCAGCGAGATCCGCTTGCGCGGGATGTCCACGTCGAGGACCTTCACCTTGACGATGTCACCGGGCTTCACGACATCGCGCGGGTCCTTCACGAACGTCCGCGACATCGCGGAGACGTGCACGAGACCGTCCTGGTGGACGCCGACGTCCACGAACGCCCCGAAGGCCGCCACGTTCGTCACGACGCCCTCCAGGACCATCCCGGAGGACAGATCGGAGATCTTCTCCACACCCTCTTTGAAGACGGCCGTCTTGAAGGCGGGACGCGGGTCGCGCCCCGGCTTCTCCAGCTCCTTCAGGATGTCGGTGACCGTCGGCAGACCGAAGGTGTCGTCCACGAAGTCGGCCGGCCGCATGGACCGCAGCACACCGGTGTTGCCGATGAGGGAGGCGACCTCCTGCCCCGTCGTCTTCACCATGCGGCGCACCACCGGATAGGCCTCCGGGTGCACGCTGGAGGCGTCCAGCGGGTCGCCGCCGCGGATGCGGAGGAAGCCCGCGCACTGCTCGTACGCCTTCGGGCCCAGCCGGGCCACCTTCTTCAGCTCGGTGCGCGACGTGAACGGGCCGTTCGCGTCCCGGTGCGCCACGATGTTCTCCGCGAGCCCGGAGGTGATGCCGGAGACCCGGGCCAGCAGCGGGGCCGACGCCGTGTTCACGTCCACACCCACGCCGTTCACACAGTCCTCCACCACCGCGTCCAGCGAACGCGACAGCTTCACCTCGGACAGGTCGTGCTGGTACTGGCCGACGCCGATCGACTTCGGGTCGATCTTCACGAGCTCGGCCAGCGGGTCCTGGAGGCGGCGGGCGATCGACACCGCTCCGCGCAGCGACACGTCCATGTCGGGCAGCTCCTGCGAGGCGAAGGCGGAGGCCGAGTACACGGATGCGCCCGCCTCGGACACCATCACCTTGGTGAGCTTCAGCTCCGGGTGCTTCGCGATGAGTTCACCGGCGAGCTTGTCGGTCTCCCGGGACGCGGTGCCGTTGCCGATCGCCACCAGCTCGACGGCGTGCTCCTTCGCCAGACGGGCCAGCTTCGCGAGGGCCTCGTCCCACTTGTTGGCCGGGACGTGCGGGTAGATGACGTCGGTGGCCACGACCTTGCCGGTCGCGTCGACCACGGCCACCTTCACGCCCGTACGGAAGCCCGGGTCCAGGCCCAGCGTCGCGCGCGTGCCCGCCGGGGCGGCGAGCAGCAGGTCGCGCAGGTTCGCCGCGAACACGTTCACCGCCTCGTCCTCGGCGGCCGTGCGCAGCCTGAGGCGCAGATCGATGCCGAGGTGCACCAGGATGCGGGTGCGCCAGGCCCAGCGGACCGTGTCGGTCAGCCACTTGTCACCGGGACGTCCGCGATCGCCGATCCCGAACTTGTGTGCGATGATCCCCTCGTACGACGAAGGGACCGATGAGGATTCGGCCGGCTCCTCCGGCTCCAGGACGAGGTCCAGGACCTCCTCCTTCTCCCCGCGCAGCATGGCGAGGATGCGGTGCGAGGGCAGGTCGGTGAAGGGCTCGGCGAAGTCGAAGTAGTCGGCGAACTTGGCGCCCGCCTCCTCCTTGCCGTCCCGCACCCTGGCGGCCAGCCGCCCGCGCACCCACATCCGCTCGCGCAGCTCGCCGATCAGGTCGGCGTCCTCCGAGAACCGCTCGGTGAGGATCGCCCGCGCGCCGTCGAGCGCGGCCTGCGGGTCGGCGACGCCCTTGTCGGCGTCGACGAACGCGGCGGCCGCGGCGAGGGGTTCGACACCCGGGTCGCCCAGCAGCCCTTCGGCCAGCGGCTCCAGGCCCGCCTCGCGCGCGATCTGCGCCTTGGTGCGCCGCTTCGGCTTGTACGGCAGGTAGATGTCCTCCAGGCGCGCCTTGGTCTCCGCACCACGGATCTGCGCCTCGAGCTCGTCGGTGAGCTTGCCCTGCTCGCGCACCGATTCCAGGATCGCCGCCCGCCGCTCCTCGAGCTCCCGCAGGTAGCGCAGCCGCTCCTCGATCGTGCGCAGTTGCGCGTCGTCGAGCATCTCGGTCGCTTCCTTGCGGTAGCGGGCGATGAAGGGCACCGTGGAACCGCCGTCGAGCAGTTCCACCGCGGCCTTCACCTGCCGCTCCCGTACGCCGAGTTCCTCGGCGATCCTGCCTTCGATGGACCCTACGTTGATGGACCCGCTGGATCCGGGTGTCGTCACGATCCCGTACCGCCTTCTCCACTGAGGTTGCGCGGCAATTGTGGCAGGTGACGCCGACAACCGGGGATCAGGGCGGCACCCGGCGGGGCGGGCGCGCCGCCGTCAGGCCCTGTGGCCCCGCGCCGAGCTCGACGCGCCGCCGAACAGCCGCGCCAGGGCCCGGAACGGCAGCGTCACGACAGTGGCGATGGCGCCACCGATCTGGCGCAGTACGTCTGCGATCGCACGGAACACGGACTTTCCCCTTTCGTCTCCCGGCCGCTCCGGCCGGGAGAGTCCGGGTACCTCGGCGGCGGCCCGGCATGCCCGCCCCCACGCCCAGCCTGCGGCTCAGCCCTTGCCGATCAGGTCCGCGGGGAAGGCACCAGCCGCCAGCGCCGCGCCGGCGAAGGCCCTGCCGAGCTCCGTGAGCCGCGTGACGCCCTCCGCTCCCAGGTGCTCGTACGGGGCCCCGTCGAGGCGGTCCGTCTCGCGCTCGATCTCCTCGCGCAGCGCGACGCCCCGCTCGGTCAGCTCGCCCTCGCCGTCCAGCAGCCCGCGCTCCCGGAGCCGCCCGGCCGCCGCGTCCCACTCCTCCCGGCTCCAGCCGCGGGTGACGAAGACCCACTTCGGGGTGATGCCCCTGCCGGTCGCCGTGTGGGTCACCAGAGCCTCCAGGCCGTCGAGTCCGGCGGCCGTCAGCACCGCCAGGTGCCCGTCGCCCCGGTGCTCGCGCAGCAGGGTGGCCGCGTGCCAGTAGGCCAGGTGCGGCTCCTCGGGGACCGGCAGGTCGGCGTGGGCGGCGTACAGCGGGCGGCCGGAGCGGGAGCAGGCCTCGGCGGCACGCAGGGCCAGCCGCGCGGCCTCCGTCATCTCCGCCGAGGTCACGGCCTCCTCGCCGAGCAGACGGCGCAGTGTCGCGTCGACGGCACGCGCGCGTGCCGCCAGCACCGGGCCGGGCGCCGCGGTCTCCCAGACGGAGGGCACATGGCGCGCCACGAGCTCGTACTTGTAGTTGTAGAACGTCGCGGTCACCGTGCCGGCGCCGACCGGCCCGAGGGCGGCGGCCCGCACCGCGAAGTTCACCGCCCGGGGGTTCGTGATCCCCACGGCGCCCAGTTCGCGCCCCAGGTCGGGCGAGAAGTAGTGGGCGGAGTGCAGGGAGTTGAGCACGGTGTGGCAGCGGCGGCCCGCGCGCGGGCCGAGGGCGACAGTAGTCATGGACCGCACGTTACCGACCGGTCGGTACCTCCGGGAGGAGGCCCGCGCCGGATGGCAGGAAAGGTGGGAAGCTCGTCATTGCGGCCATCCGCGCGCCTTTGAAGAATCGGTGGCATGACGCAGCGATCCGTTCTCGTCCTCCTCTTCGACGGCGTCCAGAGCCTGGACGTCACCGGCCCGGTGGAGGTCTTCGCCGGGGCCGAGATGCGCACCCCGGGCAGCTACCGCATCCGGACGGCCTCCCTGGACGGAGCACCCGTGCGCACCTCCAGCGGCCTGACCCTCGTACCGGACCAGGCGCTGCCGGAGGCGGCCGGGACGCACACGCTGCTCGTGCCCGGCGGACAGGGCACCCGGGAGCCCGATCCGCGGCTGACCGGCTGGCTGCGCGAGAACGGACCGCGCGCCACCCGCCTGGTCTCCGTGTGCACCGGCGCGGTGCTGCTCGCCCGCGCCGGCCTGCTGGACGGCAGGCGCGCCACGACCCACTGGGCGTACTGCGACAAACTCGCCCGTGACCACCCGGCCGTGCAGGTCGACCCCGACCCCGTCTACGTGCGCGACGGACGGGTCTCCACCTCCGCCGGCGTCACCTCGGGCATCGATCTCGCCCTGGCCCTGGTCGAGGAGGACCTGGGGCGAGAGACAGCACTTGTCATCGCCCGCCATCTGGTGGTCTTCCTGCGCAGACCGGGCAACCAGGCCCAGTTCAGCGCCCAGCTCGCCGCCCAGACCGCACAGCGCGAGCCGCTGCGGGAGGTCCAGCGGTGGATCACCGAGCACCCCGCCGACGACCTCACCGTGGAGTCCCTCGCCGCCCGCGCCCGCCTCTCGCCCCGCCACTTCGCCCGCGCCTTCCAGCACGAGACCGGCACCACCCCCGGCCGCTACGTCGACCGGGTACGGCTCGAACACGCCCGCCGCCTGCTGGAGGACACCGGCGACGGCGTCGAGGAGATCTCCCGGGCCAGCGGTTACGGCACCCCCGAGGCCATGCGCCGTGCCTTCGTCAAGGCCCTCGGCGCGTCCCCGGCCGAGTACCGCCGCCGCTTCCGGCCCGCCGCCGCGTCCTGACCGTCCCGGCGGTCCCGAAAGTCCCGGCGGCCCCGGCCACCCCGAATGTCCGGCCACCCCGGCCACCTCGACCGTCCCGACTGTCCGGCTGTCACGACTGTCCCGAAAGGACATCCCATGCAGATCGCCATGGTCGTCTACGACCGTTTCACCGCCCTGGACGCCGTGGGGCCGTACGAGATCCTCAGCCGCCTCCCGGACGCACGCGTCGACTTCGTCGCCGAGCGGCCGGGCCCCGTGCGCACCGACACGGGCTTCCTCGCCGTCACCGCGGACAAGGCCCTGCACGAGGTGCCCGACCCCGACGTCATCGTGGTGGCCGGCGGCCCCGGTACCTTCACCGAGATCGAGAACGAGGCCCTCCTCGCCTGGCTGCGGGCCGCCGACGCGACCAGCACCTGGACGACCTCCGTCTGCTCGGGCTCCCTGCTGCTCGCCGCCGCGGGCCTCCTCGACGGCCGCCGCGCCACCTCCCACTGGCTCGCCCTCGACTTCCTGCGGCAGTACGGCGCCGAACCGACCGGCGAGCGGGTGGTGACCGACGGCAAGTACGTCACGGCCGCCGGGGTCTCCTCCGGTATCGACATGGGGCTCACCCTGCTCGGCCGGATCGCGGGCGACGAACACGCCCAGGCCGTCCAGCTGCTGACGGAGTACGACCCGCAGCCGCCCTACGACGCCGGATCGCCCGCCAAGGCGCCCGCGCACCTCGTCGAGGAGTTCCGCACCGGCGGCCGGTTCAGCCTGACGTAGGCACACTCCAGGTGAAGCGCGGCGGCCGGCGCTCCAGGAAGGCGGCGACCCCCTCCGCGGTGTCGCCGCTCGAGCGCATCTGCCCGGTCCAGTACCCGTCCCGGTCCGTGCGCCCGTCCGCGAACTCCTTCGCCGCGGCCTGCGTCAGCTGTGAGCGGGAGACCAGGATCCGGGTGAACTCCGCGACCCGCTTGCCGAGTTCTCCTTCCGGCAGCACCTCGTCGACGAAGCCCGTGCGCAGCGCGCGGGCCGTGTCGATCAACTCGCCGGAGAACAGCAGGTACTTGGCGGTGGCCGGGCCCACCAGCGACACCAGCCGGCGCGTGGCGGAGGCCGGATAGACGATGCCGAGCTTCGCGGGCGTCACCCCGAACAGCGCCCCCTCCTCGGCGAACCGCAGGTCGCAGGCCGCCGCGAGCTGTGCCCCGCCGCCCACACAGTGCCCGCGGACGGCCGCCAGCGTCGGCTTCGGGAACGCCGCGAGGGCCTCCTCGGCGCGCACGGCGAGTCCCTGCGCCTCGTCGGCCGAGCCGCGCAGGGCCGAGATGTCCGCCCCGGCGCAGAAGGTGCCGCCCTCACCGGTGAGCACCAGCGCCCGCACGGCGGGGTCGGCGGCCAGCGCGTCCAGCAGCGGCGGCAGCGCCCGCCACATCGGGGCCGTCATGGCATTGCGCTTGGCGGGATGATGGACGACGACGGTGGCGACCGAGCCGGTCACACCGTGCAGCAGCTGGGGCTCCATGTGGCGGATGCTATCCGGCTCCGCCGGACCGCCGGTCGTACGGCTGCCGCCGAACGCGTCAAACCCGTTCACCACTGGCAGCACAACGATCGGAAACCATCCGAAATCTGCTGACTTGTGTTCAGTTCCGCGGGGCGGAGCGCATCGTTACCAACACTCGACGTGTGGTGACAATCGAGCGCGAGGGTGGCGACCGGACGATGGAGAACCACGGGCGTGGGGCGGCCCCGCGCCCAGAGGGAGGCGACCGGCGCCCGCCGGAGCCACTGCCCTACGAGGGAGTCTGGCGGTTCACCGCCCCCGCCGTCGACGCCTCGGTCCCGCAGGCGCGGCACGCTGTACGGGACCTGCTCCACCGCCAGGGTGTGCCGGTCTCCGACGACCTGTTCCATGGGCTGCTGCTGATCGTCTCCGAGCTGGTCACCAACGCGGTCAAGCACGCCGCGCTGCTGTCGCCGACGCTCGCCGTGGAGATCGCCGTCGGTGCCGAGTGGGTGCGGGTGTCGGTGGAGGACAACCATCCCTACCGCCCCACCGCCCTGGAGGCCGATCACGGGCAGACCGGCGGCCGGGGCCTGCTCCTGGTCCGCGAGGTGGCCCAGGAGGCGGGCGGGGTGGTGGACGTGGAGCACACGGCGGGCGGCGGCAAGGTGATCTGGGCCGCCATGCCGCTCAAACCGCCGCTCGGTCCCGCGCGGCTCCCGTGAGCCGCCTCACCAGCCCGCGGACGGTCCCGTCAGCTCTCTGACCGCCGGGCGGGCCGCGTCCAGAACGGTCATGAACCAGGACGAGAAGGTGTCGGCCGCGTGCCGCTCCTTCAGTTCGGCCGGGGTCACGAAGGCGGTCGCGCCGACCTCCTGCGCATCCGGCGCGGGCGGGGTCTGCACCAGGCCGACGAACAGGTGGTTGTACTCCTGCTCCACCAGGCCCGAGGCCGGATCCGGGTGGTTGTAGCGGACCGTGCCCGCCTCGGCGAGCAGCGACGGCGACACGCCGAGCTCCTCGTACGTGCGCCGGGCGGCCGCCGCGAAGGGCGCCTCACCGGGGTAGGGGTGGCCGCAGCAGGTGTTGGACCACACACCGGGGGAGTGGTACTTGCCGAGCGCCCGCCGCTGGAGCAGCAGCCGGCCCTGCTCGTCGAAGAGGAAGACGGAGAACGCGCGGTGCAGCTGTCCCGGCGGCTGGTGGGCGGCGAGCTTCTCCGCGGTGCCGATCGTCACGCCGTCCTCGTCGACCAGTTCCAGCAAAATCGCCTCTGCGGTGCCGTTCGACGAACTGTGCGTCGCGGTGGCAGGTGTGATCGGCATACCCATCCTTCGCCTCGGTCTTCGCACCTCAAGTCTGCCGTACGAATCCGGCACTCCCGTCACTTCCCGGCACGTCCGCATGTCCGCGCGGGGCGCGGCCGGCGGTCGCCCCGGCCGGACACCGGAAGCGGGACCCGGTAGGTGAGCGTGCCCTGCGGCTATGGCCGGGAACCGCCCGTGGGTGCCCCGAACACAAGGACGCCGGAGTACTTGGGACCACGCGTTCCACCGGCGGCGCCCCCGAGTGGCCGCCGAGTGGCCCGCGGCGGCGTCCGACGTCAGCGGCCCGCCGTCACCGGGATGCCGTCAGTGGCACAGCCGCGCCTCGTGCTCCGCGTGCCCGCTCGGCTCCAGCTGGAAGGTGCAGTGCTCCACGTCGAAGTGGTCGCCCAGGCAGTGCTGGAGCTCGTGCAGCATCTTCTCGTGGCCGATGGCGCTGAGCGCGTCCGAGCGGACCACCACGTGCGCGGAGAGCACCGGCAGCCCGGAGGTGATGGTCCAGGCGTGCAGGTCGTGCACATCCTCGACGCCGTCCAGGGCCAGGATGTGCGCCCGTACCTCCGCCATGTCGACGTCCTTCGGGGCCGCCTCCAGCAGCACGTCGAGGGTCTCGCGCAGCAGCTTGACCGTACGCGGCACGATCATCACCCCGATGATCAGCGAGGCGACCGGGTCCGCGGCCTCCCAGCCGGTGGTCAGGATCACAGCCGCCGAGACGATCACCGCGAGCGAGCCCAGCGCGTCCGCGGCCACCTCCAGGAACGCGCCGCGCACGTTCAGGCTCTCCTTCTGGCCCCGCATCAGCAGCGTGAGCGAGATCATGTTCGCGACCAGGCCGATCGCACCGAACACGATCATCAGCCCGCCCTCGGTGCCGGCCGGGGTCAGGAACCGCTGGACGGCCTCGTACAGGACGTAGCCGCCGACGCCGAGCAGCAGCAGACAGTTGGCCAGGGCGGCCAGGATCTCGGCGCGGGCGTAGCCGAAGGTGCGGTTGGTGCTCGGCGGACGATTGGCGAAGTGGATCGCGAGCAGGGCCATGCCCAGGCCCAGCGCGTCGGTGGCCATGTGCGCCGCGTCCGCGATGAGGGCGAGGGAGTCGGCGGCCAGACCGCCGACGACCTCGACCACCATGACGGCGAGCGTGATCGACAGCGCGACGCGCAGCGTGCCGCGATACGCCGCCGCCGCCGTCCCGGTGGGCGGCGCGTGCGTGTGCGCGTGCCCGTGATCGTGCCCTGCCCCCATGCCGTCGGCCCTTCCGTGTGTCCGTCCGAGCTCACAGTCAACTACGGGTGGGGGGTATCCGGCAACGCGGTACTGAACACCGTTGTCATGTGCCCTGACCTGCGGAAACGATTCCCAGGTCAGGGCACCCTCAGCGCACCGGCGCGGGAACGTCGCCGCGGTGCGACCGCCACCCCTCCCAGGCCGACTCCACCATCGCGCGCACCCCGCGCCGCGCCCGCCAGCCCAGTGCCTCCGCGGCCCGTTCGGCCGAGGCGACCGCGCGCGGCGCGTCCCCGGGGCGCCGCCCCTCCACGACGGGCGGACGCCGGTCGCCGGTGACCTCACCGATGACCGAGACCAGCTCACGCACCGAGACACCCTCGCCCCGGCCGATGTTCACCGTCAGGTCGCCGGTCAGGGCCCCCTCGGCCAGCCGCCGGGCCGCCGCCAGGTGCGCCTCGCCCAGGTCGGCGACATGGATGTAGTCACGGACGCAGGTGCCGTCCGGCGTCGGATAGTCGTCGCCGAAGATCCGCGGGGCCGCGTCGCGGGTGAGCCGGTCGAACACCATGGGCACTATGTTGAACACACCGGTGTCCGCGAGCTCCGGCGCGGCCGCGCCCGCCACGTTGAAGTAGCGCAGGCAGACGGTCGTGATGCCGTGCGCCCGCCCCGCCGCCCGCACCAGCCACTCCCCGGCGAGCTTGGTCTCGCCGTAGGCGTTCACCGGCGCGCACGGGGTTTCCTCGGTGATCAGGTCCACGTCCGGGTTGCCGTAGACGGCCGCCGACGAGGAGAACACGAAGCGTTCGATCCCGGCCGCGGCGACCGCCTCCAGGAGCGTGGCGAGTCCGCCGACGTTCTCCCGGTAGTAGCGGGCCGGCTGCGCCACCGACTCCGCGACCTGCTTGCGCGCCGCGAGGTGGATCACGCCCGTCACCGCGTGCTCGGCGAGGACCCGGCCCAGCAGGTCCCCGTCCGTCACGCAGCCCTCGACCAGCGGCACGCCTGCCGGGAGCCGTGCGGGCACCCCGGCCGAGAGGTCGTCCAGCGCGACGACGCGCTCCCCGGCGCCGGTCATGGCCCGCGCCACATGAGCCCCGATGTATCCGGCACCGCCGGTGATCAGCCACGTCATGGTCGCCCACCCTATGCCGACCGGCACGGGCCGTCCCCAATGTCCCGGATGCCCGCCACCGGCGTGTCCCCGCACCGGCCGCGGTTTGTGGGGTGGCCCCCGGATCACCGATGATGATCGCGGCAAAGGCCGATGCAGACCGTGCCGACCGGCCCGTGAACGGGCGGTGAACACGGGCTTGTCGTCATCCGATAGCCTCTGCCGACATGCCGCCCGGGTGCCCAGGCAAGCGGCGCCCCATCATGCAGACGACCGGCGCTCACGCGTCGGCACCCAGGGAGTGAGTTCGGTTGTCGACCGCCATCGTGACCGGTCAGCCGGTCCCCGGATCGTCGCTCGAGAGCGATCTGCGGTCCCTCGGCTTCGAGGTGCTCACGGCCACCGACGCCTCCGACACCGAGACACTCCTCGCGGCCGTCCCCGCCCAGGAACGCGTGGCCGTCGTCGACGCCCGCTTCGTGGGCCACCCGCACGCGCTCCGCCTCGGCCTCACCGACCCCCGCTTCCCGCTCGCCGCCGTCCACGGCGCCGTCACCGCCCTGCCGGCCGGCCGGCAGGCGCTGACCCGGGCGATCGCGCGGGAGACCTCCGCGGGCGGCGGCACGGCCCTCGCCGTGGACAGCCTCGCCGACCGCCTCGCCCTCGCCCTCGACGCCGACGGCACCGAGGTGCACCGCCCCGAGCTCGGCAGCCTGGTCGCCGCCGTCCCCGCCGACCCGCAGGCCCTGGGCGAGGCCCGGCAGGCCGTCGCCGCCGTCGACGACGAGGCGGTACGCCTGAAGTCGGCCGTGAAGGCCCGCGACGGCTTCTTCACCACGTTCTTCATCAGCCCCTACTCGCGCTACATCGCCCGCTGGTGCGCCCGCCGGGGCCTGACCCCCAACCAGGTCACCACCGCCTCCCTGCTCACCGCCCTGATAGCCGCGGGCTGCGCGGCCACCGGCACCCGCGCGGGCTTCGTCGCCGCGGGCGTGCTGCTCATCGCCTCCTTCGTCCTGGACTGCACGGACGGCCAACTGGCCCGTTACTCGCTCCAGTACTCCACGCTCGGCGCCTGGCTGGACGCCACCTTCGACCGGGCCAAGGAGTACGCCTACTACGCCGGCCTCGCCCTCGGCGCATCGGCCGCGAGCGGCAGTGGGGGAGGTGATGACGTGTGGGCGCTCGCGCTCGGCGCGATGGTCCTCCAGACCTGCCGGCACGTCGTCGACTTCTCCTTCAACGAGGCCAACCACGACGCCACCGCCAACACCAGCCCCACCGCCGCCCTCTCCGACAAGCTCGACAGCGTCGGCTGGACGGTCTGGCTGCGGCGGATGATCGTGCTCCCCATCGGCGAACGCTGGGCCATGATCGCGGTCCTCACGGCGGCCACCACCCCCCGCATCACCTTCTACGCGCTGCTGATCGGCTGCGCCTTCGCCGCGACGTACACCACGGCGGGCCGGGTGCTCCGCTCGGTCACCCGGAAGGCGCGGCGCACCGACCGGGCCGCGCAGGCGCTGGCGGACCTCGCCGACAACGGCCCGCTCGCCGCGTTCGTGGCACGCGTCACGCGTGCCCGCCTCGGTGCCCCGCTCCTGGTCGCGCTGGGCGGCGCGGCGGTGCTCGCCGTGTCCCTCTTCTCCGGGATCACCTGGGCGCCCGTCGCGGGTGCCGTCGTCTACGCCGTCACCTCCGGCCAGGCTCTGTACAGGCCCCTCAAGGGCGCCCTCGACTGGCTGGTCCCCCCGCTGTTCCGGGCCGTCGAGTACGGCACCGTCCTGGTACTGGCGGCCGAAGCGGACGTGAACGGGGCCCTTCCTGCGGCTTTCGGGCTGGTGGGCGCCGTCGCCTACCATCACTACGACACGGTGTACCGCATCCGCGGCAACGCCGGAGCGCCTCCGGCCTGGCTGGTGCGCGCCATCGGGGGGCAGGAAGGGCGGACGCTGCTGGTCACCGTGCTGGCCGCACTGCTCACCGCCTCGCAGTTCAAGGTCGCGCTCACGGTCCTCGCCGTGGCCGTCGCCCTGGTGGTGCTCGTCGAGAGCATCCGCTTCTGGGTCTCCGCAGGGGCCCCAGCCGTACACGATGAAGGAGAACCCGCATGATCGGCCTCGTGCTGGCGGCCGGTGCCGGACGGCGCCTGCGCCCCTACACCGACAGCCTTCCCAAGGCTCTGGTGCCGGTGGGCCCCGCGGGCATAGAGGGCGAACCGACGGTCCTGGACCTGACGCTCGGCAACTTCGCCGAGATCGGCCTGACCGAGGTCGCGGTCATCGTCGGCTACCGCAAGGAGGCCGTGTACGAGCGCAAGGCGGCGCTGGAGGCCAAGTACGGCCTCAAGCTCACCCTCATCGACAACGACAAGGCCGAGGAGTGGAACAACGCCTACTCCCTGTGGTGCGGCCGTGACGCCCTGAGGGACGGCGTGATCCTCGCCAACGGCGACACCGTCCACCCGGTCTCCGTCGAGAAGACGCTGCTCGCCGCCCGCGGCGACGGCAAGAAGATCATCCTCGCCCTCGACAGCGTGAAGTCCCTCGCCGACGAGGAGATGAAGGTCGTCGTCGACCCCGACAAGGGCGTACGGAAGATCACCAAGCTGATGGACCCCGCCGAGGCGACCGGTGAGTACATCGGCGTCACCCTCATCGAGGGCGACGCGGCACCGGAGCTCGCCGACGCGCTGAAGACGGTCTGGGAGACCGACCCGCAGCAGTTCTACGAGCACGGATACCAGGAACTGGTGAACCGGGGCTTCAAGATCGACGTGGCGCCGATCGGCGACGTGCCGTGGGTCGAGATCGACAACCACGACGACCTCGCCCGGGGACGGGAGATCGCGTGCCAGTACTGACCCGGCTCATCCCCTCACCGGTCGTCGTGGACATCCGCCCGGGTGCCCTCGACGACCTGGCGTGTGTGCTCGCGGACGAGCGGATCTCACAGTCGGGCAGGCTCGCCATCGCCGTCAGCGGCGGTTCGGGCGCCCGGCTGAGGGAGCGGATCGCCCCCTCGCTGCCCGGCGCCACCTGGTACGAGGTCGACGGCGGCACCATCGACGACGCGGTCCGGCTGGCGAGCGACATAAAGGCCGGCCGCTACGACGCGGTCGTCGGCCTCGGCGGCGGCAAGATCATCGACTGCGCCAAGTTCGCGGCGGCACGCGTCGGCCTGCCCCTGGTCGCCGTCGCGACCAACCTCGCGCACGACGGCCTGTGCTCGCCCGTCGCGACACTCGACAACGACGCCGGGCGTGGCTCGTACGGCGTGCCGAACCCGATTGCGGTCGTCATCGACCTCAATGTGATCCGTGAGGCTCCCGTCCGTTTCGTGCGCTCCGGCATCGGCGACGCCATCTCCAACATCTCGGCGGTCGCGGACTGGGAGCTGTCCAACCGCGTCAACGGCGAGAAGATCGACGGCCTCGCCGCCGCCATGGCCCGGCAGGCCGGGGAGGCGGTGCTCAGGCACCCGGGCGGCGTCGGCGACGACGGCTTCCTCCAGGTTCTGGCCGAGGCACTCGTCCTCACCGGTATCGCCATGTCCGTGTCGGGCGACTCCCGTCCCTCCTCCGGGGCCTGCCACGAGATCAACCACGCCTTCGACCTGCTCTACCCGAAGCGGGCAGCCGCCCACGGCGAGCAGTGCGGGCTCGGCGCGGCCTTCGCGATGTACCTGCGCGGCGCCCACGAGGAGTCGGCGTACATGGCCGAGGTGCTGCGCCGGCACGGGCTGCCGGTGCTGCCGGAGGAGATCGGCTTCACGGTGGACGAGTTCGTCCGGGCCGTGGAGTTCGCCCCGGAGACCCGGCCAGGCCGCTACACGATCATCGAACACCTCGACCTCAAGACCCACCAGATCAAGGACATCTACGCCGACTATGTCAAGGCCATCGGTAGCTGAACTCCGTCCGGTCGTGCACCCCGCGGGGGTGAAGGACCGGCGCAGCGGTGAGCACTGGATGGGACGCCTCTACATGCGTGAGGTGTCCCTGCGGGTCGACCGCTACCTGGTGAACACCAGGGTCACGCCCAACCAGCTCACGTACCTGATGACCGTCTTCGGAGTGCTCGCGGCCCCGGCACTGCTCGTGCCGGGGATCCCGGGCGCCGTCCTCGGCGTGGTGTGCGTCCAGATGTATCTGCTGCTGGACTGCGTCGACGGCGAGATCGCGCGCTGGAAGAAGCAGTACTCGCTGAACGGCGTCTACCTGGACCGGGTCGGCGCCTACCTCACCGACGCCGCGGTCCTCGTCGGCTTCGGGCTGCGCGCAGCCGACCTGTGGGGCACCGGCCGTATCGACTGGCTGTGGGCCTTCCTCGGCACGCTGGCCGCCCTCGGCGCGATCCTGATCAAGGCCGAGACCGACCTGGTCGGCGTCGCCCGGCACCAGGCCGGCAAGCCGCCGGTCAAGGAGGCCGCCGCCGAGATGCGCTCCTCCGGCATGGCGCTGGCCCGCCGCGCCGCCGCCGCGTTCAAGTTCCACCGGCTGATCCTCGGCATCGAGGCGTCCCTGCTCATCCTGGTCCTGGCCATCGTCGACCAGGTGCGCGGCGACCTGTTCTTCACCCGGCTCGGCGTCGCGGTGCTGGCCGGCATCGCGCTGCTCCAGACCGTGCTGCACCTGGTGTCCATCCTCGCCTCCAGCAGGCTGAAGTGAACACGGCCATGCGTGTCGGCGCGGTGATCATCACCATGGGCAACCGCCCCGACGAACTGCGCGCCCTGCTCGACTCGGTCGCCAAGCAGGACGGCGACCGGGTCGAGGTGGTCGTCGTCGGCAACGGCTCGCCCGTCCCGGACGTCCCCGAGGGCGTACGGACCATCGAGCTGCCCGAGAACCTCGGCATCCCCGGTGGCCGCAACGTCGGCATAGAGGCCTTCGGGCCCGGCGGCCGCGATGTCGACATATTGCTCTTCCTCGACGACGACGGGCTGCTCGCCGGCCACGACACCGCCGAGCTGTGCCGGCAGGCCTTCACCGCCGACCCGAAGCTCGGCATCGTCAGCTTCCGCATCGCCGACCCCGACACCGGCGTCACCCAGCGCCGCCACGTGCCGCGGCTGCGGGCCTCCGACCCCATGCGCTCCTCCCGGGTCACCACCTTCCTCGGCGGCGCCAACGCCGTCCGTACCCGGGTCTTCGCCGAAGTCGGCGGGCTCCCGGACGAATTCTTCTACGCCCACGAGGAAACCGACCTGGCATGGCGGGCCCTCGACGCGGGCTGGATGATCGACTACCGGTCCGACATGGTGCTGTACCACCCGACGACCGCGCCCTCGCGGCACGCGGTCTACCACCGCATGGTCGCCCGCAACCGGGTCTGGCTCGCCCGCCGGAACCTCCCCGCTCTCCTGGTCCCGGTCTACCTCGGGGTCTGGATGCTGCTCACCCTGCTGCGCCGCCCCTCCCGCCCGGCCCTGAAGGCCTGGTTCGGCGGGTTCAAGGAGGGCTGGACCACTCCGTGCGGCCCCCGCCGGCCGATGAGGTGGCGCACCGTGTGGCGACTCACGCGACTGGGTCGCCCCCCGGTGATCTGACAAGCTCGACGAAGTACTCGAAGCACTCGAAGACGAAAGTTTCCAACCCGTGAGTGAGACAACGCACGACGGCGGCATCGCGGTGAGCGCGGCCCCGTCGCCCGACGAGGGACTGACGGCGGCACGGCTCGCCGCCACGTACGGGTTGACCGTCAGCGGCGCCCGGCCCTCGCTCGTCGAGTACGTCCGTCAGCTGTGGGGGCGGCGGCACTTCATCCTCGCCTTCTCCCAGGCGAAGCTGACCGCCCAGTACAGCCAGGCCAAGCTCGGCCAGCTCTGGCAGGTGGCCACGCCGCTGCTCAACGCGGCCGTGTACTACTTCATCTTCGGCCTGATCCTGCACGCCAGCCGGGGCATGTCCCAGGACGTGTACATCCCGTTCCTGGTCACCGGCGTCTTCGTCTTCACCTTCACCCAGAGCTCGCTCATGTCCGGTGTACGGGCGATCTCCGGCAACCTGGGACTGGTGCGCGCCCTGCACTTCCCGCGTGCCTCGCTGCCCGTCTCCTTCGCGTTGCAGCAGCTCCAGCAGCTGCTGTTCTCGATGCTCGTGCTGTTCGTCGTGGCGATCGGCTTCGGCAGCTACCCGGGCCTGTCCTGGCTGCTGATCGTGCCGGTACTGGCGCTCCAGTTCCTGTTCAACACCGGGCTCGCGCTGATCGTGGCCCGCATGGGTGCCAAGACGCCCGACCTGGCCCAGCTGATGCCGTTCGTCCTGCGCACGTGGATGTACGCATCCGGCGTCATGTTCTCGATCAACAAGATGCTCGAGGGGCGTCCCGAGTGGATCGCCCGGGTGCTCCAGGTGAACCCGGCCGCCGTCTACATGGACCTCATGCGCTTCGCCCTGATCGACGGCTACGGCGCCTCGAACCTGCCGCCGCACGTGTGGGCCATCGCCCTGTTCTGGGCCGTGGTCGTCTTCGCCGGCGGCTTCGTGTACTTCTGGAAGGCGGAGGAGAGGTACGGCCGTGGCTGACCAGCACACCGAGGAGCTCCTGCCCACCGTCATCGCGGACGACCTGCACATCGTCTACCGCGTCAACGGCGCCAAGACCGGAAAGGGCAGCGCAACCGCGGCCCTGAGCCGCATCCTCAAGCGAGGCTCCGACGACGCGGCGCGGGGTGTGCGCAAGGTGCACGCCGTGCGCGGGGTCTCCTTCGTCGCCTACCGGGGCGAGGCCATCGGACTGATCGGCTCCAACGGCTCCGGCAAGTCCACCCTGCTGCGGGCCATCGCCGGCCTGCTGCCGGCCGAGAAGGGCAAGGTCTACACCGACGGCCAGCCCTCCCTGCTCGGCGTCAATGCCGCCCTGATGAACGACCTCACCGGCGAGCGGAACATCATCCTGGGCGGTCTCGCCATGGGCATGTCGCGGGAGGAGATCAAGGAGCGCTACCAGGAGATCGTCGACTTCTCCGGCATCAACGAGAAGGGCGACTTCATCACCCTGCCGATGCGCACCTACTCCTCCGGCATGGCCGCCCGCCTGCGCTTCTCCATCGCCGCCGCCAAGGACCACGACGTCCTCATGATCGACGAGGCCCTGGCCACCGGTGACCGCAAGTTCCAGAAGCGCTCCGAGGAACGCATCCGGGAACTGCGCAAGGAAGCCGGAACCGTGTTCCTGGTGAGTCACAACAACAAGTCCATCCGCGACACCTGCAACCGCGTCCTGTGGCTGGAGCGCGGCGAGTTGCGCATGGACGGCCCCACCGAAGAGGTCCTCAAGGAGTACGAGAAGTTCACGGGCAAGTGACCACATTCGGCCAGGGCCCCGCCGGAACCTTTCCGGTGGGGCCCCGCGTCTGCAAAGGAAACGTCAACTCCTGCTGGCGTTAGGAATCTTGACGCCAATCGGTGTGTTGTTGTGATGCGCAGGACACCCCGAGGGTCCTCGCTGCGTTGTACAACGTAAGCTGTACCGGTCCCGGAAAGCGGCAAGTGGGGCGATAATACGCGACACCCTCCGCCAGGGCCGCCCCACGGAGGGCCGGGCGGCGTGTCCGAAATAGTGAGTATTGGGTCGGCGGTGTAGAACGGGAGATGTGACGGCAATGGCTACGGAAACTCCCCAGCTCAACGCAGCACGTGCCGTCCCCGCCACGGGCGGAGCACGGTGACGGGAACCGACACGGCGCGCGAGACGGAGCGCGCCACACTCGACAAGGCCGCGGGCGAGAACTTCCCCGTGGCGCCGTTCTTCCTGCCCCGCGCCTGGCGCGACGACCTCATGGCCGTCTACGGCTTCGCCCGCCTGGTCGACGACATCGGCGACGGCGACCTCGCCCCCGGCGGCGCCGACGCCCGGCTGCTCGGCGTGTCGGCCACCGAGGCCGAGGACCGCCTCGTCCTCCTCGACGCCTTCGAGACCGACCTGCGCCGGGTCTTCGACGCCACCCCGTACCACCCCCTGCTGCGCCGCCTCCAGCCGACCGTGCGCCGCCGCTCCCTCACCCCCGAGCCGTTCCTCGGCCTGATCGCCGCCAACCGCCAGGACCAGCTCGTCACCCGCTACGAGACCTACGACGACCTGCTCGCCTACTGCGAACTGTCCGCCAACCCCGTCGGCCGTCTCGTGCTGGCCGTCACCGGCACCGCCACCCCCGAGCGGATCCGGCTGTCCGACCGGATCTGCACCGCTCTCCAGATCGTGGAACACCTCCAGGACGTCGCCGAGGACCTCGGCCGCGACCGGATCTATCTGCCCGCCGAGGACCTGAAACGCTTTCACGTCCAGCAGGCGGATCTCGCCATGACGACCGCGGGCGCACCGGTGCGCGCACTGGTTGCGTACGAAGCGGAACGCGCCCGCGATCTCCTGAATGAAGGCGCCCCTCTGGTGGGTAGCGTCCACGGCAGGCTGAGGCTGCTGCTCGCGGGGTTCGTGGCGGGGGGAAGGGCGGCGATCCACGCGATCGCCGCCGCCGAATACGACGTACTTCCCGGCCCGCCCAAGCCCGGCAAAGCTCAGCTGCTGCGTGAGGTGGGCTCGATTCTGCGAGGAGAGGGGTGATCCGGACCGTGGAGTCTGTGCCGCACGTGTCCGCACCGGTACTCGCCGCCTACCGCTACTGCGAGGCCGTCACCGGGCAGCAGGCCCGGAACTTCGCGTACGGCATCAGGCTGCTGCCCACGCCCAAGCGCCGCGCGATGTCGGCGCTGTACGCGTTCTCCCGGCGCGTCGACGACATCGGCGACGGCGCGCTGGCGGACGACGTCAAGACCGAACGCCTCCAGGACACCCGGGCGCTGCTCACCCGGATCCGCGAGGGCACGGTCGCCGAGGACCACACCGACCCGGTCGCGGTCGCCCTCGCCCACGCCGCCGAGGCCTTCCCGATCCCGCTCGGCGGGCTCGACGAACTCATCGACGGCGTCCAGATGGACGTGCGCGGCGAGACCTACGAGACCTGGGACGACCTCAAGGTGTACTGCCGTTGCGTGGCCGGCGCCATCGGCCGCCTCTCGCTGGGCGTGTTCGGTACGGAACCGGGGGCGCGCGGCGCCGAACGCGCACCCGAGTACGCCGACACGCTCGGGCTCGCCCTTCAGCTCACCAACATCCTCCGGGACATCCGCGAGGACGCCGAGGGCGGCCGCACCTACCTGCCCGCCGACGACCTCGCCAAATTCGGCTGCTCCGCGGGCCTGGACGGGCCGACGCCGCCGGAGGGCTCCGACTTCCCGGGCCTCGTGCACTTCGAAGTGCGGCGGGCCCGGGCCCTTTTCGCCGAGGGCTACCGGCTGCTGCCCATGCTCGACCGGCGCAGCGGCGCCTGTGTCGCCGCCATGGCCGGCATCTACCGCCGGCTGCTCGACCGCATCGAGCGCGAGCCGGAGGCCGTGCTGCGCGGCCGGGTCTCGCTGCCCGGACGCGAGAAGGCGTACGTCGCCGTGCGCGGCCTGTCCGGGCTCGACACCCGGCACGTGACCCGCCACAGCTCCCGGCGGACCGTCAGGAGGCGCGCCTGATGGACCCCCTGGGTGCGGGGGACTCCACCCCCGGCATGCGGCACGCAACCCTCCGCCGCGGCGCGGCGTCCCTGACTGCGACGGTCCGCGGTGCATCGTTCCGTCAGCACGGCGGGCCTGCACAGGAGGGCGCACGATGACCGACGGCACGCGGTCCGACCGACCGCCGGCTGACCACCATGCCGCCCCGGGCAGGGCCGGGCGCACCGCCGTGGTGGTCGGCGGCGGGCTGGCCGGTGTCACCGCGGCGCTCGCGCTCGCCGACGCGGGCGTCCATGTGACCCTGCTCGAAGGCAGGCCGAGACTGGGCGGACTCGCCTTCTCCTTCCGGCGCGGCGAGCTGACCGTCGACAACGGACAGCACGTGTACCTGCGTTGTTGCACCGCCTACCGCTGGTTCCTCGACCGTATCGAGGGGGCGGCGCTGGCACCGTTGCAGGATCGTCTCGACGTGCCCGTTCTCGACGTCGCACGGCCCGAGGGCCGGCGGCTCGGCAGGCTGCGGCGCGACGCGCTGCCCGTACCCCTGCACCTGGGCCGGAGCCTCGCCACGTATCCGCACCTCTCGCTCGCCGAGCGGGCCGCGGTCGGGCGTGCCGC
Organism: Streptomyces sp. NPDC054834; assembly: GCF_053611185.1. Lineage (NCBI taxonomy): Bacteria > Bacillati > Actinomycetota > Actinomycetes > Kitasatosporales > Streptomycetaceae > Streptomyces > Streptomyces sp. NPDC054834. Next base: position 161,925 of record NZ_JBSGZV010000009.1, on the reverse strand, counting down.
GCTCGCGCTCAAGGGGCTCGACCTCGCCGATCCGACCCTGGACGCAACTGACTTCGGCAGCTGGCTGGCCGCTCACGGCCAGTCGGCGCGTGCCGTCGAGGCCCTGTGGGACCTGGTCGGGGTCGCCACTCTCAACGCGGTCGCGGGCGACGCCTCGCTGGGGCTCGCCGCGATGGTGTTCAAGACCGGTCTGCTGTCCGACCCGGGTGCGGCCGACATCGGCTGGGCCCGAGTGCCGCTGGGCGAACTGCACGACCGTCTCGCCCGCAAGGCGCTCGACTCCGCGGGCGTGCGTACCGAGGTCCGTTCACGCGTCACCTCCGTCTCTACCAACGAAAACGGGAGCTGGAACGTTCAGGTTCCCGGCGAGACGCTCCAGACGGACGCGGTGGTGCTCGCCGTACCGCAGCGCGAGGCGCACGACCTGCTGCCGCCCGGTGCCCTCGACGCCCCCGAGCGGCTGCTCGGGATCGGCACCGCCCCGATCCTCAACGTCCACGTCGTCTACGACCGCAAGGTGCTCGCCAGGCCCTTCTTCGCCGCCCTGGGCACACCCGTGCAGTGGGTCTTCGACCGCACGGAGGCGTCCGGCCTCGGCGAGGGCCAGTACCTCGCCCTGTCCCAGTCGGCCGCGCAGGACGAGATCGACGCACCGGTCGCCGCGCTGCGCGAGCGCTATCTGCCCGAACTCCAGCGGCTGCTGCCCCGCGCGCGCGGCGCCGAGGTGAGGGACTTCTTCGTCACCAGGGAGCGCACGGCGACCTTCGCTCCCGTCCCCGGCGTCGGGCGCCTCAGGCCCGGCGCCCGCACCAAGGCCCCCGGTCTCTACCTGGCCGGAGCGTGGACCGCCACGGGGTGGCCCGCGACCATGGAGAGTGCGGTCCGCAGTGGGGTGAGCGCGGCCGACGCCGCGCTGAGCGCCCTGGGCCGGCCCCGTCCCCGCCACCTCTTCGAGCTCGAGGAGGCGGCGTGACGCCCGACCGGCACGCGGCAGGCCACCGCACCTCCGGCACCGTAACAAGAGGAGTAACTGTGCCCACTGTGCCCCCGGCCGACAAGGCCGCTCGAGAGACCGCGGTGGACGTGGCCGCGCTCCTGGAGCGCGGCCGGACGCTGGCCACACCGGTGCTGCGGGCGGCCGTCGACCGGCTCGCGCCCCCCATGGACACCGTCGCCGCCTACCACTTCGGGTGGATCGACGCGGCGGGCAACCCGGCCGACGGCGACGGCGGCAAGGCCGTGCGTCCCGCCCTCGCCGTACTCTCCGCCGAGGTCACCGGCGCCGCGCCCGAGACCGGCATCCCCGGCGCGGTCGCCGTCGAACTGGTCCACAACTTCTCGCTGCTGCACGACGACCTGATGGACGGCGACGAACAGCGCCGGCACCGCGACACCGTGTGGAAGGTGCACGGCCCCGCCCAGGCCATCCTCGTCGGCGACGCCCTGTTCGCGCTGGCCAACGAGGTCCTCCTGGAGCTCGGCACGGTCGAGGCGGGCCGTGCCACGCGCCGGCTGACCACCGCCACCCGGGCCCTGATCGACGGTCAGGCGCAGGACATCTCCTACGAGCACCGCGACCGCGTCAGCGTCGAGGAGTGCCTGGAGATGGAGGGCAACAAGACCGGCGCCCTGCTGGCCTGCGCCTCCTCCATCGGCGCGGTGCTCGGCGGCGCCGACGAGCGCACCGCCGACACCCTGGAGAAGTACGGCTACCACCTCGGCCTCGCCTTCCAGGCCGTCGACGACATCCTCGGCATCTGGGGCGATCCGGAGGCCACCGGCAAGCAGACCTGGAGCGACCTGCGCCAGCGCAAGAAGTCCCTGCCGGTCGTGGCCGCGCTCGCGGCGGGCGGAGAAGCCTCCGAGCGGCTCGGCGAGATCCTCGCCGCCGACGCCAAGAGCAGCGACTTCGAGAACTTCTCCGAGGAGGAGTTCGCGGCCCGCGCCGCCCTCATCGAGAAGGCCGGGGGCCGCGACTGGACGGCCGAGGAGGCGCGCCGTCAGCACACCATCGCCATCGAGGCCCTCGACGCCGTCGGCATGCCGGACCGCGTCCGGGCCGCGTTCACGGCGCTCGCCGACTTCGTCGTCGTACGAAAGAGATGATCATTATCGGTCGAACAGCCCTCGCGTAGTCGCCGGCCGGTGCGGCGTGGCATTGCGTACCGCACCCGCGCACCGGCCGACGGCGGACCCACAGCAGCACGACTAGCACGACTGCACGAAGGGGAAGCCATGACAGCGACGACCGACGGAAGCACCGGGGCCACACTGCCGCCCCGCGCTGCCGCGGCCAGCGAAACCGACATCACCACTCCCGTGGCGGCCGGGGTGCACGACGCCGCCGCACGCGCCGCCCGGCGCGCCACCGACTTCCTGCTCTCCCGGCAGGACACCGAGGGCTGGTGGAAGGGCGACCTCGAGACCAATGTGACGATGGACGCCGAGGACCTGCTGCTGCGTCAGTTCCTGGGCATCCGGGACGAGGCGACCACCACCGCCGCCGCGCTCTTCATCCGGGGCGAGCAGCGCGAGGACGGCACCTGGGCCACCTTCTACGGCGGCCCCGGCGAACTCTCCGCCACCATCGAGGCCTACGTCGCGCTCCGCCTGGCCGGCGACGAGCCGGACGCCCCCCACATGCGCAGGGCCTCGGCGTGGATCCGCGAGCGGGGCGGCATCGCCGCCGCCCGGGTCTTCACCCGGATCTGGCTGGCCCTGTTCGGCTGGTGGAAGTGGGAGGACCTGCCCGAACTGCCGCCGGAGCTCATCTACTTCCCGAAGTGGTTCCCGCTCAACATCTACGACTTCGGCTGCTGGGCCCGGCAGACGATCGTGCCGCTGACCGTCGTCTCCGCCAAGCGCCCGGTGCGTCCGGCGCCCTTCCCGCTCGACGAGCTGCACACCGACCCGGCGCACCCCAACCCGGCCAAGCCGCTCGCTCCGGCGGCGAGCTGGGACGGCGCGTTCCAGCGTCTGGACAAGGCGCTGCACCGGCTGCGCAAGGTCGCCCCGCGCCGGCTGCGCCGGGCCGCCATGAACTCCGCCGCCCGCTGGATCATCGAACGGCAGGAGAACGACGGCTGCTGGGGCGGCATCCAGCCGCCCGCCGTGTACTCGGTCATCGCGCTGTACCTGCTGGGCTACGACCTCCAGCACCCCGTGATGCGCGCGGGCCTGGAGTCGCTGGACCGTTTCGCCGTGTGGCGCGAGGACGGGGCCCGGATGATCGAGGCCTGCCAGTCGCCGGTGTGGGACACCTGCCTGGCCACCATCGCCCTCGCCGACGCGGGCCTGCCCGCCGACCACCCGGCGCTCGTCAAGGCCGCCGACTGGATGCTGGGCGAGCAGGTCGTGCGGCCCGGAGACTGGTCGGTCCGGCGGCCCGGACTTCCGCCGGGCGGCTGGGCGTTCGAGTTCCACAACGACAACTACCCCGACATCGACGACACCGCCGAGGTCGCCCTCGCCCTGCGCCGGGTGAGGCACCACGACCCGGAGCGGGTGGACAACGCGATCGGGCGCGGTGTGCGCTGGAACCTCGGCATGCAGTCGAAGAACGGCGCGTGGGGCGCCTTCGACGCCGACAACACCAGCCCGTTCCCCAACCGGCTGCCCTTCTGCGACTTCGGCGAGGTCATCGACCCGCCGTCCGCGGACGTCACCGCGCACGTCGTCGAGATGCTCGCGGTCGAGGGCCTCGCCCACGACCCGCGCACCCGGCGCGGCATCCAGTGGCTGCTCGCCGAACAGGAGCCGGACGGCTCGTGGTTCGGGCGCTGGGGCGTCAACTACGTCTACGGCACGGGGTCGGTGGTGCCCGCCCTCACCGCGGCCGGCCTCCCCGGTTCGCACCCCGCGATCCGCCGGGCGGTGTCCTGGCTGGAGTCGGTGCAGAACGACGACGGCGGCTGGGGCGAGGACCTGCGCTCCTACAAGTACGTCAGGCAATGGAGCGGCCGGGGCGCCTCCACCGCCTCCCAGACGGCGTGGGCGCTGATGGCACTGCTCGCGGCGGGGGAAGGGGACTCCAAGGCCGTGGAACGCGGCGTCCAGTGGCTCGCGGACACCCAGCGGGAGGACGGCTCCTGGGACGAGCCGTACTTCACCGGCACCGGCTTCCCCTGGGACTTCTCCATCAACTACCACCTCTACCGGCAGGTCTTCCCGCTCACCGCGCTCGGCCGCTACCTGAACGGCGAGCCGTTCACCGAGAAGCCCCCTCGGCAGCCGGCCGAGCGGCCCGTCCCGGAGCTCGTCGCGCAGTCCGCCGACAAGCCCCTCGCCGAGGCCGAGGGGAGCTGATGAGCGCGCACCCTGCCCCGCGTCCGCTGCTGATCGCCTGCGCGCTCGGCATCGAACGCCTCGCCCTGCGCAGGCGGGCCCGTGAACCGAACAAGCACAGTGCGGGCGGGCCGGTGACCGTCCTGCGTACGGGCATGGGGCCCAAGGCGGCGGAACGGTCCGTCACCCGGCTGCTGGCCGACCCGGGGTCCGCCGGGGCCGCGGTCCTGGCCTCCGGCTTCTGCGCCGGGCTGGCTCCCGGCATGCACCCCGGCGACCTGGTCGTCGCCGAGGAGACCCGGGACCCGCGCGGGAGCGTCGGTTGCGTCGGCACCGACCTGCTCGTCGAGGAACTCGCGCGCATCCTGCCCGGGCGCACCGTCCACACCGGCCCGCTCACCGGCTCCGACCACGTCGTCCGTGGTCAGGAGCGGGCCGATCTGCTCTCGACCGGCGCGATCGCGGTCGACATGGAGTCGGCGGCCACACTCCTGAGCGCCGTCCGCGCGGGCGAGCGCCCGGTTGCGGCCGTCCGGGTGGTCGTGGACGCTCCAGAACATGAACTCGTCCGGATCGGCACGGTGCGCGGTGGAATATCGGCTTTCCGTGTTCTTCGTTCCGTCCTTCCCGCTTTCCACGAATGGCACCGTTCTTTGCTGCTCCCCCGGAGGTGAGCCAGATGGCCATGCCGCTGCGTCAGTCCATCAAGGTCGCTACATACCTGGCCGAACAGAAACTCCGTAAGCGGGACAAGTTCCCGCTCATCGTGGAGCTGGAGCCCCTCTTCGCCTGCAACCTCAAATGCGAGGGCTGCGGAAAGATCCAGCACCCGGCCGGGGTGCTCAAGCAGCGCATGCCGGTGGCGCAGGCCGTGGGGGCGGTGCTCGAATCCGGCGCGCCCATGGTCTCCATCGCCGGTGGCGAACCTTTGATGCACCCTCAGATCGACGAGATCGTGCGTCAGCTGGTGGCGAAGCGGAAGTACGTCTTCCTGTGCACCAACGCCTTGCTGCTGCGCAAGAAGATGGACAACTTCAAGCCCTCTCCCTACTTCGCGTTCGCGGTGCACATCGACGGGCTGCGGGAGCGGCACGACGAGTCGGTCGCGAAGGAGGGCGTGTTCGACGAGGCGGTGGAGGCCATCAAGGAGGCCAAGCGGCGCGGCTTCCGGGTGACCACCAACTCGACCTTCTTCAACACGGACACCCCGCAGACGATCATCGAGGTGCTCAACTTCCTCAACGACGACCTCAAGGTCGACGAGATGATGATCTCGCCCGCCTACGCCTACGAGAAGGCGCCCGACCAGGAGCACTTCCTCGGCGTGGAGCAGACCCGCGAGCTGTTCAAGAAGGCCTTCGCGGGCGGCAACCGGCGCCGCTGGCGGCTCAACCACTCCCCGCTGTTCCTCGACTTCCTCGAGGGCAAGGTCGACTTCCCGTGCACCGCCTGGGCGATCCCGAACTACTCGCTCTTCGGCTGGCAGCGGCCCTGCTATCTGATGAGCGACGGGTACGTGCCGACGTACCGGGAACTCATCGAGGACACCGACTGGGACAAGTACGGCCGCGGCAAGGACCCGCGCTGCGCCAACTGCATGGCGCACTGCGGTTACGAGCCCACCGCCGTGCTGGCCACCATGGGTTCTCTCAAGGAGTCCCTGCGCGCCATGCGCGAGACGGTCTCCGGGAACCGGGAGTGACGTCGTGACCGCCGTCCCCTTGGGCGTTCCCGAGGTACCGGCCCGGCCGGTGGCGCCGCGGCGTGAGTCGCGGCGGCTCCAGGTCGGACCGGTGGCGGTCGGGGGCGGGGCCCCGGTGTCGGTGCAGTCGATGACGACGACCCGTACGTCCGATGTCGGGGCCACGCTCCAGCAGATCGCGGAACTGACCGCGTCCGGCTGCCAGATCGTGCGGGTCGCCTGCCCGACGCAGGACGACGCGGACGCGCTCGCGACGATCGCCCGCAAGTCCCAGATCCCGGTCATCGCCGACATCCACTTCCAGCCGAAGTACGTGTTCGCGGCGATCGAGGCGGGCTGTGCGGCGGTCCGGGTGAACCCCGGCAACATCAAGCAGTTCGACGACAAGGTCAGGGAGATCGCGAAGGCGGCCAAGGACCACGGGACGCCGATCCGCATCGGCGTCAACGCCGGCTCCCTCGACCGGCGGCTGCTCCAGAAGTACGGCAAGGCGACCCCGGAGGCGCTGGTGGAGTCGGCGCTGTGGGAGGCGTCCCTCTTCGAGGAGCACGACTTCCGGGACATCAAGATCTCCGTCAAGCACAACGACCCGGTCGTCATGATCGAGGCCTACCGGCAGCTCGCCGCGCAGTGCGACTACCCCCTCCACCTGGGCGTCACCGAGGCCGGTCCGGCCTTCCAGGGCACCATCAAGTCGGCCGTCGCCTTCGGCGCGCTGCTCAGCAGGGGGATCGGTGACACGATCCGGGTGTCGCTGAGCGCCCCGCCCGTGGAGGAGGTCAAGGTCGGCATCCAGATCCTGGAGTCGCTGGGCCTCAGGCAGCGCCGGCTGGAGATCGTCTCCTGCCCGTCCTGCGGCCGCGCCCAGGTCGACGTCTACAAGCTCGCCGACGAGGTCACGGCCGGCCTGGAGGGCATGGAGGTCCCGCTGCGCGTCGCGGTGATGGGCTGCGTCGTCAACGGCCCCGGCGAGGCCCGCGAGGCCGACCTCGGCGTCGCCTCCGGCAACGGCAAGGGCCAGATCTTCGTCAAGGGCGAGGTCATCAAGACCGTCCCCGAGTCCAAGATCGTAGAGACCCTCATCGAAGAGGCCTTGAAGCTCGCCGAGCAGACGAAGTGAGTCCGAAGCCAGGCACTGACCTAGAGGGGGCCCGACGTGACGATTCTGGAGACCATCCGGCAACCACGCGACCTGAAGGCGCTGTCCGAGGCGGAACTCGGTGAACTGTCCGAAGAGATACGCGAGTTCCTGGTGCACGCGGTGGCCCGCACCGGCGGGCACCTCGGACCCAACCTGGGCGTGGTGGAACTCACCGTCGCGCTCCACCGGGTCTTCGAGTCGCCGGTCGACCGCATCCTCTGGGACACCGGACACCAGAGCTATGTGCACAAGCTGCTGACCGGCCGTCAGGACTTCTCCAAGCTGCGCGGCAAAGGCGGCCTGTCCGGCTATCCCTCGCGCGAGGAGTCAGAACACGACGTCATCGAGAACAGCCACGCCTCCACCGCACTGGGCTGGGCCGACGGACTCGCCAAGGCCCACCAGGTGCAGGGCGAGAAGGGGCACGTCGTCGCGGTCATCGGCGACGGCGCGCTGACCGGCGGCATGGCCTGGGAGGCGCTGAACAACATCGCGGCCGCCAAGGACCGGCCGCTGATCATCGTCGTCAACGACAACGAGCGCTCCTACGCGCCCACCATCGGCGGCCTCGCCAACCACCTGGCCACCCTGCGCACCACCGACGGCTACGAGAAGGTCCTGGCCTGGGGCAAGGACGTACTGCTGCGCACCCCGGTGGTCGGCAACACCCTCTACGAGTCCCTGCACGGCGCGAAGAAGGGGTTCAAGGACGCCTTCGCCCCGCAGGGCATGTTCGAGGACCTGGGCCTGAAGTACCTCGGCCCGATCGACGGCCACGACATCGGGGCCGTCGAGTCCGCGCTGCGCCGGGCCAAACGCTTCCACGGGCCCGTCCTGGTGCACTGCCTCACCGAGAAGGGGCGCGGCTACGAACCCGCCCTCGCCCACGAGGAGGACCACTTCCACACCGTCGGCGTGATGGACCCGCTGACCTGCGCCCCGCTCGTGCCGGCCGGCGGCCCGTCGTGGACCTCGGTCTTCGGGGACGAGATCGTGCGGATCGGCGAGGAGCGGGAGGACGTCGTGGCGATCACGGCGGCCATGCTCCACCCGGTGGGCCTCGGCAAGTTCGCCGAGCGCTTCCCGGACCGGGTGTGGGACGTGGGCATCGCCGAGCAGCACGCGGCCGTGTCGGCGGCGGGCCTGGCCACCGGGGGCCTGCACCCGGTCGTCGCCGTGTACGCCACGTTCCTCAACCGTGCCTTCGACCAGCTGCTGATGGACGTGGCGCTGCACCGCTGCGGGGTCACCTTCGTCCTGGACCGGGCCGGTGTCACCGGCTCCGACGGGCCCTCCCACAACGGCATGTGGGACATGTCGGTCCTCCAGGTGGTCCCCGGCCTCAGAATCGCCGCGCCGCGCGACGCCGAGCAGCTGCGCGCCCAGCTGCGCGAGGCCGTCGCCGTCGACGACGCGCCCACCCTGGTCCGCTTCCCGAAGGAGACCGTCGGCCCCGAGATCCCGGCCGTCGGCCACGTCGGCGGCATGGACGTGCTGCACCGCGCCGGACACCCCGAGGTGCTCCTGGTCGCCGTCGGTGTCATGGCACCGGTGTGCCTCCAGGCGGCCGAGCTGCTGGAGGCCCGGGGCCTCGGGTGCACGGTGGTCGACCCCCGCTGGGTCAAGCCCGTCGACCCGGCGCTGCCCGGGCTCGCCGCCGAGCACCGTCTGGTGGCCGTCGTGGAGGACAACAGCCGCGCGGCCGGTGTCGGCGCCGCCGTGGCGCTGGCCCTCGGCGACGCCGACGTGGACGTTCCCGTACGGCGGTTCGGCATCCCCGAGCAGTTCCTCGCGCACGCCAAGCGCGGCGAGGTGCTCGCCGACATCGGGCTGACGCCGGTCGAGGTGGCCGGACGGATCGGCGCGAGCCTGGCCGTCAAGGAAGCCGCCGGACCGGGCCCGAAGAAGGCGGACAGGGCGGATAGGGCTGACAAGACGGAGAAGGCCGAGAAACTGGAGAACGCCGAGAAACAGGAGAAGGCTGAATGACCACGGAGTTCGACCTCGGCGCACTCCTGGCCGAGCGCGGAGCCGAGCGCTACGAGCTGCACGCCAGGTACCTCAACCACCAGCTGCCGCGCATGCTGCACACCATCGGCTTCGACAAGATCTACGAGCGGGCCGAGGGCGCCTACTTCTGGGACACGGACGGCGACGACTACCTCGACATGCTCGCCGGGTTCGGGGTGATGGGCCTCGGCCGCCACCACCCCGTCGTCCGCAAGGCGCTGCACGACGTGCTCGACGCCTCCCTCGCGGACCTCACCCGTTTCGACTGCCAGCCGCTGCCCGGCCTGCTGGCCGAGAAGCTCCTCGCCCACAGTCCGCATCTGGAGCGGGTGTTCTTCGGCAACAGCGGCACCGAGGCGGTGGAGACCGCCCTGAAGTTCGCCCGGTACGCCACCGGCAGACCCAGGATCCTGTACTGCGACCACGCCTTCCACGGCCTGACCACCGGCTCCCTGTCGGTCAACGGCGAGGACGGCTTCCGGGACGGCTTCGCCCCGCTGCTGCCCGACACGGCCGTACCCCTCGGCGATCTGGACGCTCTGGCCGGGGAGCTGAAGAAGGGTGACGTCGCCGCCCTGATCGTCGAGCCGATCCAGGGCAAGGGCGTGCACGAGGCCCCGCCCGGCTATCTGCGCGCGGCCCAGGAGCTGCTGCACAAGCACAAGGCCCTGCTCATCGCAGACGAGGTGCAGACCGGTCTCGGCCGCACCGGCGACTTCTACGCCTACCAGCACGAGGACGGTGTCGAGCCGGACCTGGTGTGCGTGGCCAAGGCCCTGTCCGGGGGGTACGTCCCGGTCGGCGCGACCCTCGGCAAGGAGTGGATCTTCAAGAAGGTCTACTCGTCCATGGACCGGGTGCTGGTCCACTCGGCGAGCTTCGGCTCCAACGCGCAGGCCATGGCGGCCGGCCTCGCCGTGCTGTCGGTCATGGAGAACGAGCAGATCGTCGCGAACGCCCGCGCGACCGGCGAGCAGCTGAAGTCCCGGCTCGCCGCGCTGACCGGCAAGTACGAGCTGCTCGCCGACGTCCGCGGCCGGGGCCTGATGATCGGCATCGAGTTCGGCAGGCCCAGCTCGCTGAAGCTGCGCAGCCGCTGGACCATGCTCCAGGCCGCCCGCAGGGGCCTGTTCGCGCAGATGGTGGTCGTCCCGCTGCTCCAGCGGCACCGGATCCTCACCCAGGTCTCCGGCGACCACCTGGAGGTGATCAAGCTGATCCCGCCGCTGGTCATCGGCGAGCGGGAGGTGGACCGGTTCGTCGACGCCTTCACCGCCGTGATGGACGACGCGCACAGCGGCGGCGGCCTGATGTGGGACTTCGGCAAGACACTGATCAAGCAGGCGGTGGCCAACCGCTGAAGCCGCGCGGTCCTTGCCGTCTCGGCGTCTTTGCCTCTGAGGCAAAAATTTTGCCAATAAGGCAATATTCCGGCTGAATGGAGGCATGAACGCCTCAGAAGCCGCACCGCCGGCGGGCCAGGGCGACGACCTGCCCGCCGTGGCGCCGCAGCTGCGCGCCCTGCGCCGACGCGCCGGCCTCACCCTGGAGGCCGCGGCCCGCGCCGCCGGCCTCTCGCCCGCCCACCTCTCCCGGCTGGAGACCGGTGGGCGCCAGCCCTCGCTGCCGATGCTGCTCGCGCTCGCCCGTATCTACGGTACGACCGTCTCGGAACTGCTCGGCGAGACGGTCGCCGACCGGGACGCCATCGTGCGCGCCGCCGACATGGAACCGACCCGGGCGGGCGGCTGGACGTACTTCCAGGCCGGATCCCCCGGGCGCGGCATGCAGGCACTGCGCGTCCGGGTGCCGTACGGCACCCAGGGCGACATCGTGCGGGTCCACCCCGGCGAGGAATGGCTCTACGTCCTGAAGGGCCGCCTCGGACTGCGCCTCGGCGACAGCGCGCACCTGCTCGCGCCCGGCGACAGCGCGCACTTCGACTCGCTCACCCCGCACCGCCTCGCCGCCGAGGACCACGACGGCGTGGAGCTGCTGTTCGTCCACACCCTGCTGCAGAGCCCCACGGCCACACTGTGCCTGGGCCCCCTGACTGGAGAGCTGCCATGAGCGACTACGAGGAGAAGTTCCCCCGCTCCCTGTGGATCCGGCTGATCATCTACATCGCCGTCGGCCACCTCTTCGCCGCGTTCCTCTACCTGCTGTTCGCGGTGGGCGCCAAGAGCTGACCGCCGTCGGTCGCTGTCACCTGCCGTCAGCTGCCGTCAGCCGCCGTCAGTCGAGGAGGCGCTCGCGCAGCCGCTCCCGGGTCCGAGGGGTGAGTCCCAGGCCCTGCTCCAGGTAGGCATCGACCCCGCCCCACGTCTCCTCGAGGCTCGTGAAGGCCGCCGCCAGATACTCGGCGCGCGCGTCGAAGAGCGGGCTGAGCAGCTCCATCACCTCGGGGGTGTACGCGGTGTCCGGGCTGCCGTTGCGGCGCACCCGGTAACGGCGGTGCTTGGCATTGGACTCGAGGTAGTCGGCGACGATCGCCTCGCGCTCCACGCCCACCGCGAGGAGTGTCACGGCTATGGAGATGCCCGCGCGGTCCTTGCCCGCCGCGCAGTGCATCAGCGCGGGGACGCTGTCCTCGGCGAGGGCGTGCAGCACCTGGGAGTGCTCGGCCGTGCGCTCCGTCACGATCCTGCGGTACGAGGTGATCATCCGGTTCGCCGCCTTGCCGTCCGCGAGGATGACGCGTAGCTGGTCGAGGTCGCCGTCGCGGACCATCTTCCAGAACTCGGCGCCGTCCGCCGGGTCGCTCAGCGGCAGGTTCACATTGCGCACGCCGGGCAGCTCGACGTCCGGGCCCTCGAGCTTCTTGTCGGCCGCGTTGCGGAAGTCGAAGACCGTGTGCAGGCCGAGGGAGGCGAGGAACGCCGCGTCCTGATCGGTGGCGTGCGCGAGATGACCGCTGCGGAACAGCACCCCGGACCGCACCCGCCGTCCGTCCGCCGTGGGCAGGCCGCCCACGTCCCGGAAATTGCGTACTCCGGCCAGCTCCGGCTCGGTCGACGGGACCTGCTGCGTCACGTGGGCTCCTTGCGTCGCTCCCGCCGTCGCGGCTCGCCGGCGGGCACGCTGACGACGATACGACATCGGTTTTCTCAGGCAATGAGTTGTCCACAGGCGTTGCCTCCGGGGCCGGAAAACCTTGATGATGTTGGTGCGTGAGCGGATCTGTTGACACCTGTGAGGGTTGATGGTGGACATCGCCGAAGACGGTCGTACGTGGCTCCTGACGGGGCCCACCAGCAGTTATGCGCTGCACCTCACGGAGGCGCACGAACTGCTCCACCTCCACTGGGGCCCGCGCATCGCGCTCGCCGACGCCGAGGCCCTCGCCGTCCGTCCGCTGCCCGGCTACTGGCCCTTCGAATCCCCGCTCGACGGCCGCGAGGAGTACCCGGTGGAGGGCGGCCCCCGCTTCGTCCGGCCCGCCCTGTCCGTGCGCACCGAGGAGCGGCGCGGCACCGAGTGGACCTTCGAGGCGTACGACACCGAGGGCGACGGGCTGCGGCTGCGTTTCCGGGACGGCGGTCTGACCGTCACGCTCCACTACCGGATGCGCGGGGACGTCGTCGAGCGCTGGGTGACCGTCGGCAACGGCGGTGACGCGCGCGTGGAGCTGCTGCGCGCCGACGCCGCCACCTGGACCCTGCCCGACCGGGACGGCTGGCGGCTGTCCCAGCTGCACGGCCGGTGGGCCGCCGAGTCCCGGCTGACAAGTGCGCCGCTCAGTTACGGCGACAAGGTGATCGGCAGCCGGCGCGGCCACACCGGCCACCAGCACCTGCCCTGGGTGGCCCTCGACACCGGCGCCGGCGAGGAGCACGGCGAGGTCTACGGCTGCGCCCTCGGCTGGTCGGGGTCATGGCGGATCGCGGTCGCCCAGCTCCCCGACGCCCGAGTACAGATCACCGGCGGCGCCGGCTACGACGACTCGGGCCTGCTGTCCCTGGCGCCGGGGGAGTCGTACACCACGCCCGTCTTCGCGGGCCTGTGGAGCGACGGCGGTTTCGGCGGTGCCAGCCGTGCCTGGCATGCCTACCAGCGGGCGTACGTCATCCCGGACGCCGACCGGGACCGGCCCGTGCTGTTCAACTCCTGGGAGGCGACGAACTTCGACATCTCCGAGGAGCAGCAGGCGACCCTCGCCCGGCGGGCGGCGGCGGTCGGCGTCGAGCTGTTCGTGGTCGACGACGGCTGGTTCGGCGCCCGCACCAGCGACCGCGCCGGCCTCGGCGACTGGACGCCCAACCCCGACCGCTTCCCGAACGGCCTGGGGCCCCTCGCGGACTATGTGCACGCCCTCGGCATGCAGTTCGGCATCTGGGTCGAGCCCGAGATGGTCAATCCGGACAGCGAGCTGTACCGCGCCCACCCCGACTGGGTGCAGTTCCAACCTGGACGAAAGCGGACGGAGTTCCGCAATCAGCTCGTCCTCAACCTCGCCCGCGAGGACGTCCGGCAGTACCTCTGGGAGCAGCTCGACGGGCTCCTCTCCAGCGCCCCGGTCGACTATGTGAAGTGGGACTTCAACCGCTGCTTCACCGACGCCGGCTGGCCCGGCGAGCCGTACCCGCAGCGACTGTGGGTGGACCACGTCCGCGGCTTCTACGGTCTCCTCGACCGGCTGCGGGCGGCCCACCCGGGCGTCGCCTTCGAGTCCTGCTCGGGCGGCGGCGGCCGGATCGACCTCGGTGTCATGAGCCGTACGGACCAGGTGTGGACCTCCGACAACACCGACCCGCTGGACCGGCTGGCCATCCAGCACGGCTTCAGCCAGGTCCACCCCGCGCGGGTCATGGCCGCCTGGGTCACCGACAGCCCGAACACCCAGCTCAACGACCGGGTCAGCTCCCTGAAGTTCCGCTTCGTGAGTGCCATGGCCGGGGTCCTCGGCGTCGGTGGCGACCTCTCGGAATGGACGGAGGAGGAGCTCGCCGAGGCCCGGGAGTGGGTGGAGCTCTACAAGGAGATCCGCCCGGTCGTGCAGCGCGGCGACCTTCATCGGCTGCGGCCGCCGGAGGGCGGGCTGAGCGCGGTGCAGTACGTCCTCGGGGACGAGACGGTCGTACTCGCCTGGCTCCAGGCGCAGCGGTACGGCGAGCCGGTCCCCGCGCTGCGGCTGCGCGGGCTCGATCCCACGGCGTCGTACGAATGCCGTGAAACGGGCGAAATCCATCGAGGTGCCGTCCTGCTGCACCACGGGCTGCGCACGGAATTGCGCGGTGACCTCGATGCGACGGTTCTCCGCCTGCGTCGCATCTGAGTAATATGCCCGAATTGGACCCTTCATTGCAACTAACCATGAAATAGGGGGTCATGGAGGTCGAGTGGGTGATGAGCATCATATTCGTGACCGTCCGTTGTGCGTCATGTTCACGTAATCCGTATGGTTTTCCTCGGATTTGAAGGGGTGGAGAAGAAGGGAATTCACGGAGGGTGACCGGGAATTCCCGCAACGGATCAAGCGAAACGCGGACAGGGGGAACCATCTGCTTGTCCCTTCGCGTCCCGCTCGCTTACGTTCGCCACCAATCCGGACGGAACGCCGAATCCTGCCGCCGCCCGGAGCCCGGACACACTCACCCGTGCACGGCAGGAGCGGGGGACCCACCAGGTACGACTGCCTGTCCCGGTCTCCGGGACGGCTAGGGGTGAAGCCGCGCTCCGTGGGCGGCCGGGCAGCTCCAGCCCGAACCCGACAGCTCACCTCGCAGGCGCCGGAGAGGAATCCGCCATGCCCGCGAAGGGTAAGCACCGCCGTCCCAAGAACCGGCGTTTCACCCGCTCCATCGCCCTCGCCGGAACCGGCGGCGCCGCGCTGGCGCTGCCCCTCATGGGGGCCACCGGCGCCCATGCGGCCTCCGCGGCCACCGCGAAGGACTCCGTCTCCGAAAAGGCCGTCCAGGCCGTGCCGGTGGCCGAGAAGAAGGCCGCCGCCGCGCCTTCGGGCGCGCGCACCTACACGGTCCACGAGGGCGACTGGCTCGCGAAGATCGCCGATGAGCAGAACGTCCGCGGCGGCTGGCACCGGCTCTACGCGGACAACCGCGAGGCCGTCGGCAGCGATCCCTCGCTGATCCACCCAGGCCTGAAGCTGACCCTCGGCAAGAAGGCCGCCGGGACCGGCACGAGCACCAAGTCCTCCGACCAGAAGAAGACTTCGTCCTCCTCGCGCGCGAGCACGCCCTCGACCTCGCGCTCGGCCACGCGGACCCAGCCGTCGTCCGCCGCGGCGCCGAACGCCGCCACCGGCTTCACCCTCCCGGTGTCGGGTGCCGCCATCGGCACCGGCTATCACGTGCCGGGCGGCATGTGGTCCAGCGGTTACCACACGGGCGTCGACTTCGTCGTCCCGACCGGCACCTCCGTCAAGGCAGTGGGCGCGGGCACGGTCGTCTCGGCCGGCTGGGGCGGCGCCTACGGCAACCAGGTCGTGATCAGGCTCGCCGACGGCTACTACGCGCAGTACGGCCACCTGTCCTCGATCTCCGTCTCGGCCGGGCAGACCGTGGCCGCGGGCCGGCAGATAGGCCTCTCCGGCGCGACCGGCAATGTGACCGGCCCGCACCTGCACTTCGAGATCCGCACCACGCCGGACTACGGCTCGGACGTGGACCCGGTCGGCTACCTCCGCTCGCACGGCGTCGCCGTCGCCTGACAAGCGCGGTGCTCGGACCACCGAAGGCCGGACCCCTGATCCCCGGGTCCGGCCTTCGGTGCACGCGGGTGTATTCCCGTCCGGCGCCTTTCGGCGCCGTGGCTTATCTCACCGTCCGTCAACCCCGTATTACGGTCGCGTAGGTCACATCGGAAGGTGAATCATGGGCCGATGTGGCAGACGATTCGAAGAGTGACAACAGATCAGTGATCGGGTCGTACGTGGCGGTGGGGGACAGCTTCACCGAGGGCGTGGGCGACCCCGGGCCGGACGGGGAGTTCGTCGGCTGGGCCGACCGGTTCGCGGTGCTCCTCGCGGACCGGCGGCCCGAGGGCGACTTCCGGTACACGAACCTCGCGGTACGCGGCAAACTGCTCGACCAGATCGTGGCGGACCAGCTCCCGCGCGCCGTCGAACTCGCCCCGGACCTGGTGTCCTTCTGCGCGGGCGGCAACGACATCATCCGCCCCGGCACCGACCCCGACGAGGTGGCCGAGCGCTTCGAGCTGGCGGTGGCACAGCTCACCTCGGTCGCGGGCACGGTCATGGTGACGACCGGCTTCGACACGCGTGGCGTGCCCGTGCTCAAGCATCTGCGCGGCAAGATCGCCACGTACAACGGTCATGTCCGGGCCATCGCCGACCGCTACGGCTGTCCCGTCCTCGACCTGTGGTCCCTGAGGACGGTCCAGGACCGGCGCGCCTGGGACCACGACCGGCTCCACCTCTCGGCCGAGGGGCACACGCGCGTGGCCCTGCGGGCCGGCCAGGTGCTCGGCCTGGACGTCCCCGCCGACCCGGAGCAGCCCTGGCCGCCGCTCCCGCCCCGGGGCACGCTCGACATCCGCCGCGACGACGTCCACTGGGCCCGCGAGTACCTGGTCCCGTGGATCGGCCGCCGGCTGCGCGGCGAGTCATCCGGCGACCATGTGACGGCCAAGGGCGCACTGTCCCCGGACGACATCAGGACGCGGATCGCCTCGGTGGCCTGAGCGGATTCCCTCCGGGGGTCGGCGGTGGCTGCCCGGAGGCGGTACGGCGCCGGGCTGCGGTGCCGTACCGCCCCCGGCGATCGGGGGACGGGCCCGCACGGTCCCCGGCCGGCGCGGCCTCAGCCGCCGGGCAGCGGGCGCGGGCGATTCCAGCGCGGTCATGCGCGGGCGGGAGCGATGCCCCTGCCGCCCTGCCGCCGCCGGGTACACCCCCGTCGGGGCGCCGCCCGCGCCGAGGAGTGCCGGCCCCCGTACGCGCGGCCGGGCGCTCCAGGCCGAGGGCGCCCGCGCCACCGGCCGTGGCCTCCGGTGCCGCGGCCTCTGCCGCCCGCGCGGAGCGTCAGCGTTCCGTCACATTCTCCCGGTCCAGGCCCAGTTCCCGGGCCAGTGCCTCGTCCACCCACTCCTGGGCGCGGGAGCGGGGCACCGCGCCGGCGTAGGACGTCAACTGGACGGCGAGGCCGTCGAGCAGGGCCGTCAGGCGCATGGCCGTGGCGGCGGGGTCCGGGCAGTCGAACTCGCCCGCCCCGACGCCCTCGGCGATGACC
The DNA here is from genome assembly GCF_053611185.1 of Streptomyces sp. NPDC054834. NCBI lineage: Bacteria > Bacillati > Actinomycetota > Actinomycetes > Kitasatosporales > Streptomycetaceae > Streptomyces > Streptomyces sp. NPDC054834. The sequence continues at coordinate 144,578 of NZ_JBSGZV010000009.1, read as the reverse complement.
TCGGCGATCGCCGCCTTCCACTGCCGGTCCAGATCGCGGGTGACCTCCCGCAGGGCGGGCTCGCGCAGCGCCACCGCCCAGCCCTCGATCCACAGCCGCCAGCCCTTGGCCTGGCCGGTGGGCGCGTACCAGCGCACGGCGGCCCGCAGCCGGCGCAGTGCGGACGTGCGACGGCCCAGCAGCTTGCGCAGATGCGCGAGGTCGCCCTCGGCCGCGTGCGTGAAGGCGGCGGCGACCAGCTTCTCCTTCGTCGAGAAGTGGTACAGCACCAGCGCGTTGCTCACACCGAGCACCGCGGCCACGTCGGCGATCCGTACCGCCGCCACGCCCCGCGCCTCGATCTGCTCGACGGCGGCCCGCAGCAGTTCCTCCCGCCGCTCCGCCACGCTCAACCGCACTCTCGCCACGCCGTCACCCTAATCGGTCACGCGGGCACGGCAGCGACGCAGTCCGGCCGTCCGGTCAGCGGTACCACCCGAAGCGCTCCGCGATCACCGGCAGCCGGTCGGCCACCAGGGCGTGCGCGGCGGCCCGGGGAGTCGTGCCGTCGGCCTCCGCGCGCGCGAGCATCAGGTCGATCAGGGCACGCATCGAGCGCCGGGTGTGGGCGAACGCCTCCTCGGCGTCCGGGCCGACGTCCCCGAAGAGGGTCCACCACCACCAGGCGTTCGTACCGGAGTTGACCACCACGTCGGGCAGCACGGTCACCCCGCGCGCGGACAGCAGGTCCTCCGCCTCCGGCAGCACCGGCATGTTGGCCGCCTCGACGATCCAGCGGGCGGTGATCCGCTCCTGGCCGGCGGCGTCGATCGCGTACGACACCGCCGCCGGCACCAGTACCTCCGCCTCGGCGGACAGCCAGGCCTCGCCCGGCAGTTCCCGGTCACCGGGGCGCAGCACCGCGCGGTCCACGGTGCCGTACGCGTCCCGCGCGGCGAGCAGCGCCTCGGTGTCCAGACCGGCCGGGTTGGCGATCGTGCCCTTGATGTCGGCCACGGCCACGATCCGCAGACCCGCGCGCGCGAGGAACCGCGCCGTCGCTCCGCCCATGGTCCCCAGCCCCTGCACCGCCACCCGCGTGCCCGCATGGGGGACCCCCGCCCGGTCCAGCGCCGCGAGCACCGACTCGGCCACCCCGCAGCCGCCGGCGAGTTCGTCCAGGCCGATGCCGTCCACCTCGACGGCGAAGGCGTCCGCGAGCCGCCGCCGGGCCGCCGCCTCGTCGTCGAGCAAGGGGTACACGGCCTGGACGCAGGACACCAGCCCCGCCTCGGCGGCGGCCCGGTCGACCAGGTCCTGGGTGAGGCCGAGGTCCTCACCGGTGGCCCAGCAGCTCTCGACGTACGGCCGCATCGCACGCAGGTAGCGCACCAGCAGCCCGTACGCCCCGGGGTCCCGCGGATCGCAGTCGATGCCGCCCTTGGCGCCGCCCAGCGGCACGTACCGGCTTGCGGGGTCGTAGTGCAGGGCCTCCTTCATGGTCATGCCGCGGGCGAGCCCGGTCACCTCCTCGAGGGTGCAGCCGGGCCGCATCCGCAAGCCGCCGCTGGCCACGCCCCGCACCAGCCGGTCGACGACCAGGAACCCCTGGCGTCCGGTGACGTGGTCCGTCCAGACCAGCGACATCAGGGGGGTCGTCATGCGGGGCTCCCGGAAACGGCGGCCGGACCGTCTACTGAACGGCCGGTCAGTACAGTGGAGTGTCGACGATATCGGGGCTCCGGCCGGCGGGGCAAGGAACAACCGGACCCCGTCCCCGGTTGTCGAAGCGGGCCACCATAATGGATGACCTCGCCGACTCCACCTGGAGGTACCGTGACCGGATTGGGTTCCCTGAGCTCCGGGCTGCGCGCGCTGCGGCCCGAGGCCTTCGGCGCGGAGCCCGGCGGTGAGCGCCTGGCCCGCATCCGCAGATCGCCCCACTTCAAGGACGGTGTCTTCCAGAATCCCGGAGGCACCGCCCGCACCCGGCCCTCCGGTTCCACCCTGGACCTGGCGAAGGTCTTCCTCGACAAGGACACCCGCCCCCGGCGCTCCCCGCACGGCACCGTCCCGGTGCACCCCACCACGCTCGCCGACCTCGCCCGGCCGCCCGCCACCGGGCTGCGGCTGACCTGGATGGGCCACTCGAGCGTGCTCGCGGAGATCGACGGGCAGCGCGTGCTGTTCGACCCCGTCTGGGGCGAGCGCTGCTCCCCGTTCCCGTTCGCCGGGCCCAAGCGGCTGCACCCGGTGCCGCTGCCGCTGGCCGCGCTCGGCCCGGTCGACGTGGTGGTCATCAGCCACGACCACTACGACCACCTGGACATGCCCACCATCAAGGCGCTGGCCGGGACGGACACCCTCTTCGCCGTGCCGCTCGGCGTCGGGGCCCACCTCGAGCAGTGGGGTGTGTCCGAGAGCCGGCTGCGCGAGCTGGACTGGCACGAGGCGACCAAGGTCGCCGGTCTCACCCTGACCGCCACGCCGGCCCGCCACTTCTGCGGACGCGGGCTGCGCAACACCCAGCACACCCTCTGGGCCTCCTGGGCCGTCACCGGCGAGGAGCACCGGATCTACCACAGCGGCGACACCGGCTACTTCGACGGCTTCAAGGACATCGGCGCCGACCACGGCCCGTTCGACGCCACGATGATCCAGATCGGCGCCTACAGCGAGTTCTGGCCCGACATACACATGACGCCCGAGGAGGGTGTGCGCGCCCACCTCGACCTCCAGGGCGGTCAGGCCGCCTCCGGTGTGATGCTGCCGATCCACTGGGCCACCTTCAACCTGGCGCCCCACCCCTGGGCGGAGCCCGGCGAGGGCACCGTCGCGGCCGCCCGGGAGGCCGGCGCCCGCGTCGCGCTGCCCCGCCCCGGCGAGCCCTTCGAACCCACCGCCGAGACCGTCCCCTCCGAGCCGTGGTGGCGCGATGTGGCCCTCGCCCCTGCGGGCGGCTGGCCGGAGACGGTCACGGAGGCCGCGGTGCGGGTCACCGCAGGTTCGGCGGCCAAGGTCCAGGCCCAGGCCCAGGGGGCCGACACGGCCGGTGACGCCCCCGGCGGCACGGCCGAGGACGAAGGGGACCCGGCGGCCGTTCCGGCGGGCTGAGCGCCGCGGAACGGCAGCCGCACGACGCAGGGCCGGCGAGGGCCGGGGAGGGCCGGCGAGGGCCGGGGAGTCATGAACTCCCCGGCCCTCGCGGTCTGTTCGTGACCGCATCCGACCAGGTCAGATCGAGAATTTACGACTCCGTTCCGGTGTTTCCGGCAGGGTTATCGGTCTGTCGTACGACGCCTCATACCAGAGCGGGACCCTCCCTGGGGGACTTTGTCAACTGCCCACCGCACATGATGCCGAGGCGACTACTGTGAGTGTCCGTCGGACGACGCAGGGCCGATTTGTGCCCGCCGGACCAGCACGAGGACACCCATGTCTCACCTCCGCGCACCGGCCGCGCGCGCCGACCGCCGTGAGGGCGGCCGGCACGGGCGGCCGGTCGCCCGCCCCGTTCCCGCACTGCCCGAGACCCACATACGGCCACAGCTCCTCCGTCTCGCGGTACTTCCGCCCGTAGCGGTCGCGCTCAGCGCCAGCGCGGCCGTCCTGGTCACCGTCCGCTCCGCCGGAGTCCGCCCCGGCCTCACCCTGTGGGCCGTGCTCTCAGGATCGGTCTCGGTGACCGTCGCCGGCATCCTCATCGCCGCCGTCGCCGCCGACCGGACCGCCCGCTCGGTGAGCGACCGGGTCGGCGCCCTGCGCCGCAGCGCCGCCCGTGGCGAGGCCGACCTGCGGGCCCTGGTCGAGGCCCTGCGCAAGGGCGAGAACCCGGCCCCGCGCAAGCCGCGCGGCGGACCCCCGCAGGACGCCGACGACCTCGAACTGCTCGCCGCCGACCTCGCCCGCGCCCACGACGGCGCGTTCGCCGCCGTCGTCCAGGCGGCCCAGCTCTCCAGCCAGGCGGGCAGCGAACAGAAACTCGAGGTCTTCGTCAACCTCGCCCGGCGGCTTCAGTCCCTGGTGCACCGGGAGATCTCCACCCTCGACGAGCTGGAGAACGAGATCGAGGACCCCGACCTGCTCAAGGGCCTGTTCCACGTCGACCACCTCGCCACCCGCATCCGGCGGCACGCCGAGAACCTCGCCGTGCTCGGCGGCGCCGTCTCCCGGCGGCAGTGGAGCAACCCGGTCTCCATGACCGAGGTGCTGCGCTCCGCCATCGCCGAGGTCGAGCAGTACTCCCGGGTCCGGCTGGTCCCGCCCGTCGACGGCCGGCTGCGCGGGCACGCCGTCGCCGACGTCATCCACCTGCTGGCCGAACTCGTCGAGAACGCCACGCTGTTCTCCGCCCCGCACACCCAGGTGCTGCTCCGCGCGAGCCTCGTCACCTCCGGGCTCGCCGTCGAGGTCGAGGACCGCGGGCTCGGCATGCCGGTCGACGAGCAGGCCCGGATGAACGCCCTGCTCGCCGACCCCGACCAGGTCAATGTCGCCAGCCTGCTGGCGGACGGGCGCATCGGCCTCTTCGTGGTCTCGCAGCTCGCCCGGCGGCACGGCATCACCGTCCGGTTGCAGTCGAACATCTACGGCGGTGTGCAGGCCGTCCTCGTCGTGCCGCAGGGCCTTCTGGGCACGGAGCCGGACGACGCACCGGACGCGGGTCATGCGGGCACGGGACACATCCCGGTGCCCTCGGCTGCGCCGATCCCGCCGATCCCGCCGGTTCCGCAGGCCCCGCATCAGCCGCCGCAGGCTCCGCAGGTCCCGCAGCCCCGGAGCGGAGCGGACGGAAGGACGGCGCGGGCCGGGCTCCGGGGCGACGGCACCGCGCACGGGAGCCGGCCGGCCGCCGGCGACGGGCCGGGCCGGCACGCGCAGCGCGGCCCCGGCCGGGTGGGAGCCCCGGCGGACGAGGGCGCCCCGCCGCCCCTGCCGGTACGCGGCGCCCACGAGGCGCGGCCCACACCCGCGGAGGCCACCCCCGGCATCCGGCCCGACGAGCGGCGCACGGTCGTGGAGAACACGGCCACACCCCCCACCCCGCGAGACGGCGGCACGGTGCGCGGCACCATGGGCAAGCCCCGACTGCCCCGGCGCCGCGCCCAGGAGCACATCGTGCCCCAGCTCCGGGGTGGCCCGGCACCACGCCAGGACAGCGACACCCTCGTCGGCCACGACCCCGGCCTGATGGCCGCCTTCCAGCGGGGGATCGGCCTGGCCGAGGCCCAGCAGCACCTGGAGCAGGCCGATGCCCTCTCGGGAGAGCCGACGAGGACGGGCCACACGGAGCCGGCACACACGGATGCGGCACACACGAGGCCGGCCCCCACGGCGCCCGGCCCCCTGGGCCCGGCCCACCTCGATCTCACCGTCCGGCCCGACGGGAGCGCACCGGCCGGATGACCACCCCTGCCCCCACCCCCAGCGCTCCCGCAGACCTTCGTACCCCAAGGAGTCGATCCACCATGGCGAGCGATGCGCCGACCGCCCAGGTTTCCGACCTCGACTGGCTGATGAGCGGCCTCGTCCAGCGTGTACCGCACACCACCAGCGCGGTGCTCCTGTCCTGCGACGGGCTCGTGAAGTCCGTCCACGGCCTCGACCCCGACAGCGCCGACCACATGGCCGCCCTGGCCTCCGGCCTGTACTCGCTCGGCCGCAGCGCGGGCGTCCGGTTCGGCGACGGCGGAGACGTCCGGCAGGTCGTCGTCGAACTCGACTCGGCCCTGCTGTTCGTCACCACCGCCGGCTCCGGCACCTGCCTGGCCGTGCTGGCCGGCCGCGAGGCCGACGCGGCCGTGCTCGGCTACGAGATGGCCATGCTGGTCAAGAGCGTCCGCCCCTACCTGGTGACCGCGCCCCGCCAGCATGCCGTCGACCCCACGGCGACGAGGCCTTGAGGGTGGCCGCGGCCGGCGACGGGCCCTGGCTCGACGACGCGGCCGGACGGCTGGTGCGCCCCTTCACGGTCAGCAACGGCCGCACCCGGCCCACCATCGCGCTCGACCTGATGTCGCAGGTGATGGCCACCGGAGTCACCCCCCTCGGCTACCTCGGCCCCGAGCACACCCAGGCCCTCGAACTGTGCCGGGCACCCGTCCCGGTCGCCGAGGTCGCCGCACATCTGGGGCTCCCGGTGGCGGTCACCAAGGTGCTGCTCTCCGACCTCGTCGACGGCGGGGCGCTCACCACCAAGCCCCCCGCCTTCCACCACAAACCCACTGACCAGTCCCTTCTGGAGGCAGTGCTCGATGGACTACGACGACAGCTCTGACCCGTTCCCCACCGCGCTGAAAATCCTGGTGGCCGGTGGGTTCGGAGTGGGCAAGACGACCTTCGTGGGCGCGGTGAGCGAGATCGCCCCGCTCAGCACGGAGGAACTGCTCACCACGGTCAGCGCCGCCACCGACAGCCTCGACGGCATCGAGAACAAAATCGAGACCACGGTGGCCATGGATTTCGGCCGCATAACCCTCGACCCGCACCACGTGCTGTACCTGTTCGGCACGCCCGGGCAGGAGCGGTTCTGGTTCATGTGGGACGAGCTGTCCGAAGGCGCGCTCGGCGCCGTCATCCTGGCCGACACCCGCCGGCTGGAGGAATGCTTCGCGGCGGTCGACTTCTTCGAGGAACGCGGCCTCGGCTTCGTCGTCGCCGTCAACGAGTTCGACGGGTCCTACCGCTACGACGCCGAGGAGGTGCGCGCCGCCATCGACCTCGACCCCGGGATCCCGGTCGTCCGCTGCGACGCCCGTATCTCCTCCTCCGGAGTCCAGACGCTGCTCACCCTCGTACGCCACCTCATCGCCCACTCCCCGGCGCACGTGCCGAGCCACGGAGCCCGGTCATGAGCTACGACCCGCCGCGCCCGGCCCGGGGTCTGCTGCTCACGCCCGAGGACAAGGAGGCCCCCGCCCGCACCCGGCGGCTGAACCTGCTCGGCCTGGGGGAGCGCCCCGAGCCCGCCCTCGACGCCTTCGCGGACCACCTCGCCGAGCTCGCCGGCGCGCCGTACGCCATGGTCAACTTCATCGGGGCGGAACGGCAGTTCTTCGCGGGCCTGCGCACGCCGGTCACCGGGCCGTTCGTGAAGGCCGACGGCACCCGGCCCGAGGTCGGCCGCCGGCTGCCGCGCGACCACGGGTTCTGCCCCCATGTGGTGGTACGCCACAAGGCGCTGGTCCTGGAGGACGTCCGCGACTACCCGCGGTTCGCGTGCAATCCGGTCGTCGACGAGTACGGCATCCACTCCTACCTGGGCGCCCCGCTCATCGACAGCACGGGGATGGTGCTCGGCACGGTGTGCGTCGCCGACGTCACCCCCCGGCCCTGGGGGAAGGCGGGACTGGAGACCATCAAGGCCCGGGCCGCGGAACTGGCCGTACGCCTCGAGCGGCGCGCGTACGACGGATTCCCGCTGTGACCGCCGCCGCGAGGCCCCTGAAGTGGGCCTTGTGAAGCGGAGCTGTGGCACCGCTTAAGAAATCCTCGATGGACCACAGCCGCCACTTGAGGCAGATTGCTACGCGAATCCACTCCTCTCCCCGGACACGGGTGCCTTCGGCATGCCCGCGGACCGGGATCACACCCACAGGAGCCGTAGCGTTGAAGGCGCTGGTCAAGGAAAAGGCGGAGCCCGGGCTGTGGCTCGCGGACGTGCCCGAGCCCGCCGTCGGACCCGGGGACGTACTGATCAAGGTCCAGCGGACCGGCATCTGCGGCACCGACCTGCACATCCGGTCCTGGGACGGCTGGGCGCAGCAGGCGATCCGCACCCCGCTGGTGGTCGGGCACGAGTTCGTCGGCCAGGTCGTGGAGACCGGCCGGGACGTCGCCGACGTACGGATCGGCGACCGGGTCAGCGGCGAGGGCCACCTGGTGTGCGGCAAGTGCCGCAACTGCCTGGCCGGGCGCCGTCATCTGTGCCGTGCCACCGTCGGCCTCGGCGTCGGCCGTGACGGCGCGTTCGCCGAGTACGTCGTCCTGCCCGCCGCCAACGTGTGGGTGCACCGCGTCCCCGTCGACCTCGACGTCGCCGCGATCTTCGACCCGTTCGGCAACGCCGTGCACACCGCGCTGTCCTTCCCGCTGGTCGGCGAGGACGTCCTGATCACCGGCGCCGGCCCGATCGGCCTGATGGCCGCCGCCGTGGCCCGGCACGCGGGCGCCCGGAACGTGGTGATCACCGATGTCAGCGAGGAGCGGCTCGACCTCGCCCGCAAGACCGGCGCGACCCTCGCCCTGAACGTCTCCGACGCCACCGTCGCCGACGGCCAGCGGCAACTGGGCCTCCGCGAGGGCTTCGACATCGGCCTGGAGATGTCCGGCCGCCCCGAGGCCCTGCGGGACATGATCGCCAACATGACGCACGGCGGCCGGATCGCCATGCTCGGCCTGCCGGCCGAAGAGTTCCCCGTCGACTGGGCCCGGATCGTCACCAAGATGATCACCATCAAGGGCATCTACGGCCGGGAGATGTTCGAGACCTGGTACGCGATGTCGGTGCTGCTGGAAGGCGGCCTGGACCTCGCACCCGTGATCACCGGCCGGTACGACTACCGGGACTTCGAGGCGGCGTTCGCCGACGCGGCGAGCGGCCGCGGCGGGAAAGTCATCCTCGACTGGACCGCGTAACGCCCTTCACGCACGCCCTTCACGCACCCCGGACCCTTTCCGCGCGAGCACCTTCAGGAGCTTCCCCATGTTCGACTCCGTGCGCGACGACCTGCGCGCCACCCTCGACGAGATCCGCGCCGCCGGCCTGCACAAGCCCGAGCGCGTGATCGGCACCCCGCAGTCCGCGACCGTCGCCGTCACCGCGGGCGGCCGCCCCGGCGAGGTCCTCAACTTCTGCGCCAACAACTACCTCGGGCTCGCCGACCACCCCGAGGTCGTCGCCGCCGCCCACGCGGCCCTGGACCGCTGGGGCTACGGCATGGCGTCCGTGCGCTTCATCTGCGGCACCCAGGAGGTGCACAAGGAGCTGGAGGCGCGGCTGTCCGCCTTCCTCGGCCAGGAGGACACGATCCTGTACTCCTCCTGTTTCGACGCCAACGGCGGTGTCTTCGAGACCCTTCTCGGCGAGCAGGACGCGGTGATCTCCGACGCCCTCAACCACGCCTCCATCATCGACGGCATCCGCCTGTCCAAGGCCCGCCGCTTCCGCTACGCCAACCGCGACCTCGCCGACCTGGAGGCGAAGCTCAAGGAGGCCTCCGACGCCCGGCGCCGCCTGATCGTCACCGACGGCGTGTTCTCCATGGACGGGTACGTGGCGCCCCTCGCGGAGATCTGCGACCTCGCCGACCGCTACGACGCGATGGTCATGGTCGACGACTCCCACGCGGTCGGCTTCGTCGGCCCCACCGGCCGCGGCACGCCCGAACTGCACGGCGTCATGGACCGCGTCGACATCGTCACCGGCACCCTCGGCAAGGCGCTCGGCGGCGCCTCCGGCGGTTACGTCGCCGCCCGCGCCGAGATCGTCGCCCTGCTGCGCCAGCGCTCCCGCCCGTACCTCTTCTCCAACACCCTCGCGCCCGTGATCGCGGCGGCCTCGCTGAAGGTGCTCGACCTGCTGGAGGCGGCCGACGACCTGCGGGTCCGGCTGAACGAGAACACCGCGCTGTTCCGCCGCCGGATGACCGAGCAGGGCTTCGACGTCCTCCCCGGCGACCACGCCATCGCGCCCGTCATGATCGGCGACGCGGCGAAGGCGGGCCGCATGGCCGAGCTGCTCCTCGAACGGGGCGTGTACGTGATCGGCTTCTCCTACCCGGTCGTGCCGCAGGGCCAGGCCCGCATCCGCGTCCAGCTCTCCGCCGCCCACTCCACCGAGGACGTGAACCGCGCGGTCGACGCGTTCGTGGCGGCGCGTGCCGAGCTGGAGGCCTGACCAGCGCGGACACCTTGCGATAATTGACCGCATGATCGAAGCGCGGCGGCTCCACATCCTCCGTGCGGTGGCCGACCACCGTACGGTCACCGCGGCTGCCGCCGCGCTCTACCTCACGCCCTCCGCCGTCTCCCAGCAGCTCGCGGCCCTGGAGCAGGAGACCGGCCACCGGCTGGTCGAGCGCGGCGCGAAGGGCGTACGGCTGACCCCGGCCGGCGAGATCCTCCTCGGCCACACCAACGCGGTCCTCGCCCAGCTGGAGCGGGCCGAGGCGGAACTCGCCGCGTACGGGTCGGGCGAGGCCGGCACCGTCACGGTGGCCGCCTTCGCGACCGGCATCGCCCAGGTCGTGGCACCGGCCGTGGCCCGCCTCGCCGAGTCCGCGCCCGGCATACGCATCCGCGTCCAGGACGCCGAGGGCGACGCCAGCCTGCCGATGGTCCTCGACCGGCAGGTGGACGTGGCGGTCGCCGTCGAGTACCGCGGGGCGCCCCCCGCCGACGACCCCCGGCTGACCCATGTCCCGCTGTACGCCGAGCCCTTCGACGCGGTCGTCCCGGTCACCCACCGGCTGGCGGAAGCCGGGGAGGTGCCTCTCGCGGACCTGTCCAAGGACCCGTGGATCGGCCCCTACCCCGGCAACCCGTGCCACGACGTGGTGGTCCTGGCCTGCGAGAACGCCGGATTCCAGCCCCGCCTCGAACACTCCTCCGACGACTTCCGCGCGGTCGTCGCCCTGGCCGCGGCCGATGTCGGAGTCGCCCTCGTCCCGCGCTCGGCCCTGCGCGGCATGGACCTGACGGGCGTGGTCGTCCGCCCCGTCGACGGCGTGGCCCCCACCCGCCGCGTCTTCGCCGCCGTACGGCGGGGAGCCGAGGGACACCCGCTGATCCGCCCCGTACTGGACGCGCTGGGCGAGGCGGCGCGGGCGTGAGGCTTCCGTAACCCGCACGTCTCATATCCGGGATATCGTCCCGGATATGAGAGAAGACCTTGGGGAAGCGGACCCCATCGACGACCGCATCGGTGCCCGGCTCGCCGAACTCCGGTCCCAGCACGGCTGGTCCCTCGGGGAGTTGGCGGAACGCAGCGGAGTGAGCCGGTCCACCCTGTCACGGGCGGAGCGGGCGGAGACCAGCCCCACGGCCGCGCTCCTCAACCGGCTCTGCCATGTCTACAGGCGGACCATGTCCCAGCTCCTCAGCGAGGTCGAGACGGCACCCGCCCCCCTGGTACGGGCCGCCGAGCAGCAGGTGTGGGAGGACCGCGCCTCCGGCTTCGTACGCCGGTCCGTGTCCCCGTCGCACGCCGGTCTGCGCGGCGAACTGGTCGAGGGCCGGCTCACGCCGGGCGCCGACATCGCCTACGACCGTCCGCCCGTGCCCGGACTGGAACAGCACCTGTGGCTCCTGGAGGGCGTACTCGACGTGACCGTGGGGGAGGCGGACCACCGCGTCGAGGCGGGCGACTGCCTGCGGATGCGCGTCTTCGGGCCGACCCGCTTCCGCAGCACCGGTCCATGCGAGGCGCGCTACCTGCTGGCGGTGGTGCGGCCATGAGAGTCCTCCGCTGGAACGACGCCGAGGTGCGCGACGGCGTGGCCGGCTTGGCGGACCTGCTCGCCGACACCGTGGCCGGCGGCGCCTCGGTCGGCTTCCTCGCCCCGTTCGGCCGCGCGGAGGCCGCCGCCTGGTGGCGGGAGCGGGCGGCGGCCGTGGCCGCCGGGCACCTCGCGGTCTGGGTGGCCCTGGACGGCGCGGGCCGGGTGACCGGCACCGTCGGCCTGGCCTTCCCCGGCAAGCCCAACAGCCGGCACCGCGCCGAACTCGTCAAGCTGATGGTCCACCGGAACGCCCGCGGACAGGGCCTCGGCGGCAGGCTGCTGGCCACCGAGGAGCAGGCGGCCGGCGCGGCCGGGATCACCCTGCTGCACCTGGACACCGAGACCGGCAGCCCCGCCGAGCACCTGTACCGCTCCGCCGGCTGGACCCGGGCCGGCGTCATCCCCGACTACGCGGCGAGCCCCGCCGGAGTGCTGCGCCCGACGACGCTTTACTACAAGCACCTCGTGCGACTGGTCGCGACAGATGACACCGTGCCATAGGTCTTGCGGCCGATGTGCCGCCACGGCACCGAGTAGAGGGTCCTGCCGAGCTTGACGTGTTCTCTGAACTTGATCATGATCTTGGGCTGTTGGTCTTGTCAGGCTCCACCGGAGGACGACGGTGTCGGTCACGTCGGCCCTGCGGCCGTCGAAGACCTCGACCATCAGGCTGGCCAGTGGCGCCGCGTACTCGGTCGACACACCCTGCGGGTCACCCTCGTTCCGGCCTCGTGCTGGATCTCCTGCTGCTCGCATCCGCCGCTTCACCGACCACGGTTGCCGCCGTTCTGGGGCGGGCGGGCGGGTCCGGTGGCGGTGCTGAGCTTCCCGCCCGGCTTCGTGGCAACCATCGCGACCACGTGTCAACCAGCGCGAACAGTCGCAACCACAAGCGTCCCGAGGCCGCGGCCCGGTGACTGTCAGTGCGAGGGGTTACCGTGCGGGGCATGCCGGACGCCGAAGACGTACGCCGTATCGCCCTGTCCCTGCCGGACACCACGGAGAAGACCGCCTGGAGCATGCCCACGTTCCGGGTGGCCGGGAAGATGTTCGCCACGCTGCCCGAGGACGAGACCTCCATCGCCGTGCGGTGCCCGAAGGAGGAGCGCGACGAACTGGTCATGGCCGAGCCGGAGAAGTTCTGGATCGCCGACCACGAGGCCCAGTTCGCCTGGGTCCGGGCCCGGCTCGCCGCTCTGGAGGACGAGGGCGAACTGCGTGACATCCTCGCCGACTCCTGGCGTCAGGCGGCCCCGCCCCGCCTGCTGGAAGCCCATCCGGAGCTGGGACGGTCCGGCGGGGAGTGACACGGCCCGCACCGGAAAAGGAGTGCGCGACCACCGACCCGAGTGCGGTATGGTTTCCATGCGCGTTCGACCAGGGAAACCCCAGGTCAACGGGCACCGGGACGTGGCGCAGCTTGGTAGCGCACTTGACTGGGGGTCAAGGGGTCGCAGGTTCAAATCCTGTCGTCCCGACTGGAGACAGTCGCAGGTCAGGGCCGGTTTCGGAGACATCCGGAACCGGCCCTTGACCATTGTTGGGGACCAGTTGGGGACCGGCGTCCTTGACCGAGGTCAGCGGGTCACGACGATCGGACTCGGCAGTGAGCGTGGTGCGCGCAGCACGCTGAGGTGCGCGGAGAGCGCCGCCCCGGCGGCCGTGATCTTGTGTACGTCCGGGTGCAGGTAGCGCTGAGTGGTGGTCAGGGAGCCGTGGCCGACGATGCGTCGCAGGACGTGGACCTGCACGCCTGCGTCGGCGAACCAGGTCAGTCCGGTGTGCCGGAGGTCGTGGCGGCGCAGCTGCTCGTAGCCGAGCCTGGTGACCACGTCGTCCCAGTGTGTCGCGTCGCGCAGGACGGCGGTGGAGATGCGTCCGCCGCGCGGGCCGGTGAACAGGCGGGCGTCGGGATTCGGGCCGGCGGACAGGATGCGCTGGGCGACGAGGCGTGGCGCGAGGTTTCCCTGCAAGGAGGTACGGCGCCCCGAAGGGGAGGCGGGCGGCACGGAACCCGGCGGTGTGATCGACGCGGCCCTCTACCGCGACGGCGTCCGCGTCTCCTCCCCCGCCATCCTCGCCGACACCTACCGCGAACTGCGCGAACAGCCCGACAGCATGGCCTGGATCGGCCTCGCCCGCCCCGCGGAGTCCGAACTCCACTCCCTGACGACCGAGTTCGACCTGCACCCCTCGCCGTCGAGGACGCGAACGAGGCCCACCAGCGCCCCAAGCTCGAACGCTACGGCGACACCCTCTTCGTCGTCCTGCGCGCGGCACGGTACCTGGACGCGCCCGAGGAGATCGACTTCGGCGAACTCCACGTCTCCCCGGGCCCCGGCTTCGTCCTGACGGTCCGTCACGCGGACGCCCCCGACCTCTCCGCCGTACGCCGGCGCATGGAGGAGACGGCATGAACTTCACACACATGCCGGAGCTGCGCTGGGCGTTCGGGTACCCGTTCGCCATCGCGCTGATGGGCGTGGTGTGCGTGAGCCTGTACGTCGTCTTCAAGCGCCGCGACTGGCTCTGAGCCGTCCGCCGCCCGGCGCCCGGCACATGGCTCGTACCCGTCCGTGTCATGGCGTGTTCAGTGCGTCACTTGATCGGCACTGTTTCAGCACCTGCCCCGCCGTACGATCGACCGCCCGTCAAGTGACCGTCGAAAGGCAAGAGCCCCCGGCATGGCGTACACAGCTCAAGAGCAACAAACCGCGTCCCTGGCAGATCTGTCGTTCGAGGCTTTCGGTGTGATGACGGCTCGGCGCGGGGCCGAGCAGGTGCCTCTCGGTCCCCCACGGCACCGGGCCGTGCTGGGACTGCTGCTGATCCGGCTGGGCCAGGTGGTGCCCGCCGAGCAGCTCGTCGACGAACTGTGGGGCGACAGCCTCCCCAGACGCCCGCAGGCCACCCTGCAGACGTACCTGTCCCACCTGCGGCGGGTGCTGACGGGGCGGCACGGGCCGATCGCCCCGCTGCGCTACCAGGCCCCCGGGTACGTCCTGACGGTGGAGCCGGGCACGTTCGACCTGTCCCGGTTCGAGAGCCTCGTCTCCCAGGGGCAGCGCCATGTGGCCGACAGCCGGCTCCATGACGCCCGCGACGTGTTCGACAAGGCGCTGCGATTATGGCGGGCCGACCCCTTCCTGGACCTCGCGGCCTACACCCCGCTCGCGGAGGAGGCCGCCCGCCTGAGCCTCCTGCGGACCACCGCCGTCGCGGCCCACGCCGACACGCTCCTCGCGCTCGGCGAGGCCGGTGACGCCGTCGCGCTGCTGCGCCGCGAGGTGTCCCTCCAGCCCACCGACGAACGCCTGGTCGGCAGCCTCATGACGGGCCTGTACCGCCTGGGCCGGCAGGCCGAGGCGCTCCAGCTGTACGACCGGACGCGCGCCTACCTCTCCGAGGAACTCGGGGTCGCCCCGGCCCGCGAGCTCCAGCGCGTCCACCTCGCCCTGCTGCGCCACGAACTCGACGACCAGACGCCCGCCCCGGCCGCCGTCGAGGTACGCGTCCGGCCCGGCGCCGTGGCCGAGCGGGAGGCGGAGGGGCCCGCGCCGGCGGACGGTCCGGCGGCCGTCCCCGAGGCCGGACAGCGGGGTACGGCACCGGCGGCCTGGTCCGCCTTCCCCTGCCGCGACGACGCCCTCGACGCTCTGCGGTCGTCCATCACCGGCGCCCTGCGCGGCAGCGGGCACACCACCGCCGTCGTCGGCGAGGCGGGCGTCGGCAAGACCGAACTGGTGGCGCGGGCCACGGATCAGGCGCAGCCGCCGCACCCGCAGGCGGAGGTGATCCGCGTCAACTGCCGCGGCAGCGAGGGGATGCCCGTCGGCTGGGTGTGGCAGCAGGTGCTGCGCCGGCTCGACATCCTGTACGGGGTGTCCTTCGACGACCTGCGCAAGCAGTGCGCCGAACGGCATCCGATGACAACGCTGTCGGAACCCCCCTCGGACCAGTTGGACTTCCTCGCCCAGGACGTGCTGTGCGAGGCGATCCTCCAGTGCGCCGACGACAGCCCGCTCCTGCTCGTCCTCGAAGACGTGCACCGGGCGGACCGGCTCACGCTCGACGTGCTGGGACTGTTCAGCAGCCGCACACAGGGGCGGCCCGTCAGCGTGGTGATCACGGTCCGCGAACCCGGTCTCGGGGCCGGGCCCGACACCGACGGCCCGCTCGTCGACCTCCTGGCCGACTCCCGCACCAAGGTCGTGCACCTGGACAACCTCACCGAGGACTACGTCCGGGCCGCGGTCACGGCCCAGGCCGGGCCCGGCGTCGACGCGTCCGTCGTACGGGCGCTGTACGAGCGCAGCGCCGGCAACCCCTACCTCCTCGACCAGTTGCTCGCCGACGCCGGCGGGGCGCGGCGCCTGCGCGACCCCCGTGCCGCCGACGTCGTCCGCGCCGGGATCCCGACGGGCGTCCGCAGCATGCTGCGCCGGCGGTTCGCCGAGCTGCCCCCGCGCGTCCTGCACCTCCTCCAGTGCTGCGCCGTGCTCGGCGGCGAGGCGGCGCTGGCCTCGCTGACCGCCATGCTGGACGACGGCGGGGCCGGCCACGACGTCCTGGAAGAGGTCCTGGGGACCGGGCTCATGCGCAGCGACCCCGACGACCCGCACCGGCTCGTCTTCCGCTACGGCCTCATCCGCGATGTCCTCCTGGCGGAGCTGCGCTGCCAGGAGCGGGCGGCCCTGCACGCGCGCGCCGTCGGCGTGCTCGGCGCCCGCCACGGCGGCTCCCCCGAGGTGAGCGAGCAAATGGCCGAGCACGCCTGGCAGGCCGTGCTGGCCCTGCCGGCCGAGGACGTGCTGCCGCACCTCAGGCGCGCCGGCGAACAGGCCA
This sequence comes from Streptomyces sp. NPDC054834, assembly GCF_053611185.1. Lineage (NCBI taxonomy): Bacteria > Bacillati > Actinomycetota > Actinomycetes > Kitasatosporales > Streptomycetaceae > Streptomyces > Streptomyces sp. NPDC054834. The sequence continues at coordinate 128,253 of NZ_JBSGZV010000009.1, read as the reverse complement.
TCGGCGACGGCGACTACCGGCGCGCGCAGACCTGGTTCGAGCACGCGCACACCTTGCTCTGCGCCTCGCCCCGGGACGGTGACGCGGCATCCGAGCAGACGCTGGACCTGCGCACCACGCTCCTCTACACGGCGAGCGTCACCCGCGGTTACGGCGACCGGCAGGTGGCGGCCGAGGCCGGGCGCATCCGGAAGCTGTCCGCCGCCACGGCGGGCCGGACCACCGAGGAGGGCGCCATGCTGCTGCAGCAGTTCGCGGCCGAACTGGTCACCGGCCGGCACGCCGAGGGCGCCCGGCACGTGGAGCAGCTGCGCGCCCTCGCCGAGCGGTCCGGCGCCCCGGAGATCCGGTTCTACGAGCGGATCGCGCGCGGGCTGCTCCAGCTGCCCAGCGAGACCGCCGACGCGCTCACCTCCCTGACCGAGGCGGAGCGAATGGCCGAGAAGCTGACCCCCGAACAGCGGGAGGGCATGATCCGCCGCTCCCAGCACGACCCGCGGTTCCTGGCCACGAACCATCGCGTCCTCACCCTGTGGCTGCTCGGCGCCACCGACGAGGCGCGGGCGCTGTGCGAGGAGCTGCTCGTGGCCACCGGCCGGGACGGCACGCCGGTCGACCATGCGAGCGCGTACTACTTCCACTCCCTGATAGCGGCCCTGGGCGAGGACCCCCACGGGGCGGCGGCCTCCAGTGGCCGGGGCCTGGACATCGCCCGCGCCCACGGGCTGAGCCACTGGACCGCCATGCTCCAGGTGTGCCGGAGCTGGGCGCTCCAGCAGACCGGCGAGGCCGCCGCGCTCGACAGCCTGGAGTCGGCGGTCGCCGAGCTGCGCGAGCGGCGGCTGCTCATCCGGCTGCCGCTCCACCTGGGCCTGCTGGCCCACGCCCAGCACAGCAGCGGGGCGGTCGAGGACGCCAGGCGGACGCTGCGGTCGTCGGCCGCGGAGGTCAGGTCCCGCGGGGAGTTCGCCTATGTGAGCCGCACTCTGCCGTTCACCCGGCTGTGTCCCCTGACGTCCGTTTCGTAGCGGCCGGGTCGTCGGCTCCTTCGCCTCTCAGCCGGGCGCGGGCCTGTCCGGCCTCGGGGTGGCCGAGTCCGTCGAGGATCCGCACCGCCTCCCGCCACAGGGGCAGGGCGGCGGCGCGGTTTCCCCGGGCCTCGTGGGTGTCTCCCATGTGCAGGAGGGTGTCGGCCTCCAGGTAGCGGTCGTTCATGTGCTGGTAGAGCTTCAGGGCGCGCTCGTAACAGCGGAGGGCTTCCTCGTGGTGGCCCAGGTGGTGGTGGGCGTAGCCGAGGCTGTCCCAGGCCGCGGCCTCGCCGTTGGTGTCGCCGCTCCCCTGGTGCAGGGCCACCGCCTGGGCGCACACGGCCAAGGCCTGCTGGTAGGCGCCGTTCAGGATGTGGGTCCAACCCGTCTCGTTGAGGACGAGCGCCTGTCCGGTGAGGTTGCCGACCGCCCGGTACAGGTCGAGGGCCTGCGCGTAGTGGCGCAGGGCCGCGTCGTGGTCGTCGCGGACGTTGGCCAGGAAGGCCAGCGACCGGTGCGTGCGGGCCTGGCCGCCCTGATCGCCGAGTCCGGTGAACAGGGCCATCGCTTCCTGGAGTTCGGTGTGGGCCCGGTCGTCCTGGGCGAGGCGCCCGTACGCGAATCCCAGGGCCCGGCGGGCCTTCGCCTCGCGGCGCCGGTCCTGGAGCGCGAGGGCGGCGTCCACGGCGATGGACTGGATGTCGATCTGGTCCTGCCAGCGGCCCCTGCGGTCCAGGTACAGCTCCAGGGTCTGGGCCAGCAGCCAGGCGCGGTCCGGGTAGCCCGTGCTCCCGGCCCGCTCCACGGTGGCCAGCAGCACGGGCAGTTCCCGCTCCAGCCAGGCGGCGGCCGAGGCCGGGTCGGTGAGGGGCTCCAGTTCGACGCCCGGTTCGGCGGGGGCGTCGGGGGCGGCGTCGATGCGGTCGGGGGTCAGCGCGGTCGTGGCGGCGTGGGCGCCGTGGACGTAGTGGTCGAGCAGCCGCCGTACGGCTGCTGCGCGCGTGTCGGCGTCGTCGTGGTCCTGGAGCTGCTCGGACGCGTAGATCTTGAGCATGTCGTGGAAGACAAAGCGGTTCGGCAGCGGCCGGATCATCAGGTGGGCGTCGGCGAGCTTGGCCAGCAGCGTCGTGGTCCGGCGCGGCGGCAGCGCGGCCAGGCTCGCCGCGGCCGAGGCGGACAGGTCCGGTCCGGGGTGCAGGGACAGCAGCCGCAGGAGCCTGGCCGCCTCGGGGCCGAGGCCGTCGAGGGACCAGGAGAAGACGGTGCGCAGGTCGGTGTAGGGGTCGTCGTCGGCGAAGGCGTCGAGGCTGTCGTGGTCGGCCCGGAGTTCGGCGGCGATGGAGGCGAGGGAGAAGCCGGGCAGGGTGGCCGCGCGCGCCGCGATGACCGCGAGGGCGAGGGGCAGGCGGTGGCAGAACTCCACGATCGCGTCGACGGCCTCGGGTTCGGCGGCGGTGCGGTCCTGGCCCAGGTGGCGCGCGAGGACCTCACGGGACTCCGCCTCGCTGAGCGGGCCGAGGATCAGGGGGGCGGCTCCGTGGGTGGCGACGAGGCCGCGCAGCTGGGTGCGGCTGGTGATGACGACGAGGCAGGTGCAGCTGCCCGGCAGCAGGGGGCGTACGTGCTGCGAGTCGCGCGCGTTGTCGAGGACGATCAAAACCCGGCGGTCCGCGAGGATGCTCCGGTAGAGGGCCATCTGGGAGTCGAGGTCGGCGGGCAGGTGGCGGGCGGAGACGCCGAGGGCGATGAGGAACGAGCGCAGGGCCTCGGCGGCGGTGACGCAGGGTCCGCTCGCGTCGAAGCCGCGGAGGTTGACGTAGAGCTGGCCGTCGGGGAACCGGGGCGCGAGGCGGTGGGCGAGGTGCACGGCGAGGGCCGTCTTGCCCACGCCGGCCATTCCCTCGATGGTGTTGATCACCGCCGAGCTGGTCGCGGAGGCTTCGTCGAGCTTGTCGAGGGCGCTGGTGATCCGGGCCAGTTCGTCCCGGCGGCCGACGAAGGTGCGTAGGTCCAGCGGGAGTTGGGTGGGACGGACCGTAGCCGGCGCGTTCGGCGGCGTGGGGTTCTCCGCCGGCGGGGCTTCCCGGCGCTCGTCCTTCGGTGTCGCGGCCTGTTCCGAGCTGCGCAGCAGGCTCGCGTGGGCGAGGCGGAGCTCGCGGCCCGGCTCGATGCCGAGCTCGTTCTTCAGCCGCAGGCTCATCTCCTGGAACAGGCCGAACGCCTCCGCCTGACGCCCCGTCCGGGCGAGCGCCTGGATCAGCCGGGCGTGCACCGCCTCGTCCAGCGGGTACCGCGCGATCGCCCGGTGCAGCAGGGGCAGGACCGGGGCGGGTGTGCCCAGCGCCAGCATCAGGTCGGCGCCCTCGCGCAGGGCCGCCAGGTGTTCGCTGTCGACGGCGGAGAACAGGGGATGCACCCGGATGTCCGGGGAGACTCCCTGCGCTGCTTCTCCGCGCCAGAGGGAGAGGGCCTGGGTGTAGAGCTCGGCGGCGGCGCTCACCTCGCCGTCGTCGGCGGCGTCGCGGGCGCGGGCGAGAAGTTCACGGAAGCGCAGCAGGTCGAGGGTGGTGGCGTCGGCGTCGATGCCGTACCCCCCGGCGCGGCGCACCAGCACGGCGCCCGGGGCGCGGGGCGGGAGGTCGGGCTCCAGCAGTTTCCGCAAGGAGCCGATGTGGCGGTGGACGACGTTCACGGCGCTGTTCGGAGGGTCGCCGTGCCACAGGACGTCGACGATCTGGCTCAGGCCGACGGTCTGTCCGGCGTGCAGCAGGAGCAACGCCAGCAAGGCGCGCTGCTTCGGTGGTCCGAGGGGTAACTCGGCGCCTCTCCGCCACACTTTGACCGACCCCAGGACCGCGAACCGCATGTGATGATCCTGGTCTTCTTTCATCTTCACTGGTCCCGGTAGGAGGATCTTGAACGCTCCAACCCTAGTTCGTGATCTTCCTCGCCGTGCGGCCCGTCAACGAGGGTGGCTGGTCCGGGACGGGTGGTCGTAGCGCCGTTCGTTGTAACTGAGCATGTCGAGGAGGCCCCGGGCGGTGAGCCGCTGCCGGTTCCCGGCCAGATCGCGCGCCCGGGGAATCGGCACCCCTGCGGGGTCGGCCCAGGTGAGCCGGCCACGGTCGTCGATGCGGGCCCGGCAGCGGTTCGCGTTGTCCTGGTGCAGGCAGAACGGGATGTCGAGGTGCCCGAGGGCGAACGCGCGGACGAGCGCCTTTCCGACATCGCTGCTGAGGGTCAGCGTGTGCGTGATGATCGCCTGGGCCTCCTCGTAGATCCCGGAGTCCGGAATTCCGGCCGGTTCGGCCACCGCCTCCCGCTCGGCCGCCCTCGCGGCGCGTTCCAGGGCGTCGACGTTCTCCGTGATCGACGGGATTCTGCTGGCCTCCACCGCGGTCTTGACGATCAGCCGCTCGGTCCCGGATCTGGCGGCGAGCCTCGCACTCGCTTCGAGCAGCCCGTACGCCCCCTGTCGGCTGCGGGGATAAACGCCCATGTAGGTGTACAGGACGGCGTGCCAGTCGGTGTCTCCGAGCCATTCCTTCGCCAGGGCGCGCAGGGCGTGGATCGCCTCGATGTCCTGTTGCTGATTCGTCTGCTGGGCGTAGCTGACGGAAATGTCCCGCAGTCCGTGTTCGCGGAAGAACAAGCCTTCCAGAACGCTCAGGGAGATCAGCAGGCTCGGCGGGCACAACTGTCCCAGCATGCAGCCGCCGAAACTCTCCAGATGCACCGGTTCGCTGATTCCCGCGAGCATCTCGCAGCATTCCGCCCAGGCGTCGACGGCTTGTGCCAGAGGGACGCGGCTGTACGGCAGACAGTAGGAGACAGGGCCGCCTTCGGTGGCGTCGGCGCCGGCCGCCACCAGTCCCTCGAACAACTCGCGGGGCAACGCCGAGCCGTGCCTCACCTGCACCGGGAAGTCGTCGCCCGCGATCCCGGCGAGCACCTCGCGGGTCACCGCCGCGCCGTGGGCCACCAGCGGGAACCCGTTGAGGTCCGCGCCCTTCTCCAGAGCGAGAAGGGCCGAGGCGTGATCGTTCACCCGTGTGTAGCTGTCGACGGTGATGGTGCCCATCGTGGCCGCGTCGACGTTCCTGACCGCATCGAGTCCCGCGCGCATCTGCTCGACCGTGCCGAACCCCATGCGCGGCTGGACGACCAGTTTCCCTTCGCTCGACGCCCGCCGGACGAACCGGGTGAAGCGTCCGGGTCCGGCAGGAGGTGCCATCAGGTACTCCGGATTTCCGTAGAGGCGACGCGTTTCGGCGCGGGCGTGCCCAGTCCGAGGCAGTCGAGGAACCGGTCGAGATCGGCGTCCGCCTCGAACACCGCGTCGAAGCCGTTCGCGACCAGTTCCGCCCGGGACCCCGCGTGCCGGGAACCGTGGACGCCGAGCTTTCCCCCGATGACGACTTTCATGGAGGCGAGCCCCGAATGCCCGCGAATCTTTCTGATCAGCCGTAGGCCGTCGATATGGCCGTGCCCGTTGACCGTGCTGATGACCAAGGCGTCCGGACGGATTCTGAGGCATTCGGACATGACCAGTTCGTCCGGAGTGCACGCGCCGAGGTTGACCACCTGTCCGCCGTTCTCCTCAAGCAATAACTGGAGAAAAACGAGGTTCCACATGTGGGAATCCGACGAAACACTGGTCACGACGAATGTCCTTCCGTTTCCACGGGAAACAGAATTCACGGGCGGTTCATCTCGGCCGCTGCCAGGAACGCGTCATTGTCCTCCGCGGTTCCTGTCGTCACGCGCACGCCGTCACCCGGATAGGGCCGTACGTCGACTCCGGCCGACGCGCACGCGGCGGCGAACTCCTGGGCACGAGCGCCGAGCGGCAGCCAGAGGAAGTTCGCCTCCGAGGGCGGCACGTCGAATCCCAGGGCGAGCAGTGCGGCGCGGACGCGGTCCCGTTCGGCGGCCGTGTCCTGGACGCGGCCGAGGAGCTCCTTCTCCGCCGCCAGCGACGCGACGGCGGCGGCCTGGGCGACGTCGCTGACACTCAACGGCATGACCATGCGCTGGACGCGGGAGATCAGGCCGGGCTCCGCGAGCAGGTAGCCGACGCGCAGGCCGGCGAGGCCGTACGCCTTGGAGAAGGTGCGGGCGACGATCAGGTTCGGCCACGCGGTGAGCAGGCGGGCACCGAGGCCGGGGTCCCGCGCGTATTCGCAGTACGCCTCGTCGAGCACGACCAGGCACGTGCGCGGGACGGCGTCGCGGAACCGCAGGAGGTCGGCCTCGCCCGACGCGGTGCCGGTGGGGTTGTTGGGGTTGCAGAGCAGCACCAGGCGGGTGTGCTCGTCGACCGCCGCGGCCAGGGCGTCGAGGTCGTGCCCGTCCTCGGCCAGCGGGACGCGTACCGTGCGGAATCCGGCGAGGTCCGCGAGCACCTCGTAGCCGTCGAAGGACGGCCACGAGTAGGCGACGGCTGCTCCCGGTTCGGCGGTCACCGTGAGCAGTGCCTGGAGGAGCGTGATCGATCCCGCGCCCACCGCGACGCGGTCCGGGGAGAGGTCGTAGTGCCGGGCGAGTGCGGCGCGCAGCGCTCCGCAGGCCGGGTCCGGGTACCGGTTGGCCTCGGCGGCGGCGCGGGTGATCGCGTCCAGCACGGACTCGGGGGGCTGGAACGGGGTTTCGTTGCGGGCGAGTTGGTGGGCGGGGGCGGGGCGGTCGGGGTGGAAGCCGTCCTCGCCGCCGAGCAGCCGGGCGAGCCCGGCGTCCTGGGGAGCTCCCCCTCCGGTGAGCTTCTCCAGGAACTCGGCGATGTCCGCCAGCGTCTTGAGGCCGAACAGGTCCTCGTCGGCGATGGTGACGCCGAGGCGCTGGCTGAGCGCCAGGGAGAGTTCGAAGGTGGCGAGGGAGTCCAGGCCCGCGTCCTCGCGGCTCGCGTCCGGGGACACATGGTCGGCCTCCACCTCCAGCTCCTCGATCATGATCGTCTTCAGCAGTTCGTACACAGGTCCTCCGGTCCGATCGCCGGGCCGCTACGCGTCGGCCGGCTTCCTTCGGGGCGTCTTCCAGCGCTCGGGCACCGCGTTGGTCCGGTGCTCCCAGACGACGTTGTCGTCCCACCACTCCTCGATCCGCCGCAGCTCCGCCCCGGTGTCCGGCTCGGTGAGCCGGAAGACCATCTCGGCGACGGGCCGGCCGAGTCCGGGGGAGCTGCCGTAGAGGCGTCCGACGTCGCCGCAGGGCCGGTAGCTCACCGTCCCCGGCAGCGGGCACGTGTCGGGCAGCGCGCGCAGGACTCCCTTGGCCGGCGGGAACCAGACGAAGCCGAGCCGTTCGCCGGTCGGGCGGATCTCGACATGGTCACCGCGTCCGGCCTGGCCGAGCAGGCTCGCGCCGTAGAAGTTCATACCCAGCACGGCTTCGTGGACGTCGGTGACGAGGGCCGCGCCCGCCCGGCAGGCGATCTCGCAGACGACCACGCGGTCGTCGGCGGTGTGGAACAGTTCGAGGTGGAAGGCGCACAGGTCGGGTACGGCGGGCAGCGCGGCCACGACCTGCCGCGCGGTGCTGCGCAGCCGCTCGGACAGGGGGTGCTCGTCGGGCATCATCCCCGTCATGGTCGGGGCGTCGTAGGCGACCGAGAACCAGTCGGAGTACAGGTTGCGGGAGGGCACCGCCAGCACCACCTCGCCGTCCTTCATGAGGCCGTTGACGTGGTAGAAGTCGCCCTCGACCCAGGCTTCGGCCAGCCGGGGGGTTCCGGTGGCACGCTCCGGGAGGGCGCGCAGGTCCTCTTCGTCCATCAGGACCACGGTGCCGTTCGACGCGCCGGAGTCGAGTTCCTTGACGACGACCGGGAAGCCGACCTTCCACGTGAACTCGGCGAGTTCGTCGTTGGACCGGAACTTGCGCATGGGGGCGACGTCGATGCCCGCCGCCGCCAGGGTCGACTTCATGACGTGCTTGTCCCGGTACGCCGTGGCCGAGGCGAGGCTCTGGCCGGGCAGGCCGAGTTCGGCCCGCATGCGCGCCGCGCGCAGCACCTCGCGCTCGCCGAGCGACAGGATCCGGCGTACGCCGAACCGCCGGGCGAGGTCCAGGAGTTCGTCGTCCGGCAGCTCCCAGAGGTTGGGCACCACCTCCAGGTGGAGGAAGCGCTGTGCGTACGCGGCGATGTCGGCGGAGGGGATGTCCGCTCTCGTGGTCACCACGACCAGCTCCCGCGCGGCGTCGGGGAACCACTCGTGCAGGCGCGAGACGATCTCCTTGGTGTTCAGCAGGAGAAACGGCCCCTGTTCGGCCTTCATGTGCATCCTTCGATCAGTCGTCGTTTCACGGTCTTCCAGGCCGGTCGGGGAAGCCGCCGCGCACGCGTCAGGCGTCCGTGCCGAAGTAGCGGTCCCCGAAGTCCCCGATGCCGGGCAGTATCCACGCGTCCTCGGTCAGCCGCTCCTCGATGGCGGAGGTCACGATCCGCACCCGCGGGTACTGCTCGCTGACGGCGCTGATGCCCTCGGGGACGGTGATGAAGTTGACGAAGACGATGTTCTCCTCGGGCACGCCGAGGTCCGTCAGCACCCGCAGCGCCGCCAGCGCGGTCCCGCCGGTCGCCATGACCGGGTCGAGCAGCAGGACGTGCCGCCGGGCGATGTCGGCGGGCAGGGCGGTGTAGTAGAGGCGGGCCTCTTTGGTCGTCTCGTCCCGCTGGATGAGGATCTTCCCGATCCTGATCCCCGGGCAGACGTCCCGCAGTTCGCCCTCCATGCTCTCCCCGGCGCGCACCACGGTGACCCCGCACAGCCCGGAGGCGAAGCGCAGCCCCTGGTAGGCGGCGCCGGTCGGGGTGCGGACCTCGTGCGGCTCGAAGGGCAGCAGGTCCATGCCCGCCTCGATCAGCAGGCGGATGATCCGGCGCGCGTAGCGGACGAAGTCCTCGCGGCGGGCGTCCCGGTCGCGGATCGCGGTGTGCAGGGCGCACAGTTGGTCGGTCTGGGGCAGCAGACGGACGTTGGTGCCGAGGTACTTGTCGATCGAGGGGGCGGTCGGCGTGGTCATGGGGCAGCTCTCCTCAGGCCCTCGGAACGAATTTCACGGGAAGCGAGTCGAACCCCCACAGCAGGTTCGAGCGCAGGCGGCGGACCTGGCCGGCGAGTTCGGCGACCTCGACCCGCGCCAGGAGTTCCTCGAACATCACCGTGAGTTCGAGCCTGGCGAGCGAGGAGCCGATGCAGTAGTGGTTGCCCTGGATGAAGCCCAGATGGCGGTTGGGTTCGCGCTCGATGTCGAAGCGGTCGGGGTCGTCGAAGACCATCTCGTCGCGGTTGGCCGAGGGCAGCCACGCGACGACGTGGTCCCCGGCGCTGATCAGCTCGCCGCCGAACTCGACGTCCTCGGTCGCGGTGCGCAGCGCGTGCATGACGGGCGAGGTGTAGCGCACGATCTCCTGGATCGCCGAGGGCATGAGGGCGGGCTCGTCGCGCAGGCGGTGCCACTGGTCCGGGTTGTCGATGAGGGCGAGCAGTCCGCCGACAGTGGCGTGCCGGGTCGTCTCGTTGCCGCCGGAGACCAGGGCGTCGCAGTTGTAGAGGATCTCCTGGTCGGTCAGCGGGGCGCCGTCGATCTCGCCGCACACCAGGGCGCTCATGAGGTCGTCCTTCGGCTCCCGCCTGCGCTGCGCGGCGAGGTCCTGGAAGTGGAGCAGGATCTCGGTGTGGGCCTGGATCTTGCGCGCCTCCTCGGCCTCGTCGAGGGCGGTGGAGCTCCAGGCGAAGCGGGTGCGCTCGACCATGAAGTCCCAGTCGGCGGGCGCGACGCCGAGCATGTCGCAGATGACCGAGACCGGCAGTTTCTGGGCGACGCGCGTGAACTCGCACTCCCCTGCGGCCAGCGCCTCGTCGATGGCCTTGGCGGCCGTCTTGCGCATGGTGGCCTCCAGCCGGCTCACCATGCGCGGGGTGAACGCCGAGCTGACGACCTTGCGGATCTTGTCGTGCCGGGGCGGGTCGGTGATGTTGAGCATCTTGCCGGCTGCGGCGGCGAGGACCTGCGGGTCGGAGTCGAGGCGCATCCCGTTCTGGGAGCTGAACACGCGGGGGTCGGTCAGCATGTCCGTGCACAGGCCGTGGGTCATCACCGCCCAGAAGTGCTCCCCGTTGGCCCGCTCGTTGCGGTAGACGGGGTGTTCGGCGCGCAACCGCGACCAGACCGGTCCGGGGTCGGAGTCCCGGTACAGGAGCGGGTCGGACAGGTCAACGTTCATCAGCTCTCCCGGTGTCGATCGTGGTGGCGGGACGGAGGACCTCGCGCAGGGCGTGCAGGACGTCGTCCGGGTGTTCTCCCAGGTAGAAGTGGCCGCCGGGGAAGGTGCGGAGCGTGAAGCGGCCCCGGGTCGCGCCGGCCCAGGCGCTCGCGTCGCCGACGCCGACCGCCTCGTCCCGGCGGCCCACGAACGCGGTGACGTCGGTCCGCAGGGGCGGGCCGCCGGCGCGCGGGACGTAGGACTGGACGATGCGGTAGTCGTCGCGGACCGCCGGCAGGAAGGCCGAGCGCATGTCCGGGTCGTCCAGCAGGCCCGCGTTGCCGGAGCCCAGCTCCTTGAGGAGGGCCACGAGCCGGTCGTCGTCCAGGAGGTGGGCGCCTTCCTGTCCGGCGAAGGGGCGCACCCGGTGGGGGGCGCCGCACCCCGAGACCACGAGGTGGCGTACGGCGCCGCCCCGGCTGCCGGCCGTGAGGCGGCGCAGGACCTCGTAGCCGACGACGGCGCCCATGCTGTGCCCGAAGAAGACGGCGGGACGGTCGAGGAGTCCGCGCAGCTCCTCGGTGACCTGGTCGGCGAGGGTGTGCAGGTCGGGCGGGAACTCCTCCCGGATCCGGTTCTCGCGGCCCGGGTACTGGACGGCCCACACCTCGGCCCCGGCGAGGTCCCGGCCGCCCCAGTCCCGGAAGTAGCTGGCCGCGCCCCCGGCGTGCGGGAAGCACACGAGCCGGGCCGGGGCCGAAGGCTCCGGCGGCCCGAAGGTGCGCAGCCAGGGGCTGTCGGGCCGCGCGGCGGCGATCTGTCGCGGTGCCACCGCCGGTCAGCTCCGCCCGGCGCGGTCCGCCGCGCCGTCGCCGGTCGCCCGGGTGACGGCTTCGGCGAGCCCGGCGATGGTCGGGGACTCGAACAGCACGCGGGCCGTCATGGCGACGTCGAACCGGGCGCGGATGCGGGCGATGAGGCTCGCGGCGAGCAGGGAGTGTCCGCCCACCTGGAAGAAGTCGGCGTCGACGCTGATGCCGCGGCGGCCGAGGATGTCGTCCCAGATGTCCGCCAGGACCGCTTCCACGGGGGTGCGCGGCGCGATGTGGACGGCCTCGCCGTCGTCGTCGGGTTCGAGGGCGAGCAGGGCGGTCCGGTCGATCTTCCCGTTGGGGGTCATGGGGAAGGCGTCCAGGACGTGGACGGCCGTCGGGATCATGTACCAGGGCAGCCGGCTCCGCAGGTGGGCGATCAGTTCGGCGGCCGGCGGTGCGGTCCGCTCGTCGGCGGTCACGAAGCACACGAGGGTGCTGTCGGGGCCGTCGCCGGTCACCTGGGCGACGCACGACCGGACGTCCCGGTGCTCGGCGAGCACGGTCTCGATCTCGCCGAGTTCGATGCGGTAGCCGCGCAGTTTCACCTGGTGGTCCCGGCGGCCGAGGAACTCCAGGCAGCCGTCGGCGTCCGCGCGCACCAGGTCCCCGGTGCGGTAGAGCCGGCTGCCGGGCACGCCGGAGAAGGGGTCGGGCAGGAACCGCTCGGCGGTGGTCTGCGGCGCGTTGAGGTAGCCGACGGCCACGCCCGCCCCGCCGATGAACAGCTCGCCCGGCGTTCCCGCCGGGACCGGCCGCAGGGCGTCGTCGAGGACGTACGTGCGGACGTTGTCGATGGGGCGGCCGATCGGGACGGAGCCGTACTCGCCGGCCTCCCAGTCGGCGCCCGGCTCGTGGACCGTCGTGGTGATGGTGCCCTCGGTGGGGCCGTAGACGTTGAACCAGCGGATGTCCTCGCCGACCCGTTTCTTCCAGGTCAGCAGCGCCTGGCGGGCCGCCTTCTCGCCGGCCACGATCATCGTGCGCAGCCCGGACTCCGTGGCCAGCCGCAGCAGACAGTCCTCCTCCGCGACCCAGCTGTGCCAGAAGGCCGTGGGCACGCTCAGGAAGGTCGTGCCGGTGTCGATGACCTGCTGGGTCAGGGCCCGGAACGTCTGGCGCAGGGGGTCGCTGCCGAGGACGAGGGCCGCGCCGTGCAGGAGCGGCGGGAAGATTTCCTCGGCGGCGGCGTCGAAGCTCACCGGCCTGCACTGCAGGACGCGGTCGCCGGGGGCGAACGCGAAGTGCCGGTTCACGGCGGAGCTGTGGTTCGCCAGGGAGCGGTGCGTCACCAGGACGCCCTTGGGGCGGCCCGTGGAGCCGGAGGTGTGGATGACGTAGGCGGCGTCCGCAGGAACCGGGACGGGGCTGTCCGGCGCGGGCGCGGTGGGCAGGGCGTCGATGTCCTGCCGGTGCTGGTCGAGGCAGACGATCTCGCCGTCGTAGTCCGGGAAGAGCGGGCGAAGCGGCTCCTGGGTCAGGAGCAGGCGTGCGCCCGTGTCGGACAGGACGTACCGCAGTCGCTCGACCGGGTACTCGGGGTCGAGGGGCACGTAGGCGGCGCCGGTCTTCAGGACGCCGAGCAGGGCCGTGATCATCTGCGGCGACCGCTCGACGCACAGGCCCACGAACGCGCCGGGCCCGACGCCGCGCTGCCGCAGGTGTGCGGCCAACTTGCTGGAGTCGTCGTCGAGTTGACGGTACGTCAGCTCCTGGTCCCGCCAGATCAGGGCCGGCGCCTCGGGGGTGCGCGCGGCCTGGGCGGCGAACAGGTCGTGCAGGCAGGCGCCCGCGTCCTTCCCGGCGTCCGGGAGTCTCGCGGGCCGGATGTCCGGCCAGTGGGCGCCGATGTACTCCAGGCACTCCCGGCGGCTCGCCGCCCGGTGCGCGACGCGCCAGCCCGGCGGTACGTCGAGGCCGCCGGCCCACAGAGCGTGCCGGTTCTCGCTGTTCACCAGGACCAGAGAGACACCGTTGTCGTCATGAATCGGGTTGACCACGGCTCGCAGTCCCCTTCGGATGCTAAAGGTGCGGCGTACGGACTGGCGTTGTAGCGGGGGAAGCCCCCCGGGGTGGTGCCCGCACAGCATGTCGCCGCGTCCCTGCAAGGACCTCGCCGCCTCGCTTGCCCCGCCCGCGGCGACGACCGGTCAGCGCGACGGCGAGCCGTCGGCAAGGCCCCGGTTCCAGGCTGGGCCGCGTAGGGACCACCGCGGCCGGCCTCCGCGGGCGGTCCCAGGGCGGATCACGCCGCACCTTGACGGAAAGGCGACCGTACATGCAAGCAACTGGACGGCTGTCCGTATCGGTCCTCGGCGCCGGACTCATCGGTATGGACCTGGCGACCAAGATCATGCGCTCAGACTGTCTCGACCTGCGGCTCGTCGCGGGGCGGCACGACGCCGCCGAGCTGCGGCGGGCGGCTCGGCGCGGGCTGCCGGTGGCGACCGGGGGCATCCAGTCCCTCGTCGACGCCGAGGAGGACTTCGACGTGGTGTTCGACGCCACCAACGCGTCGTTCCACGCCGAGCACGCGGAGAAGCTCGCGGCGTCCGGGGCGATGATCGTCGACCTGACGCCCAGCAGAGTCGGGCAGATGATCGTCCCGACCGTCAACCGGGAGGACATCGGCTCCCACCGCGACATCAGCATGGTGACCTGCGGCGGGCAGGCGTGCGTACCGATCCTGCACGCGATCGCGAGAGTGCACGAGATCGACTGCGTCGAGGTCGTGACCACGGCCGCCACCCTGAGCGTGGGCCGCGCCTCGCGCCTGAACCTCGACGAGTACGTGCAGACCACGCAGGACGCGATCCGCTGGTTCACCGGCGTCGAGGACGTGAAGGCGCTCGTCAACATCAGCCCCGCCCGGCCCGCGGCCACCTTCAGGGTCGCCATGTACCTGCGGGGCCGGGACCTCACCACCGACTCGGTGCGCGCGCTGGTGACGAGAGCGGCTGACGAGATCCGTACGTACGTCAAGGGATTCGGCGTCAGCGTGTGCACCGTCAACGACTCCACGGCCTTCGTCTCCGTGGAGGTCACCTCGTCCGGCGACCGGCTGCCGCACTACGCCGGGAATCTCGACATCATCAATTCCGCCGCGATCCAGGCCGCCGAGTGTTACGCGGCGGACCGGCTCGCACTGGCAGGCAGGGAGACGGCATGAGCCAGGAAGCGGGCAGGCCGGTCCAGATCCACGACCCGACGCTGCGCGACGGCCAGCACGCCGTGCGGCACAGCCTCGGCGCGGAGCAGTTCCGCGCCTATCTGAAGGCCGCGGACGCCGCGGCCGTCCCGGTCGTCGAGGTCGGCCACGGCAACGGGCTGGCCGCCTCGTCCCTCCAGGTCGGCCGGGCCCGGCTGAGCGACGACGAGATGATGTCGATCGCCCGGGAGACCCTGACGACCAGCAAGCTCGGGGTCCTCATGTTCCCGGGCTGGGCCACCACCCAGGACATCAAGAACGCCCTCGCGTACGAGGTCGACCTGGTGCGCATCGCGACGCACTGCACCGAGGCCAGCGTCGCCGAGCGGCACCTCGGCTTCCTGCGCGACGAGGGCGTGGAGGCGCACGGCATCCTCCTGATGACGCACATGGCGAGCCCCGACCAGCTCGCCGAGGAGTGCGCGCGCCTGGTCGGGTACGGCGCCACCGGCGTGGGCATCCTCGACTCCTCGGGGCACTTCCTGCCCTCGGACGTCACGGCCCGCATCGGGGCCATCTGCGCCGCCGTTGACGTGCCGGTGATGTTCCACGGGCACAACAACCTCGGCATGGCCGTGGCGAACTCGATCGCGGCGGCTCAGGCGGGGGCCGGCATCCTCGACGCGTGTGCCCGGGGCTTCGGCGCCGGCGCCGGCAACACCCAGCTGGAGGTCCTGGTGCCGGTGCTGGAACGGCTGGGATTCCGGACGGGCATCGACCTGTACCGGCTCCTGGACGCCGCGGACATCGCCGGGCGGGAGCTGATGCCGGCGCCGCCCACCATCGACTCCGTCTCCATCGTCAGCGGGCTGGCCGGCGTGTTCTCCGGGTTCAAGAAACCGGTGCTCGACATCGCAGCGCGGGAAGGGGTCGACCCGCGCGACGTCTTCTTCGAACTCGGCAGGCGTCAGGTGGTCGCGGGCCAGGAGGACCTGATCGTGGAGGTGGCGCTGGCCCTGCGCGCCGCCCGGGACGGGGGAAGCCCGGCGGGCCGTGGGACCGGCTCATGCTGACCGTGAACGAGAACTCCCGGTACTTCGTGCCGGCCCCCGCTGTGGGAAGCATCCTCGGGGAGGCCGAGCTGGCCGCGCTGGGCGAGGTCGTCCGCTCCGGCGAGAGCCTCTCGCAAGGGCGGTGGCGGGACGCGTTCGAGCAGGCGATGCGCGAGCACGTCGGCAGCCGGTACGCGATGACCGTCACCAGCGGAACCGTCGCCGTCGCGCTCGCCGTGCACCTGCTGGACCTCGCCCCCGGTGACGAGGTGATCGTGACCCCGCAGACCTTCAAGGCCACCGCCGACCCCTTGCTGGCCCACGACGTGACGGTCCGCTTCTGCGACGTGGAGCCGGACACCCTGAACGTGGACGTCGACTCGTTCGAGTCGCTGATCACCCCGCGGACCCGGGCCCTGATCCTGGTCCACTACGGCGGCCGGCCGGCCCGCATGGACGAAATCATGCGGGTGGCCCGCCGGCACGGCGTCCGGGTGATCGAGGACTGCGCGCACGCGCTGGGCGCCCTCTACCGCGGCCGGCGGCCGGGCGTGCTCGGCGACATCGGGTGCTTCAGCTTCCACTCCAGCAAGAACATCACGACGCTCGGCGAGGGCGGCATGCTCACCTTCGACGACCCGGAGTGGGCCGAGCGCGTCGACCGCATCCGCTCCAACGCCGCCGACGGGGTCCTCGTGCCGTCACCGCTGCCGGCCGGGCCGTACGACCGCTCGGAGCCCTGGATGATGTGGGCGGGGGACTCGTACGAGAAGGAGTGCCTGCGTATCCGGCACCCCGGGAGCAACGCCACGCTCAGCGAGGCCGGGGCGGCCGTGGGGCTCGTCCAGCTGGAGCGTCTCGGGGAGCTGGCCGGGCGGCGGCGGTGGATCGCCGGGCGCCTCGCCCAGGCGCTGGCGGAGTTCCCGCAGGTGCGGCTGGCCGACGTGCCCGAGGACATCCACCACCCCCACCACCTGTTCACCTTCTTCGTCCGGCCGGGGCAAGGGGTGAGCCGCGACGAGGTGATCCACGCCCTCGAAGATGCCGGGGTCCAGGTGCAGGTGCGCTATTTCCCCCTGCACCTGCGCCCCGAGTGGCGGGGCCGGGGCCACCGGCTCGGCGAGTGTCCGGTCACCGAGCGGCTCTGGTTCCACGAGCAGGTCAACCTGCCCTGCTACCCGTCGATGACCGACGGCCAGGTCGAGCACTTGGTGCTGGCCCTGAAGTCCGCGCTCACCGGACGGCGGGACACCGGCAAGGGCGGCACGTCGAGTTACGAGGAGGCCCGGGCATGACGGAGTCCTATGACGTGGTGGTCGTGGGAGGCGGGCCCGTGGGCCTGGCCACCGCCTGGCAGGTCGCCGAGCGCGGCCACCGGGTGCTGGTCCTGGAGCGGCACACGTTCTTCAACGAGAGCGGGGGCACCAGCGGCGCCGAGCGGCACTGGCGGCTCCAGTACACCCAGGAGGACCTGTTCCGCCTGACGCTGGAGACCCTTCCGCTGTGGCGCGCGCTGGAGAGCCGCTGCGAGCGCCGCCTCATCCACGAGATCGGCAGCCTCTGGTTCGGGGACACCGACGTGGTCACCAACGAGGGCCAGATCTCGGGGACCGCCGCGATGATGGACAAGCTCTCGGTGCGCTACGAGTGGCTCAAGGCCACCGACATCGAGCGGCGGTTCGGGTTCCGCGGCCTGCCCCGGGACTACGAGGGGTTCCTCCAGCCCGACGGCGGGACGATCGACGTCAGGGGGACGCTGGCGGCGCTCTTCACGCTCGCCCAGGCGGCCGGCAGCGCCCTGCGCGCCGGTGAGACGGTGACGGAACTCGTGCCGGACGCGGACGGGGTGAGCGTCACCACCGACCGGGGCACCTACCGGGCCGGCAAGGTGGTGCTGGCCTGCGGCCCCTACACCAACGACCTGCTGGAACCGCTGGGCGCGCGCCTCGCGTACTCGGTGTACGAGATGGCCATCGCGGCCTACCGGCAGGCCCAGCCGGTGGACGAGGCGCCGTTCTGGTTCGCCTTCCAGCAGCCGACGCGGGAGGACACCAACCTGTTCTACGGGTTCGGCCACAACCCGTGGGCGCCCGGGGAGTTCGTGCGCTGCGGGCCGATCTTCGAGGTGGACCCGCTCGACCACCCGTCGGCGGCCACCGGCGTCGCCGACCGGCGCCAGATGGACCGGCTCTCGGGCTGGCTGAGGGACCACCTGCCCACGGTCGACCCCGACCCGGTGCGGACCTCGACCTGCCTGGCCGTACTGCCCACGGACCCCGAACGGCAGTTCTTCCTCGGCACCGCGCGGGACCTGATGACGCACGGGGAGAAGCTCGTCGTCTACGGGGCGGGCTGGGCGTTCAAGTTCGTCCCGCTGTTCGGCCGGATCTGCGCCGACCTGGCCGTGGAGGACTCCACCGCGTACGACATCTCACGGCTCGCCCCGCAGTCGGCTCTCTGACGTGGCAGCGAGAAAGGAAGGTGACAGGGCGTGAGTTCATTTCGTCCCGAGGATCCCGGCCTCCCGAGGATTCCGCCGGATCGCGCGCGGGAGTACCGCGACCGCGGGTGGTGGCGTCCCGAGCGGGTCGACCGGCTGGTGCTGCGGCACGTGGACGAGGATCCCGAGAAGGAGGCCGTCCGCGGCCCCGGCGGCCGGCTGACCCGGCGCGAGCTGGCGGACGCGGTCGCCGGCGCCGCCGCCCGGCTGGCCGGCCTCGGGATCGCGCGCGGGGACCGGGTCCTGGTCCAGCTCCCGAACGACCTGGAGCTGGTCGTCCTGCCGCTGGCGCTGATGCGGCTGGGCGCCCACCCGGTGATGGCGGTGCCCACGCTGCGCCGCCGCGAGCTGCTGGCGGTCGTGGCGGCCACCCGGCCCACGGCCGTGGCCGTACCGCGCCGCTGGCAGCGCTTCGACCATGTCGCGCTGGCGAGGGAACTGCGGGAGAGCTGCCCGAGTATCCGGCGCATCCTGGTCGCCGACCGCACGTCGGACGCCGTTCCCGAAGGCACCGAGGACCTGGTCGAGCTGTGCCGTCCCGATCCCGGGGCGAGGCCCCTGCCCGATCTGGGGCCGCCGCTGGCCGACGAGCCCGCCGTCTTCCTGCTGTCCAGCGGGACCACCGGCCCACCGAAGGCGATCGCGCGCGCCCACGAGGGCTACGGCTACATGATCCGGACGGCCGCCCGGTGGGCCGGGCTGTCGCCGGACACGGTGTACCTCGCCGTCATGTCGGGGGCGCACGGGTTCGTCCTCAACTGCCCCGGCATGTTCGGCGTCCTGGCCTTCGGCGGCCGGGTGGTCCTGGGCTCGCCGGGAGACCCCGGGGCGGCGCTCGACCTCATCGACCGGGAGGGGGTGACGCACACGACGCTGGTGCCCGCGCTGGTCACCCAGTGGCTCAGCGAGGTCGGGCAGCGGGGCCGCGGGCCGACGTCGCTGCGCGTGCTCCAGGCCGGCGGCGCCCGTCTGGAGCCCGCCCCGGCGGCCGAGGCGCACAAGCTGCTCGGCTGCACCGTGCAGCAGTGCTACGGCATGAGCGAAGGGCTGCTGACCTACACCGCGCTGGACGACCCCGGTGACGTCATCGCCCACACCCAGGGGCGGCCGGCCTCACCCGGCGACGAGATCCGCATCGTGAACGAGGACGGCACCGTGGTGGCACCCGGCGCGACGGGAGAGCTGCTGACCAGGGGCCCGTACACGGTCGCCGGGTACTACGCGGCGCCGGAGGCCGACGCGCGCGCCTTCACCGACGACGGCTTCTACCGCACCGGCGACCTGGCACGCCTCCACCCGTCGGGCGGGCTGGTGGTGGAGGGCCGGATCGGCGACGTCATCAACCGCGGCGGGGAGAAGATCTCCGCCGGGGAGATCGAATCGCTGCTCGCCGAGCACCCCTTGCTGCGGGCGGTCGCGGCGGTCGCGATGCCGCACCCGGTGTGGGGGCAGACGGTCTGCGTCTTCGCCGTCCCCTGCGACCCGGAGCAGCAGCCGACGCTGCTCGGCCTGCGCCGCTTCCTTACCGAGCACGGAGTCGCCACGTACAAACTGCCCGAGGAATTAAGGGTGGTGGACGCCCTCCCGATGATCGGCGTCGGCAAGATCAACCGGGTCGCGCTCCGCGCGGCGGCAGCGGACCGGCAGGCCCGAGAGGAACGGGAACCCATCCCATGACCGAGACGCTCGACCACGACATTCCGTCGTTCCCGATGGCCCGCGCGTGCCCCATGCACCCGCCCGCCGAGTACCGGGAGCTGCGCGGGCGGGAGCCGGTCAGCCGGGTCCGGATGCCCGACGGCCAGGTGGCCTGGCTGGTCACCAAGCACGAGCTGGCCCGCAAGCTGCTCGCCGACCCGCGGGTCAGCGCCGACCGCCTGCACCCGGCGTTCCCGGGACGGCTGACCGCCGAGCAGCGCGCGGCAACCGAGCGCGTCCGCCGGCTCAGCACCCGGCGGTCCATGATCCACCTGGACGGGGCCGAGCACGGGGCCCACCGCAAGATCCTGACCGGCGAGTTCTCGCTGCGCCGGATCGCCGCGCTGCGCCCGCGTGTCCAGGAGATCGTCGACCGGAGCATCGACGAGATGCTGGCCGCGCCGCAGCCGGCCGACCTCGTCGAGCACGTGTCGCAGGCGGTGCCGTCGCTGGTGATCTGCGAGCTGCTGGGCGTGCCCCACGAGCAGCGCCGCGACTTCCACGAGTGGGCGGGCATGCTGGTCAGCCGGTCCGTCTCGATACGGGAGCGCGCCGCGGCCTCCGACGCGCTCAACGACTTCCTGGAGGACCTCGTCACCGAGAAGGAGCGGGGCGAGCCCACCGACGACCTGATCGGCCGGCTCATCGCGCGCAACCGGCAGACGCCGGTGATGACGCACGACGAGATCGTCGGCACCGCCGTCATGCTGCTGATCGCCGGGCACCAGACCACCGCGAACATGATCTCGCTGGGCGTGGTCGCGCTGCTGGAGAACCCGGAGCACAAGGCGCGGATCGCGGCCGACCCCGCGCTGCTGTCCCCGGCGATCGAGGAGATGCTGCGCTACTTCAGCGTCGTGGAGAACGCGCCCGCCCGGGTCGCCACCGAGGACATCGAGATCGGCGGCGTCACGATCCGCAAGGACGAGGGCATCGTCGTGTCCGGGCTCGCCGCCGACTGGGACGACGAGGTCTTCGAGCACCCGGACCGGCTCGACTTCGAGCGCGGCGCGCGCCACCACGTCGCCTTCGGGTACGGGGTCCACCAGTGCCTCGGGCAGAACCTGGCCCGGGTGGAGCTGGAGGTCGTGTTCGAGACGCTGCTGCGCCGGGTGCCGGGCCTGTCGCTGGCCGTGCCGGCCGAGGAGCTGCCGTACAAGGACGACGCCGGGATCTACGGCATCTACCGGGTGCCGGTGAACTGCTGAGGAGAGGGGCACGCCCGTGCACATCACCGCGGACAGGGAGCGGTGCGTCGGCGCCGCCCAGTGCGTCCTGGCGGCGCCCGCCGTCTTCGACCAGGACGAGGAGGGGCTGGTCGCGCCGCTGACGGTGGATCCGGCCGGGGCGGACGGGCCGGCCGTCCGTCAGGCGGTCCACCTGTGCCCGTCGTCGGCCCTCCGGATCGACGAGGAGTGACCGGGAGGAGCGACGGGAGGAGCGAGGGGCTCCACCGACGGAAGCCGCCGTCCGAGACAGCTCGGGCGGCGGCTTCCGTCGGTGTTCGGCTGTCGGTGTCCGGCCGGGGTTCGTCGGCTACTCGAAGAAGCTCATGGTGACCGACCGCCGCACCAGGCCCCGCCCCGCGGTGACCGGCGCCATCTGGTGCCAGGACGAGGGCGACGCCGAGTAGAACCAGGCGGTGCCTCCCGTCGGGGGCATCGTCGAGGCGGGGCCGGCCGACCTGTCCGGGCCGGACCAGTACTCCTGTTCTCCGCCGCCGTCGGCCGGCCAGTGCTCGTTGGTGTGCAGTTCGAAGGCGAGTCTCTTGTGCTGTTTGCCGGTGTTGAGGTCCTCGAAGTCGCCGTCGACGTGGTGGTAGATCTCGGCCCGGCGGTGGAGCCCGGTGGTGTCCACCCCGGTCTCGCGGCGGAGCCAGTCGGCGAACTCCTCGGACAGCAGGTCGGTGACCAGTTCCCGCCACGGCGCCGACAGGGGGATGTCATCGGGGGTGAGGCCGGTCTTGTTGTCGGAGAACGGCAGGACGGACGAGCGGTAGCGGCGCCGTACGTCACCGGTCGAGGTGTCGATCCGCTGGAACAGGCCCGCGTCCGGCGCGGTGGCGCCGAGGTCGGCCAGGTCGCGCGCGGAGAGCAGACCGGTGCCGCGGAAGTGCCGGAAGGGGTGGTCCCACGTTTCGAGCCGGACGTCCAGGTTGATCAAGACTCGCACCTCTCAGCGGCCGGCGTGTGCACCGGTTCGGGTATCAGGGCTGCCCCGCCAGTGTCACCGTCCCGCTTGCCGTGCGATGGCGCGCCGGTTTGCGAAGACCTTGCCGATCCCCGGCAGCGGCCGGGCAGCGAACCGACAAGGGGTCGGCAGGGGCCCGCGGACAGGCTGTGGCCAGGTCGGGTCCCGGCCGTCCGGGGACCCCCGCATCGACCCCAAGGAGGCACCGTGGTGCTGACGCTCGACTCGGCGCTGGAGGAACGTACTCAGCCGTTCCAGCTCTTCCGCGGCCGTGACCTGCTCGACGACGGGCAACTGAAGGAGTTGCTCGCCACCATGCCGACCGCCGACGTCGCGAAGATCGCGGTCGAGGACCCGAAGCACGAGAAGCAGTACCGGATGAACCTCGTGGACCTCGTCGTCCTCGAAAAGGAAGCCCCGGTCTTCCCTCGGCTGCCCGCGATCTGGCGCGACCTCGTGGAGGACCTGCGCGGCACCGAGTTCACTGCCTGGCTGGAGAAGTCGACCGGGATCGAACTGGCCGGCCTGCAGCGCAGCATCGGCCTCTACACCCACCGCAACGGCGACTACCTGTCGGTGCACAAGGACAAGCCGACCAAGGCGATCACCGTGATCCTCTACCTGAACCGTGACTGGCCCATCGAGGCGGGCGGGCAGTTCCAGATCTTCGCGTCCCCCAAGGCGGGCCCGACGGAGGAGATCAGCCCGGTCGGCGGCCAGCTGCTTGCCTTCCCGCCCACCGACAAGTCGTGGCACGCGGTCTCGAAGATCGAGCACCCGGAGGGGACCGAGCGGATCACGGTCCAGATCGAGTACTGGCTGACCACCGGGCTCGCCGGCTCCGCGTACCGGCCGCAGAACTGACCGTCCGGCGCCCGGCGCCCACCGTGCCGGAACCGAAAGGACCCCCATGGGAAAGATCGTGGACGAGCCCGGGAAGATCCTCGTGATCTGGCCCCCGCAGGTGCTCAGTTACTTCAACGCGGGGCACCACCTCGCGCTCTACCAGGTCGCCGGCCACCTGCGCGCCGCCTACCCGGGTGCCCAGGTCACCGCGATCGACGCCAGCGTCGAGCGGCTGACGTGGAAGGACCTCGGCAGCAGGCTCTTCCAGGAGCGGTACGACGTGATCGCCGTGATGAACGAGTTCGACGGCATCGACGGATTCCGCCGGTTCGTCTCCTACGCGCGGGCGCTGAACCCGGACGCCCCGATCGTCACGTTCGGCCGGCTGTCCGGGGTCAACCCCCGTTTCTTCGAGCGCTTCGACATCGACGCGATCGTGGAGAACGGCGACTTCGAGACCGGCGTCGGCGCCGCGATCGAGACCTTCCGCGGCCGTGCGGCCGACGCGGCGGGGGTGCACCTGCGACGCGACGGCTCCTGGGCCGCCCCGAAGCGCCGCGGTGATCTGCTCCCGGCGGAGGACTGGTACCTGCCGACGCCCGACGAGATCCCGTACGCGCACTACGACGCCCTCTACTTCGACGACACGAACAAGTTCTGCGGCATCCCGCGCCGCCGCGAACTGGTCGTACCGGCGGCTCGCGGGTGCCCGGTCGGCTGCTCCTACTGCGAGGTGCCGCTGATCTACACGCGGAAGGAACGGCGGCTCACGGTCGAGCGGACGCTCCAGTACATCGATGAGTCGTTCGCCGCGGCGCCGTTCGAGTACGTGGCGTTCTACGCGCCGACCTTCACGCTGGACAAGAAGTGGATGGAGGAGCTCTGCCGGGAGCTGACCGGCCGGGGGTCCCCGTACCCGTGGAAGTGCGCGACGACGATCCACCACCTCAGCGAGGGGATGATCCGGTCGATGGGGGCGGCCGGCTGCGTCCGGATCAGCGTCGGTCTGGAGACGCTCGACCCAAAGGAAGGCGCGTTGCTGCCCCGGCCGAAGCAGAAGTCCGCGATGGACCTCGACCGGCTCTCGGCCTGGTGCAAGGAATCGGGCATCGAGCTGAACTGCTTCGTCATCGTCGGGCTGCCCGGCACCACGATCGAGGGTGCCGAGCGGACCATCGAGGCCGTCCAGGAGCGCGGCGGCCGGGCCCGGCCGACCGTGTACGCCCCCTGGGAGCTCGCGGGCCCCGACCTTCTCGACCACGAGATGGCCGCGTTCAACCGGCAGTTGTTCGTGCCGGGCACCCACGCGCTGACCGACGACGAGCTGGCCCGCGGCTACGACATCATCTTCGGCAGCCAGCCGGACGTCACGCAGGTGTTCGAGAACATCCCCGCCCGCGCCGCCGACCCGGCCCTGCGCCCGGTATGAGGGACGAGACGCTCGTGACGGCGCGGGAAGGGACGGGCTCCCCCTTCCTGCGGGAGAGCGCCGGCCGGTTCCGCAACCGGCGTGTCCGGGTCCCCGACGAGATCAACCTCAAGAACTGCGGGCTGCTCGACAGCCGGGCGGCGGCGGTGCACCGGGGCACGCTGGCCGAGTTCGACCCGGACGACGTGCTGACCTACCCCATCCTGGGGCCGGTCTACGGGATGCTGGCCGACCGGTTCGGGGTCGACGTCGACTCCCTCGTCCTCACCGCGGGCAGCGATCCCGGGCTGAACCTGCTGACCCGGGCGTTCCCGGAGGTGTCGCGGATCGTCCTGCACCAGCCGAACTTCGACGGCTGGGCGAAGTTCGCGGCGATCTCGGGCTGTGTCCTCGACCCGGTCGCCCCGGACCCGGGGACGGGGCTGTTCGACCTCCGTGACCTGGCGCGGCGGCTGCGGGCGGGAGCGCCGGCGTTCGTCGTCGTCACCACCCCGCACAGCTTCACCGGGCAGGTGCACGGGGCACAGGAGCTGGCCGAGCTGGCGGACGCCGTGGCGGAGCACGGCAGTCTCCTGGTCGTGGACACCGCCTACCTGGCGTTCACCGAGAGCGGCGAGGAGCTGGTGCGCGGGCTCGCCGGTCTGCGGCACGTCGTCCGCGTCAACACGTTCTCCAAGTGCTACGGCCTGTCGGGCGCCCGGATCGCGGTGACGGTCGCGCACCCGGCGACCGCCCGCCACCTGTTCGACCTGGACCCGGAGGGCTCGGTCTCCGCTCTGGCGGTCGCGCTGCTGCGGCGGTCGCTGGAGGAGCAGGCCGTCTTCACCGGGATCTGGGCCGATGTCCGGCGGCTGCGGGAGCGGTTCGCGGCCGAGGTCGAGCGCGCGGTGCCCGGCTGGCACCCCCGGCCGAGCGGCGGGAACTTCGTGACCTGGGACGTCCCCGGCCCGGCGGCCGCCGAGGCCGCGAGCCGGCACCTCCTGGAGCGGGGGATCGTCGTACGGGACCTGTCGGGCGCGCCGGGGCTGCCGGCCGCCGTCCGTATCGCGGTCGCGAACGAGGCCGTCGTCCGTCAGGTCGTCGCCGCCCTGAGCGACCGGTACCGCGAAGGGGTGGCATGAACACCCGCAGGATCATGGTCCCGGGCCTGCCCAACGTGCGCGACCTGGGCGGGCTGCGCGGTCCCGGCGGGGGGTACCTGCGGCGGGGACTCCTCGTCCGGGGGCCGGCGCCGTCACCGGAGACGGCGCCGGCGCTCGGCGGCCTGGGCATCCGGACCATCGTCGACCTCCGCCTGGAGGACGAACGCCGGCAGTACCGGGGGCCCGAGTGCACCGGCGCGAGGGTGCTGCCCCGGCCCGTGGCCGGCGACATGAGCCGCATCCGGGGCAACGTGCGGCCCCTGCCCAGCGACTACCTCGCGAACTACCGCGACATGCTGGCCAGGGCGGCGCCGGTCGCAGCGGAGATCGTGGACCTGCTCGCCGACGGGGCGGAGGTCCCCGTCTACATCTGCTGCGCGATGGGCAAGGACCGCACCGGCGTCGTCAGCGCCTTGGTCCTGCGGGCGCTCGGGGTGCGGACGGCGGACGTCGCCCGGGACTACGCCCTGACCGCCCGCGCCTACCGCGCCCTGCGCAGCGGTGACGCCCGCCCGGGCTGGACCCGCGAGGACACCCTCGCGCAGCTGCGGCTGCGGACCTCCACGCCGGCGGCGACGATGCGCTCACTGATCGCCGGGATCGAAGCGGAACACGGCAGCGTCGCCCGGCTGCTCACGCTCCACGGCCTCCGGGAGGAGACCCGGCTGCGCACGGTCGCCGGCGCGTTCACCCACCCCGTCCACCTGTAAGGAAGAAGACGTGTCCCTCGTCGACATCGAGACCATCAGCCGGGCCGAGCTGGAACAGGACCCGTTCGGCCACGCCGTGATCCCCCGCTCGTTCGTCACGGACGCCGTCGCCGAGAACCTGCGCGGCGAGTTCAGTGACGCCGGCTTCGAGGAGTCCGAGCGCACGGACCTGAACCGGTCCGACAAGCAGTACCGGATGTTCAACCGCAACCTCGTCACCGCCGGTGCGGTCGACGAGGACCAGGTGCGCACGCTCCCCGCGAACTGGCAGCAGCTCGTCGCGGACGTCGTCTCCCAGCCCTACCGCGAGGCGCTGTCCGCGCTCACCGGCGTGGACCTGGAGCGGTGCCTGGTCGAGGCCCGCATGACCCGCTACGCCCAGGGCTGCTGGATCGAGCCGCACACCGACCGCCCGGACAAGGCGGTGACCCACCTCTTCTACTTCAACGACGGGTGGGACCCGGAGTGGAGCGGTGACCTGCGGCTGCTGCGCAGCGCCGACATGGACGACTGCGCGAAGCGGGTGGCGCCGACCACCGGGACGTCCGTCGTGCTCGTCCGCTCGGACCGGTCCTGGCACGGCGTCCCGCCGGTCGCCGACACCTGCCCCGTGGACCGGCGGGCGCTGCTCGTGCACTTCGTCCGCCCGTGACCCCGTTCCGGATCGGCCGGGGGCGGGAGACGCCCGGGAAGCGCACCTACCTGGTGGCGCTGACCGTCGACTGCGTGGGCAACGGCCTGTGGACGCCGGTCGCGCTGATCTTCTTCACCCGGGGGCAGCACCTCCCCCTGGCGCACGTCGGTGCCGCGCTGACGGTCGGCGGGCTCCTCGGCCTGCTGGCGGGACCGGTGAACGGCCTGCTGGTGGACCGGTGGGGTCCGGCGAACGGGGCGGCCCTGAGCTACGCCGTGCGCACCGGGGCGTTCGCGCTGTTCCCCTTCGTCTCCGCCACGTGGCAGGTCGGCGCGCTCGCCGTCGTCGCGGCCGCCGCGGACCGGCTGTTCTGGACGGCCAGCACACCGCTGCTGGCCCGGCTGGTCCCGGCCGAGGCGCTCATCGGCGTGCTGAGCACGGCGAGCGTGCTGAAAGTCAGCGGGTGGGCGGCGGGCGGCGCGATCGGCGCGACCGCCGGGGGTCTGCTGATCGACAGCGGTACGGGACTGCACCTGGTCGCCTACGCCAACGGCCTCACCTACGCGGCGGCCATGGTCCTGGTGCTCACGGTGCGTCGGCACGTCCGGCCCTCCCCCGCGGCCGAGCCTCCGGCCGACGGGCGGGCGTGGCGGTGGCGCGACCTGCGTGACGACCCCGGCTTCCTGCGGCTGTGCCTGCTGACGCTGTTGCTGGCGTTCGTCTCCGACTGCCTGACGGCGATGCTCCCGGTGGTCGCCATCGTGGTGCTCGGGCAGCCGTCGTGGGTGCCCGGGGTGGTGATCGCCGTCGCCTGCGTGTCGATGGCCGTGGCCCGGCGCCCCGCGGTCGCCTACGCGCGGCGTGTCCCCGCCCCGCGGGTGCTGCGCCTGGCGTGCTGCTTCCTCACCCTGGCGGTCCTCGTCATGGCGCCGTCCGGCTGGGCGGGGCCTGCCACCACCGCGGTCGTCCTGTGCGCGGCGCTGATCGGCACGCTCGGCGACGCGCTGTTCGCCCCGGTCGTCACCACGACGGCGAACGCCGCCGCGCCGCCCGGTCTGGAGGGCCGCTACAACGCGACCTTCCAGACGTCCTTCGGGATCGCGGGCGCCGTCGCCCCGGCGGCCGGGACGGCGCTGCTGGCCCACGGGAACACCGTCCTGTGGCTCGGCCTGGCCGTCGTCTGCGCGGGGACGGCCCTGTCGGTCGGGTTCCTCACGCGGCCCACCCGGCCGGTAGCGGCGCCCGCACCCGCGCCGCTGCGGCGGATCGTCGTCGGCGGGATCTCCGGCGCGGGCAAGACCACGCTGGCCGCCGCCCTCGCCGGGGCGCTGGACATCCGGCACATCGAGATGGACGCGCTCTACCACGGGCCCGGGTGGACCCACCGGGCGGAGTTCGCGGACGACGTGGAGCGCGCCACGCGAACACCGGCGTGGATCTGCGATGCCCAGTACCACTGGGTCGTCGGCGACCTGCTCGGCGAGCGCGCCGACACGTTCGTCTGGCTCGACCTGCCCCGCCGGACCGTCATGAGCCGCGTGCTGCGGCGCTCGGTGGTCCGGGCCGCCACCGGCCGCGAGCTGTGGCACGGCAACCGGGAGACCTGGCGGTCGATGCTGCGCAACCCGCGCCACCCGCTGCGCTGGGCCTGGTCCCAGCACGCCACCCGGCGGGCCGAGACGGCCGCTTTCCTCGGCCTGCACCCCGGCCTCGCCGTCGTCCACCTGACCAGTGCGAGTCAAGCGCGGCAGTGGCTGCGTTCGATCGAGCACCGGCCCCTTTCGCCCGCCCCGTCACCACTCAGCGCAGGAGGTACCCCCATGCAGGACCGTCGGCGAGAACCCGCTCCCCCGGGCGAGCCGCTGCTGGAGATCCACGGCGGGAACCGGCTCTCCGGGTCCGTCCGCACCTCCGGGTTCAAGCACTCCCTGGTCACCACGGTGGCCGCCGCGGCCACCGCGAGCGCGCCGGTGCGCATCGGAAACTGCCCGGACATCGTCGAGACGACGGTGCTGGGCGAGATCTTCCGCGCGGCGGGCGCGCACGCGCACTACGACGGGCCGGCCGAGACGTTCACCGTCGACGCGTCCGCCTGGGACCGCGCGGAGCTGCCGGCCGATCTCGTCGGCCGCATCCACGGCTCGCTCTACTTGCTGCCCGCCCTCGTCTCGCGCAACGGCGTGGCCCGGCTGCCCGCGAGCGGCGGCTGCACGATCGGCGAAGGCCCGCGCGGCAGGCCAGTCGAGCACATGCTGGACGTGATGGGGCGGTTCGGGGTCACCACCCGGCTGACGGCGGACGGCTCCGTGGACCTCACCGCGCAGCGGCTCACGCCGTGCACCATCGACATGCTCGACTACACGCGCAACAAGGCGCTCATGAGCGGGCCCTGCTACAGCGGTGCGGTCAAGACCGCGCTGCTGATGGGCGCGGTCACGCAGGGGACGACCACGCTGCACCACCCGTACCTCAAGCCCGACGTGACCGACATGGTCACCGTGCTCCGTGACCTCGGCGCCGACATCGAGTTCGCCGGGCCCGAGACGTGGGTGATCCACGGGCGGGGCCCTCAGGCGCTGGACCGGCCCGCCGACGTCACGCTGATCCCCGACCTGATCGAGGTGGTCACCTGGATCTGCGCCGGCGTCCTGCTGGCGGACGAGCCGCTGCGGATCACCGGCCCGGGCATCGACCGCGCGGTCCACGCGCTCGCGCCCGAGTTCGACCTGCTGGACCGCATGGGGGTGCGCGTCGACGTCGGCGCCGACGAGGTGACCGCGCACCCGCTGGCGAAGCCGTTGCGGCCGGTGGAGTTCACCGCCATGTCGCGCGGCGTGTTCAGCGACAGCCAGCCCTTCTTCGCCCTGCTGGCGGCGTACGCCGAAGGCCCCACCCACATCAGGGAGGCCGTCTGGGAGCACCGCTTCGGCTTCGCCCCGGAGCTGGAGGCGCTCGGCATGCGGACGGCGGTCGACGACACGGTCCTGCGCGTCGACGGCCCCTGCCCGCCGTACCGGCCCGGCACCGACCTCCACGCCACCGACCTGCGCGCCGCCGCGGTCCTGCTGCTCGCCGCGCTCGCGGTACCGGGCCGGACCACGCTGCGCAACCACCACCACCTGGCCCGCGGTTACCGCGACCTGGTCGAGGACCTGGTGAAGCTGGGCGCCGACATCCGGCACACGACGGCGCCCGACGTCCGGCCGAAGCTCACGGCGGGGGCCGGTGCGGACCCGGCCTGACGTCCTGAGCCGCGACCGCGACGGGGCCCTGCCGGAGTAAGGAGGCCCTGGGCGCGCTCGCCACCACCGCCCGTCCGGGCGGGCGCGTCCCAGCCTCATGAGTCCAGGAACCGCTTCCCCACGTACTCGCCGGGCGCCGGGGTCGGGGGGACGTACGCCAGCGCCGACGCACGGTGTTCCGTGTACGGGAGCAGGTCGTCCCTCGTCGTGAGGCGTTCCTGGACCCGTAGGAGGCCGTTTCCTCGACAACGAGGAGACGGCCTCCGGCGTGTCCGAGGTCGGCCGCGGCTCATGGGCAGAAAACGCTTGGACTGCGCGGTCGCCGCTGCGGGACACTGCGATTCCCGGGGGGTGGGATGGAATCGCCTGAATCGCGCGGAATTCCGCTGGGCAGGGGCTCGGTGCTCCTCGCTCTTCGTTACTACGGACGAGAGCTGTCACGGCTGAGGCGGCTGGCACTGCCGGCGCTGCTGCTGCCGGCACTCGGCAACATCGGCATCAACTACCTGGCGCCGCTGGTCGTCGCGAAGCTCGTCGGAAGAATCGCGGGCGACGCCGGTACCGGCATCAGCGCGACCCTGCCGTACGTCCTCGGCTTCGCCGGTGTGCTGCTCCTCGCGGAGACGCTGTGGCGCATCGGCCTGCACTGCCTGAACCGCGTCGACGCGCTCGGCATCGAGCACCTGTACGTGATCGGGATGGACGAGCTGTTCGCCAAGGACGCGGTGTTCTTCCACGACAACTTCGCCGGGTCGCTGACCAAGCGGGTGCTGAGCTTCGCCACCCGCTTCGAGGAGTTCGTCGACACGCTGACGTTCAACATCGCGGGCAGCCTCGTGCCGCTGCTGTTCGGCTCGGTGGTGCTGTGGCGCTACGACCCGCTGCTCGTCGTCGGGCTCCTGACGATGATCGCGCTGACCGCGCTGTGCGTGGCACCCCTCGTCCGGCGCCGCCAGGCGCTGGTCCGCCGCCGGGAGGAAGCGATCGCCCGGGTGTCCGGGCACGTCGCCGACAGCCTGATGAACATGGACACGGTCCGGGCGTTCGCCGCCGAGGAACGCGAGGCCGCCGAACACCGCGCCCGCGTCGCGGTCTCGCGGCGGCTCACCCTGCGGTCGTGGGACTACGGCAATCTGCGCATCGACACCCTGGTCGCGCCGCTGTCCGTACTGACCAACGCGCTGGGCCTGCTGCTCGCGGTCGCGCTCGGCGGCGGGGAGCACGGTGTGGAGGCGGTCGTGGTCGCCTTCACCTACTACAGCAACGCGACACGGATCATGTTCGAGTTCAACCAGATCTACCGCCGTCTGGAGAGCTCGATGACGGAGGCCGCGCAGTACACCGAACTGCTGCTGGAACCACCGACCGTGCTCGACCCGGCCGTGCCGGAGCCGCTGGTGCCCGGGGCCGCCGACATCCGCTTCGAGCGGGTGACCTTCGCCCACGGCGGCGCGGAGCCGCTCTTCGAGGGCCTCGACCTGGCGGTGTCCGACGGAGCGAAGATCGGCCTCGTCGGCCGGTCCGGCGGCGGCAAGACCACGCTCACCCGGCTGCTGCTGCGGATGACGGACATCGACGCCGGCCGGATCCTGATCGGCGGCCAGGACATCAGCAGACTGCGCCAGGCCGACCTGCGCGGCCTGATCTCCTATGTGCCGCAGGACCCGGCGATGTTCCACCGCACCCTGCGGGACAACATCGCGTTCGCCCGGCCGGACGCCACCGACGCCGAGATCCGCCGCGCGGCCGAGGCCGCACACGTCACGGAGTTCGCCGACGCGCTGCCGAACGGCTTCGCCACCATGGTCGGCGAACGCGGGATCAAGCTGTCCGGCGGTCAGCGCCAGCGGGTCGCGCTGGCCAGGGCCATCCTGCGCGACGCGCCGATCCTGCTGCTCGACGAGGCGACCAGCGCCCTGGACTCCGAGAGCGAGATCCTTGTCCAGGAGGCGCTGTGGCGGCTCATGGAGGGGCGGACGGCACTCGTGGTGGCGCACCGGCTCAGCACGGTCGCCGGCATGGACCGCCTCGTGGTCCTCGACCGCGGGCGGATCGTCGAGCAGGGCACCCACCAGGAACTGCTCGCCTCGGAGGGCGCCTACGCCAGGCTGTGGCAGCACCAGTCGGGCGGCTTCCTCGACGACACCCCCGCGCGGGCCGACCTGGGCGCCCTACCAGACTGACCGGCCGCGCGGGCCCGGACGACCGAATCGGCGCCGGGCACGCCGGCCCGGGGCCATGCTGCTCCCAGCGACGAGAGCGGGGGAGCGGGGGCACGTGCAGGCATTCCTGGCGGGGGCCGTACTACTGGTGTGTCTGAGCACGCCGCTGATAGCAGGGACGCAGCGGCCTCGGATGAGGTCGAAGCGGATGGTGCCCGAATTCTCGCTCGGGGCGCCGTTCGCGGTGGGGCTCGGCTCCTGGGCCATGTGGCTGCTGATGTACCCGGTGGTCCACATCGGCTTCACCGGCAGGCGGAACACCTGGATCTGCGCGGCGCTGCTCGCGCTCTGTGTGCTGGTCGCCCGGCCCATGGTCCGCATGGCGGCGCCCGAGCGGCTCAAGGGGAACCGGCTGCTGGTGGCGGCACGCGCGGTGGGCCTGTGCTGCGTCCTGGCGGCCGTCATGGCGCCACTGGACGCGCAGGTCGACAAGCAGCCCATGGCCGGGATGACCGTGGTGTACGCGACGATCGCGACGGTACTGGGCCTCATGCGGACCGTGGATTACGGCTATTTCCCGCTGGTCCTGCTGTCGACGGCACTGTGGAGGGCATTCCTGGCCGCCGTGACCGGGTACTGGATCCACCACACCGGCGGCACCCTCGTCCCCGACCCGGACGACGCCACCGCCGGGACCCTGCTGCTCGCCGTCCTGTGGTGGTCCCTGCCCGCGCTGTCCGCCGGCTGCGCGGTGGCCGCGGTCGTACGGCTGGTCCGCTGGCTGAAATCCGGCCCACCGGCCTGTCCGGCACCGCCGGGTGTCACGTCGTCCTGGCCGCCGGGGGTGGGCTACGTATGGATGGCCGAGCTCACCCATGACGACGACACGTACAAGGAGCGCCCGGTGGTGGTGCTGGAGCACACCCCTGAATTCGTCCGCGTGCTCTGCGTCACCAGTATCGACAAGTCCGGCAGATCGCGGGGCTACCTGAAACTCCGGGCGTCCGAGTGGAACGGTGCGCTGACCAAGGACGGCTGGCTCAACCTGGAGATCGCGCACATCCCGTACTGCGACTTCCTGTGGAAGCGCGGGGAGTGCCCGGACCGGGTGTGGGACGTGCTGTGCACGAAGGCCGACGTCCGGGAGCGCTCCGCCAAGGCCGGACCGGCCCCCGGGTTCACCTTCCGGCACCGGCTGTGGTCGGCGATGAACGCGCACGTCGGCCGTGACTCGCGCACCGTCCACACCGGGTCCGGCGACCGGACGCGGGCGAAGGTGTGACGCGGGCCGCCGCCTCAGGCCACGTGACCCACATGGGCCATGGCCTGCTTCAGCAGCACCCCGTGCCCGCCCGGCATCTCGCTCTGCAGGGCCGCCGACGCGGCCTCCTGCGGGCTGAACCACACCAGGTCCAGCGCGTCCTGCCGGGGCCGGCAGTCCCCGGTCACCGGGACGATGTAGGCGAGGGACACCGCGTGCTGCCGCGGGTCGTGGTACGGCGTGACGCCCGCGGTGGGGAAGTACTCGGCGACCGTGAACGGCTGCAAGGAGGCCGGAACCCGGGGCAGCGCCACCGGGCCGAGGTCCTTCTCCAGGTGGCGCAGCAGGGCGTCGCGGACCCGCTCGTGGTGCAGGACACGGCCGGAGACCAGGGTGCGGCTGACCGTTCCGTCCGGCCCTATGCGGAGCAGCAGCCCGATGCTGGTGACTTCGCCGCTGTCGTCGACGCGCACCGGCACGGCCTCGACGTACAGGATCGGCATGCGGGCACGTGCCATCTCCAGTTCGTCGGGAGAGAGCCAGCCGGGCGTGGTTTCGGTCATGTCAGACATTGCTTGATCATACTTTCCGGGCATCGGAAACGGCGTGTCATCGGTCACAGGAGCTCGGGCGGCGACGGTTCGCGGGCGGGCAGCCCGTACACCCGGCGGGCGTTGTCGCGCCCCGTCCAGGCGGCGATCCGCAGGGCGTCGGGCAGGCTCAGCTCGTCGGCGTCCACCCGGTCCTGGAGCAGCGCGGCCAGGCCCTGGCGGAAGCACAGCGCGCCGAGGTGGTGGAACTCGGCCACACCGTACGCGTCGGAGCTGTACAGGAGTTTGCGGAACGGTGTGATCTCCAGGGCCTCTTCGAGGATCGCCCGGGACCGGGCCGGACCGGCGTGGTGCAGGGCGAGTCCGACGTCGAGGTGGACCTGCTCGAACACGGCCGCCAGATAAGCGGCTTGGCGCTGGTAGGGCCAGCAGTGCAGCAGCAGGACCGGGACGGTGCCACGGGTCAGGTGCAGCCAGTCCGTCAGCAGGGCGGGATCGGCCCGGTGCAGCCTGATGTCGTCGTCGCCGAAGCCGGTGTGCAGTTGCAGCGGCAGGCCGAGGTCGACGGCGGTCCACAGCAGGTGGCGCAGGAGGACCGGGTCGGCCAGCCGGCCGCCCCCGGCGAGCCAGTGCCGGGCCGCCTCGGTGACCTCGGCGTCGGCAGGCCGCGCCGGGTCCAGGGCGAAGCCGGTGCGGTAGGCGGCCACGGACTTCACCCCGACCACGCCCGGCCGGCGCACCGCTGCCTGAGCGGCCGTCCGGAAGGCGTGCGCGTACTCGCCCGCCTCCACGCCCCGCGCGGCCACCGACTCCGCCACGCCCTCCAGCCGTACCACTTCGTACGCGGTACCGCCCGAGGCGTCCGCGAGCTCCGCCGGGGAGGTGACGGGATGCGGGGCGTAGCCGGTGTCCACGCAGAACGCCTCAGCCCCCGCCGCCGTGAGGAACCGCCGGTTGACCTCGCGCCATCCCAGGGCCGCCCGCCGCGCCGCGTAGTCGGCGGCCGGTGCGTGCCGGGGCAGGTCCAGCAGGGGCGCGCAGTGCCGGCGCACGGCCACACCGGCCGGGGTGTCGAAGGGGGAGAGGCCGCTGCCCGGCCGGGGCCGGCCCTCGGTGAGCAGGAAGGCGAACTCCTCGGGGCCGGGATCGGCGGTCACGGCGCCGTGGCAGTGGTGGTCGACCAGGGGCAGCGCGGCGAGGGCCTCCTGGACCGGTCCGGACACGGGGCCGCGCACGGTCAGTACCTCCAGCGGTAGGCCGCCGCGACCCGGGCGTCGTCCAGCCCGTCCACGGCCGCGGCCTCCCCGAGGCGTACGGCGGTCACCGCGTCGGCCAGCACCTCGCCCAGCGCGGCCCGCAGCACCTCGTCCGCGCCGAACTCGGCGACGGCCTCCGGCAGCGAGGTGGGCAGCCGGCGCACGCCCCGTGCCGCCGCCTCACCGGCACCGAGCCGGGCCGGGTCACCGGTGATCTCCTCGGGCAGGGCCGCCGCCGACGCGATGCCGTCGAGTCCGGCGGCGATGACGCAGCCGAACGCGAGATACGGGTTGGCGGCCAGGTCCACCGGTTTGACCTCGAGGTTCGCCGCCTGCTCCCGGTGGCCCGTCGTGCCGGTGACGACACGCACCGCGGCCTCACGCCGCTCGCGGCCCCAGGCGGTGAACACCCCCGCCCACCGGGAGGGTTTCAGGCGGAGGTAGCTGGCCGGGCTGGGAGCTGTCACGGCCGTCAGGGCGGGCAGGTGCGCGAGGATCCCGGCCGCGAAGGACTCGGCCCGATCCGTCATGCCGTACGGCCCGGGCCCTCCGGTGTGCAGGTTGCGGCCGTCGCGCCAGCCGGACAGGTGCAGGTGGCCGCCGTTGCCGACGCCCTCGGCGGACACGGCCGGGGCGAAGGAGACCCGCAGGCCGTGCCGCTGCGCCACCGCACGGACGGTCTGCCGGACCAGCACGCTCCGGTCGGCCGCCGCCACCGGGTCCAGCGCACCCACCGACAGCTCGAACTGCCCGGCCGCGTACTCCGGGTGGAACTGGTCGACGTCGATGCCCTGCGCCGCGCAGGCCGCGAGCAGATCGGCGCCGTAGTCGCTCAGCTCCGCCTGTCGGACGGCACCGTACGCGGGCCCGGACACCGCCGGCACGAACTCCCCGTCGGGCGCCGAGCCGAGGCCGAGGGCCCACTCGACCTCGACGGCCGCTCGGAAGGTGATGCCGTGCCGTTCGGCGGCCTCCGTGACGATCCGGCGCAGGAACGTGCGGGAGCACCCGGGGTGCCGCTCACCCTCCTGTGTGATCCGGTCGACCGGGGCCCAGGCCCAGCCGGGCTGCCCGGCCAGAACCACCAGGTGGTCGAGGTCCGGGTACAGGCGCAGGTCGCCGTCCGGGGAGCCGAGGACGTCGGTGGTGACGATGGAGTCGTCGGCCAGGAAGGTGTCGAACACCGGGGACATCCCCACGCCCCAGGCCGCGGCCCGGGGCAGCCGCGCCGCCGGGACGGTCTTCACCCGGCCGATGCCCGCGGTGTCGACATAGGCCAGCACGACACCGTGCACGCCCCGTCCGGTCAGTTCGGCGGCCAGCGCGGTGGCCCGCTGGACGTCGCCGGGACGCCCGCCGGGCACCGGGTCGGCAAGGGTGGTCATCCGCGCTCCTCCTCGACGGGCGGGGCCGTGCCTGGTCGGGATCAGGGTTTCACGGCCACCCCGCCGAACTGCGGTACCACGGCGGGCCGGTCGGGCCCGCAGCGCCACCGGGAGCAGGGCACCAGCCCGGGTTCGAGCAGTTGAAGCCCGTCGAAGAAGGCCGCGATCCGCGCCCGGTCGCGGGCGGTGACCGGCGGGGTGGCGTGCTCGTTCCAGTACCGCATCGCCGCCTCGTTGCCCGCGCCGCCCAGTTCGGAGTCGCAGGTGGGGTGCGTGAGCACGAGGTGGCTGCCGGAGGGGACCGCCGCCATGACCCGGCGTACGGCCTCCCGAGCCGTGTCGTCGTCCAGGACGAAGTTGAGGATGCCCAGCATCATCACCGCGACCGGCCGCGTCAGGTCGAGGGTCTCGGCGGCCCGCCGGACCAGGGTGTCCGGGTCGTGGACATCGGCGTCGACGTAGTCGGTGACGCCCTCGGGGGCGCTGGTCAGCAGGGTGCGCGCGTACATGAGCACGATCGGGTCGTTGTCCACGTACACGATCCGCGACTCCGGAGCGATGCCCTGGGCGATCTCGTGGGTGTTCTCCACCGTGGGCAGCCCGGTGCCGATGTCCAGGAACTGCCGCACTCCGCGGTCCCCGGCCAGGAACCGCACCGCCCGCCCCAGGAACTCCCGGTCCGCGCGTGCCACGTCCCGGATCACCGGCAGCATCCCGGCGACCTGTTCGCCGACCCGCTGGTCGACCGCGTAGTTGTCGCGGCCGCCGATCCAGTAGTTCCACACCCGCGCGGCGTGCGCCACCGTCGTGGTCACCGCCGCCGGCCCGCCCTCGCTCACGTCGCCGTCCTCCGCCCCCTGCGGCCGCCCGCGTGTGACCGTCCCCTGTGACTGTCCGCGGCCATTGTGCCGTCCGGTGATCGCGCTGTCCCGGGATTCGGCGGACCGGCCGGGATCCGGGCCCGCCCGCCCCATGAGGAACACTGGACTCCGTACGCCCACCCCGACCGGAAGCAGGACATGCCCGCCACGCCCGCGTCCCTCCTCACCACCCCCGGCCTCCCGGCCGGCTCCGCCGACATCCGGCTCGTCGTCACCGACATGGACGGCACGCTCCTCGACGACGACAAGCGGATCCCGGAGGGACTGTGGCCGATGCTGGCCGAACTGCGCCGGCGCGGTGTGCTGTTCAGCCCGGCGAGCGGCCGCCAGTACGCCACGCTGGCCCGGCAGTTCGCCGAGGTGGCCGACGGCATGGTGTTCATCGCGGAGAACGGCACCTATGTCGTCCGCGACGGCGTGGAACTCAGCTCGGACCCGCTCGACGGGCCGGTCGTGGCCTCTCTCGCGCGGACCGTGCGGGGGCTGGTGGCCGATGGCGTGGACGTGGGCGCCGTGGTCTGCGGCAAGCGGTCCGCCTACGTCGAGCGGACCGACGAGGCCTTCCTCGCCGAGGTCCGCAAGTACTACGTGGAGCACCGGATCGTCGAGGACGTCACCTCCGTCGACGACGAAGTGATCAAGGTGGCCCTGTTCGACTTCGGCCCGGCCGAGCGGACCACCGCCCCCGCCCTCAAGGCCTTCACCGCCACCCACCAGGTCGTCGTCTCCGGCGAGCACTGGGTCGACGTCATGAACACCACCGCCAACAAGGGCACCGCCCTGCGCGGCCTCCAGCGGGAGCTGGGCATCACGCCCGCGCAGACCATGGTGTTCGGCGACTACCTCAACGACCTGGAGATGCTGGACGCCGCCGACTGGTCCTTCGCCATGGCGGGCGCCCACCCGGAGGTCGTCCGCCGGGCCCGCCATCTCGCCCCGTCCAACAACGACAACGGGGTGCTGCGCACCATCGCCCACGTGCTCGGCATGGGCGGGGCACAGAGTCTGTCCGGCCGGTTCAGCCGGCCGTCTTGAGCCCCACCCCGCCGTACAGCGACACCGGCGGCTCCCCGTCCGGTCCGTTGTCGGGGCGCCAGTCGGAGACGGCGACGACACCGGGGTCCGTCAGCTCCAGTCCGCTGAAGAAACGGGCGACTTCGGCCTGTGAACGGGCGACGAGAGTCACTCCGCCCGCCGCGTAGGCCGCGATGCCCCGCCGGACGTTCTCGGGCTCGAAGTCGGCCGTCATCGCCGACAGGACCAGGCAGCTGCCCGGGGCCAGGGCGCCGAGCAGGGTGGCCACCATGTCGTGGGCGCCGTCCTCGTCCGCGACGAAGTGCAGCAGGGCGATCAGGGACAGCGCGACCGGCCGGTCGAAGTCCAGGA
Source organism: Streptomyces sp. NPDC054834 (assembly GCF_053611185.1). Lineage (NCBI taxonomy): Bacteria > Bacillati > Actinomycetota > Actinomycetes > Kitasatosporales > Streptomycetaceae > Streptomyces > Streptomyces sp. NPDC054834. The sequence goes on along the minus strand of NZ_JBSGZV010000009.1, from coordinate 89,675 downwards.
CACGCGAGGCCAGTTCGAGGATCTTGCCGGGCTCCCGGGCGTCGGCCTGGAGGTACTCCGTGACGCCCTCGGGGGTGCCGCGCAGCAGGGCTCCCGCGTGGGCCAGCACGATCGGGTCGTTGTCGACGTAGACGACACGGGCGTCCACCGCCACGGACTGGGCGACCTGATGGAGGTTGGGCTCGGTGGGGATGCCGGTGCCTATGTCGAGGAACTGGCGGATTCCCGCCTCCTCGGCCAGCAGCCGGGTGGCCCGGCGCATGAACGCGCGGTTGGCCCGGGCGGCCCGCGGGGCCCCGGCCTCGATCGCCATGATCTGCCGCCCGAGCTGCTCGTCGACCGGGTAGTTGTCCTTCCCGCCGAGGAACCAGTCGTACACCCGGGCCGGATGCGGCCGGGTCGTGTCGATCTCGTTCAGGGCCGGCTCGGTCCCGGTCACACGGCGCTCCTCCGCTCGACGGCCCCGCCGCTTTCGGCGGGGCCGTCGAGCAGTCTGGCACGATCACGCGGCGCGGCGGAGACTGTCTTCGGTCACCTGTTTGTCCAGGGCCGCGCGCACCAACGCGGCGGCGAGCACGGCCGGTTCGGTGTCACCGGCGAGATCGAGCAGCCGGCCGGGGTCCTTCGGCAGGCCCAGCCGCTCCGCGCCCGACAGCGCCTTGCCGTCCAGGTACGGCGCCACCTCCGGCCACACCCGCTGCACCTCGCGAAGGAAGATGTCGGCGCCCGCCGGACCCAGCCCCGGCACCTCCCGCAGCAGCCGCCGGAGCGCGTCCACGTCGCCGTCCGCCTCCGCGCGCATCCGCCGCAGATCGCCGCCCCACCGCTCGGCCAGCAGCTCGGCGCCGTCCCCGAGCTGCGTGGCGGTGCGCTCGTCGTAGCGCCGGTAGCCGCCCCGGCCGAGCGCGTCCACCCGGTCCTGCCAGTCGGCCTCGGCCGTACGGCGCGCCGTGTCGAGACCCGACTCGTGCAGCGCGCGGGCGGCGGCCACCGCGACCGAGGCACGGATCCGGGCGCTGAGCAGGACGGCGAGGACCAGCAGCCGGTACAGAGGCTGCGGGGTGTCCTTCAGCCGGATGCCCGCCTCCTCCGCGTACGTCCGCCCGTACGCGGAGACCAGCTCGGAGAGGATCCGTCCGGGCCGCTCCGTCCTGTCGGCCTTCTCGGCCTTGCCGGCGCGGCTCATGGCTACGGCTTGAGCGGGTCGTGACCGAGGGTCATCAGCTGGTGCCGGCGGCGCGTGTCCTCGGGCGAGGTCTCCGGCTCCGGCTCGTTCTCCACGTCCGCCAGGTCGCTGACCCGGTCCACGACCTTGTACATCACGCGGATGTCGTCGTCGGTGAGGTCCGTGCGCCGCTTCTGGAGGATCGCGAGGACATGCTGCCCGGTGGGCGTGCCCGCCTCCTCCGGCAGCGGCTCCGCGTCCTCGTCGGCGTCGCGTACCCGCAGCCAGGCGGCGAGCTCCGCCGAGGTCATGTTCACCACGCGGTGGAAGTCCTCCCACAGCGCGTCCATTTCGAGGGCGTCGGCCATGCCGTGTCCCCTTCCTTGCGTACGTGTGCTTCAGCGCGGGCCGGTCGCGCGCCGGTCACTTGTCCTCGCGCGGCCAGTTCTCGGCCTCGAACATCCAGCGCTGCTTCTCCAGGTCGGCGGTGATGCCGATCAGCAGGTCCTGGGTGACCGGGTCCGCCTTCTCGGTCGCGTCGATCCGCTCACGCAGCCGCCCGATCGCCGCCTCGAGCGACTCCACCAGCAGCCGCACGACCTCCGTGTCACGCAGCCAGCCGTCCTTGGTGCCCGGCAGCGCGAAGGTCGACGCGATGGTCTCCGGCCGGCCGTCCGGCGCCACGCCCAGCGCCGCGGCACGCTCGGCTACCGTGTCGGCGTAGGCGCGCGCCGCGTCCACCACCTCGTCGAGCTGGAGGTGGATGGACCTGAAGCGCGGGCCCACGATGTTCCAGTGCGCCTGCTTCCCGACCAGCGACAGACCCAGCAGGTCCACGAGGGTCTCCTGGAGGGCACCACCGGTGACGCGGAGCGCCTCGTCGGGCAGCGTGCTCTTCACCACGGTCATAGAACGCTTCTCCCTTTCTCAAGCTGTCTTTCGTCCCTCGACACGTCGCTCGACACGTCGCTCGACGTGTCCCTGGACGCACGGAGCAGTGCGTCGCGCTCCTCCTCGCAGGTCCCACCCCAGACACCCGAGGTCTGGCCGTACGCCAGTGCGTACGTCAGACACTGGGTCGTCACCGGGCAACGGGCACATACGCGCTTGGCGGCATCGATGTCCCGCAGCGCCGGCCCGGTCGTGCCCACCGGGAAGAACAGTTCGGGGTCCTCACCCACACAGGCGGCAGCACGCAACCACTCCATGGGGGCGCGAGTGCCCCCGGTGCACACCCGCAAACGCGGTGCTGAGCGGGCCGGAACCGGGTCGGGCTAGAGCCCGGGTACTCCGTCGAGGAAACGGGTCACGTCCGCGAAGACCTCCGCCCGGTTCGTCTCGTGGAACACCTCGTGCCGGGCCCCGGCGTAGATCCGCTCGGCCGCCCGGCTCCCGGTCAGCCGCTCCACGCCGGTCCGGCTGCCGGGCAGCGGGACCAGCCGGTCGTCCTCGCCGTGCAGCCACAGCACCGGGAGCGGGCCGACCTCGCCGCTCTCGCCGACAGTCGCCAGGGTCCGCACAAACGCCTCCAGCGTCGGCCGCTTCATCGGGCCGTGCCACACCAGCGGGTCGGCGGCGTACGCGGCCCCCACCGCCGGGTCGCGGGAGAGCGAGGCCGGGCTGATCGGCCGGTCCGGGATCTCGGCCAGGGCGAGAAGCCGTCCGGGCAGCTCCCAGGCGCCGATCACCGGCCCCGAAAGGACGAGCGCGGTGAGCTCGTCGCCGTACCGCTGGGCGTGCCGGGCCGCGATCAGGCCGCCCATGGAGTGGCCGACCAGGACGAGCGGCAGGCCGGGGTGCGCGGTGCGGGCGAGGGCGGCCACGCCGTGCACGTCGGTGACGACGTCCTCGAAGTCCTCGATCACCACGCGTTCACCGGCCGACCTGCCGTGACCCATGTGGTCGGGCGCGTAGACGGCAGCGCCGTGTCCGGTGAGGGCGTCCGCCAGCCCCTCGTACCGGCCGGAGTGCTCGCCGTAGCCGTGCACGACGAGGGCGACGTACCGCGGCTCGGGGTGCTGCCACACGCGGGTGATGATCGTGCCCCGTGTCCCGGTGAGGACGTGCTCGCGGGCGTCGGCCATGACTCCTCCGGCTGCGTCGGTGAAGGTACCTGGGGATCTTCCCAGGGGGCGGGCCGGCGGTCTATAGTCCAAAACTAGCGGTGCTAATTAATAGCGGTGCCGATCAACTGAGTGCTGATCCACAGCGTCGTCGGTCAGGAGTCCTTCCGTTGCGTCCCGTCCACTTCGCGGCCGCCCGCCGCACCCCCATCGGCAAGCTGCGCGGAGCCCTGTCCCCGGTGCGCCCGGACGACCTCGCGGCGACCGTGATCCGCCACCTCGTGGCCGATGTGCCCTCGCTCGACCCCGCCCGGATCGACGACGTCTACTGGGGCGCCGCCAACCAGGCCGGCGAGGACAACCGCAACGTCGCCCGCATGGCCGCCCTGCTCGCGGGCCTGCCCGAGACGGTGCCCGGCGCCACGGTCAACCGGCTGTGCGCCTCGGGCCTGGAGGCGGTCACCCTCGCCGCCCGCACCGTCGCCGCCGGCGAGGCCGACATCGTGCTCGCGGGCGGCTCGGAGTCGATGAGCCGCGCCCCCTTCGTACTGCCCCGCCCCGACGAGGCCCTGCCGCACCGCATCGAGACCGCCGACACCCGCCTCGGCTGGCGGCTGGTCAACCCGGCGATGAAGGACCTGCACGGCCTGCTGTCCATGGGCGAGACCGCCGAGGAGGTCGCCGAACGGTACGGCATCCCGCGCGAACGCCAGGACGAGTTCGCGCTGCGCAGCCACCAACGGGCCGCCGCCGCTCGCAAGGACGGCCACTTCGACGACGAACTCCTGCCCGTCGAGCGCCCGGACGGCGTGGTCGTCGACACCGACGAGTGCGTCCGCGAGGACACCTCCGTCGAGAAGCTGGCGCGGCTGAAGCCGGTCTTCCGCGAGGGCGGCACGGTCACCGCGGGCAACGCCTCCCCGATGAACGACGGCGCCGCCGCGGTGCTGCTGGTCAGCGAAGAGGCCCTGAACGAGCTGGGCCTGGAGTCTCTGGGCCGCTATGTCGCCGGCGCCTCGGCGGGCGTGCACCCGGACGTGATGGGCACCGGCCCGGTGCCCGCCACCCGCAAGGTGCTCGCCCGGGCCGGCTGGGAGATCGCCGACATCCAGGAGGCCGAGTTCAACGAGGCCTTCGCCGCCCAGGCCCTGGCCTGCGTCGACCTGCTCGGCATCGACCCCGACCTGGTGAACCCCAGCGGTGGCGCGATCGCCCTCGGCCACCCCCTCGGCTGCTCCGGCGCCCGCATCCTCACCACACTGCTGCACCGCATGCGCCGTACGGGCGCGGCGCGGGGGCTGGCCACGATGTGCGTGGGGGTGGGGCAGGGGAGCGCGGTCCTGGTGGAGCGGCACTAGCGGCACGGGCGGCACCCAGCGGCACGGGCGGCACGCGTCACCCGGGCTCCTCGGCGTACCTGGCCGACTGGCGAGACGGCGCTTACGCCGCAAGATGCATGCGCATAGCATCGGCCCGGCATGAACACGATGACGCTATGGCACATATCCGGCTGGGGATTCACCGCGCTCGCCTTCGCGGCGCTGCTCGTCGGCTTCTCCAAGACCGCCGTCAGCGGGGCCAACACCGTCAGCCTCGCCGTATTCGCCGCGGTGCTGCCCGCCCGGGCCTCCACCGGGGTGCTGCTGCCCCTGCTCATCGTGGGCGACGTGCTGGCCGTGCTCACCTACCGGCGGCACGCCCACTGGCCCACGCTGTGGCGGCTGTTTCCGGCGGTGGCGGCCGGAGTGGTCGTCGGCACGCTGTTCCTGACGTGGGCCGACGACGGCGTCGTACGGACCTCGATCGGCGCGATCCTGCTGCTGATGGCGGCCGTCACGGTGTGGCGGCGGCGGGCCGACACGGAGGGGGAGCCGGAGCCGGTCGGCAGCCGGGCGGGCCGGGTCAAGGCGCGTTCGTACGGTGTGCTGGGCGGCTTCACCACGATGGTCGCCAACGCGGGCGGTCCGGTGATGTCGCTGTACCTGCTGTCCGCGGGCTTCCGGAAACTGGGCTTCCTGGGCACCTCGGCCTTCTTCTTCCTGATCGTGAACGTGTCCAAGGTGCCCTTCAGCGTCGGCCTGGGCCTGATCGACGGCCGCTCACTGCTGCTCGACGCCGCCCTCGCGGTGTTCGTCGTGCCGGGGGCGTTGATCGGCAAATGGGCTGTGAACGGGATCAACCAGCGGCTGTTCGAGCAACTGGTGATCGCGGCGACGGTCGTGGGCGGGGCCCAGCTGCTACTGCGCTGAGCCCTCCCGCAGCCCGAGCAGCGCGGGGAGGTCGGCGAACGAGTCCAGGACGTGGTCCGGGGTGCCGCCGGCCTTCTGGTGCGTCTCGGGCAGGTACTTGCCGGTCTTCACCAGCACCCCGGTGATCCCGGCACGCTGGGCCGCGAGCACGTCCGACTCGATGTCGTCGCCCACCATCAGCGCCCGGTCCGCGCCCACCCCCAGCCGGGCCAGCGCGGCCGCGAAGAAGGCAGGCGACGGTTTGCCGGTGACCTCCGCCTCGACCCCTGCGGCCTTCTCCAGCCCGATGAGGAACGCGCCCGTGTCCAGTCGCAGCCCGGTGTCGGTGCGCCAGTACAGATTGCGGTGCATGGCCACCAGCCGGGCCCCGCGCTGGAGGTGCCCGAAGGCCCGGTTGAGCGCCGCGTAGCCGAACTCGGGACCGGCGCCGCCGACGACCACCACGTCGGGCACGGTGTCATCGCCCTCGCCCTCGCCATCGCCCTCGCCGACATCCTCGTCCTCGTCCGCGCCGACGAGGGTGATGCCGCCGAGGTCCTCCTCGATGTCCCCGCTGTTGAGGAGAGCACAGCGGGCGCCCGGAAAACGCTCGGCGAGATGGGCGGCGGTCACCGCGGGGGCGGTGAGGACGTCCTCGGCGGTGACGGGGAAACCGGCTCCCGACAGCGTCTCGGCGATCGACGCCCGGGTCCGGGACGTCGTGTTCGTCACCAGCGCCACGGCGAGGCCCGCCTCGCGGATCTCGCGCAGCGCCGCCACCGCACCCGGCAGCGGCTCCCACGACACGGTGAGCACTCCGTCGATGTCGATCAGCACGCCACGCACGGATTCCATGCCTGGACGATAGCGATCCGGCCCGCGGATCGGCCCGTACGCTGACGCCATGTCCCCGCACCTCACCACCCCGCACGTCCTCGTCCTCGGCGGCACCACGGAGGCCCGGCGACTGGCCGCCGGGCTGACCGCGCGCGGGGGTGTCCGGGTCACGACCTCCCTGGCCGGACGGGTGGCCCGCCCCGGGGCACTGGAGGGGGAGGTCCGGACCGGCGGGTTCGGCGGGGCGGAGGGGCTGGCGGAGTGGCTGCGGGCGCAGCAGGTGGACGTGGTCGTCGACGCCACCCATCCCTTCGCCGCCGGGATCACCGCCAACGCGGCGCGGGCCGCGACGGCGACCGGGCTGCCGCTGCTGGTCCTGCGGCGCCCGGGATGGCGGCCCACCCCCGGTGACCGCTGGCACGCGGTCCCCTCGCTCGGCGCGGCGGCCGACGCGCTGCCCGCCCTCGGCCGCCGGGTGTTCCTCACCACCGGCCGCCTGGGCCTGTCGGCCTTCGCGCACCTGAGCGACCTGCACTTCGTCGTACGGTCGGTGGAGCCGCCCGAGCCGCCGACGCCGCCCGGTCTCGACGTCCTCCTGGCACGTGGCCCCTTCACCGTCGCCGGCGAACTCGAGCTGCTGCGCGCCCACCGCATCGACGTGCTGGTGACCAAGGACAGCGGGGGCGAGGCGACCGCCGCCAAGCTGACCGCCGCCCGTGAACTCGGGCTGCCCGTGGTGGTCGTACGACGACCCCCGCTGCCGGAGGGCGTGACGGCGCTGCCCGACGAGGCGGCCGTACTGGCACGGCTGGAGAAGCTTCAGCGGCTCGGCCTCAACCGGCCGTGACCGAGGCCCGCAGCCGGTCGATCGCGCGCAGCACCTCGTCACGGTTCTTGGCGGCCTTGATCCACGCGGGCAGCCGGCCCACGTACGTCATCTTCCGCCCGTGCTCGTACCAGGGGGCCCGCTCCCGCAGCGAAGCGGCCACGAACCGCCGGAGCAGGTCCAGGTGTTCGAGGTTGTACGCCCAGATCTCGCCGTGCCGGGTGGTGGTCCGCAGCCACAGCGCCGGCCAGTGCCCGTCGACGAGCCACGAGGTCCGGGACAGACCGCAGGACCGGCAGATCAGGCGGTATCGCGTGTCCTCGGCGAGGTCCGGCCGCTGCTCCGCGTGGGCGATCCGCGCACAGCGCGGGCAGTGGACCAGCATGGGGGACCGGAACCGGCAGGCCGTGAGGCCGGGATCGTGGAAGCGGACGGGTGCGGGAGACATGCCGGGAGTATGGCGACCGCCGCCCCTTTCGGGCACCCGGATTTCGACTGGCCGGCCTCAGGCGTCCTTCGGGCGCCGGCGCAGCAGATACGTGTCCATGATCCAGCCCTTGCGCTCCCGGGCCTCGGCGCGCAGCCGCTCGATACGGGGGGCGGCCTCGGTGATCGGCCCGGAGACGAGGATCTCGTCCGGGGTGCCTATGTAGGCGCCCCAGTAGATGTCGATGTCGTCGCCCGCGTACTGCCGGAAGGTCTGCTGGGCGTCCAGCATCACGACCAGGTCGTCCACGTCCTGGGGGAAGCCCTCGGCCAGCCGCCGCCCGGTGGTGATCTGCACCGGGCGGGCTACCCGGTTCAGCCCCGTGCGGTGCCGGGCGGCGAGCGCGGAGACGCTGCTGATGCCGGGCACGACGTCGTACTCGAAGGCCACGGCGCCCCGCTCCAGCACCTCCTCGAGGATCCCGAGCGTGCTGTCGTACAGCGCCGGATCCCCCCACACCAGGAAGGCGCCGCTCTCGTCCTCGCCCAGTTCCTCGGCGATCAGCCGCTCGTAGATGCCGGCGCGGGCGCTGCGCCAGTCCCCGACGGCGGGGGAGTAGGCGGCGCCGCCGGCGCTCCGGTCCCGCTCCGGGTCCCGGGCCTCGACCAGCCGGTACGTCCCCTCCGGCAGGTGCGCGTCGAGCATGTCCCGGCGGAGCCGGGTGAGGTCCGACTTCACCTCCCCCTTCTCGAGAAGGAAGAACACGTCCGTGCCGCGCAGGGCCTTGACCGCCTGAAGGGTCAGCTGGTCGGGGTCGCCCGCGCCGATACCGATGACATGAATCTTTCGCACGCCCCGAGTCTGCCGCATGCCACTGACAGTGCGCGCACCGCCACCGCACCGGGACCCCGCCCCCCCGCTACGACACCCGGAGGCGGGGCGCCCGGGTCCTCGCGTCGACCGGCTCGCCGCCCCGCTCCACGGCCTCGGCCAGCTCTCGCGCCCAGGCGGCGACCCCGGCGAGATCGATTCCGTGCGGCTGCCGTTCCCCGCGGCTGTCCGCCCACTCCTCGACGGCACCCGCCCCGCGCCGCAGCAGCCGCGCCCCGCCGGTGACGTTCCCCCGCGCGGCATGCGTCAGCCCCACGGCCAGCTGCGCCAGCCCCCGCCACAGCGCGCGCTCGGAATCCGGGCCCGACTTCCAGGCGTCCTCGAAAACCTCGTGCGCGTGGAACGGCTTCCCCTCCGCCAGCAGCGCCTGCGCCTCACCGACGGTCTCCTCCGGGGTCCGCACGACACCCTCCGGCTGCCGTGCCACCCCCTGCGCCCCGTACGGCAGAGGCCGCCCCAGCCCGTCCCGCGGCCGCGCGTTCCGCGCCCGCCCCTCACCGTCCCGGTCCCGCCCGCTGCCCATACGCCCGATTCTCCCCCGGTCCGCGTTCCCCGGCCCGGGCGCCCCCTTCGGCCAACCCCCCGGCGTACGGTAAAGTGCTGTCCGCGCGATCACACGGCACACCGTGGGCGAGCGCACCGGGACGTGGCGCAGCTTGGTAGCGCACTTGACTGGGGGTCAAGGGGTCGCAGGTTCAAATCCTGTCGTCCCGACTTGCGAAGTAGCAGGTCAGAGGCCGTATCGGGACACACCGATGCGGCCTCTTGCTCATTCCTGGGGACCGTTCGTTACAGGCCCGGCTTCCTGCGCGCTCAGGCTCCCCCTGCTGAGGGGATCTTGGCCGCGATGACGTCCGTGCGCTCGCACGAACAATCCCGCATTGACCATGACTTTCACTCCAGTCGGTGTCGATGATCCTGGCGTCAATGGGTCAGAACATGCCGTTCGGGTTCACCGCTTCCTCCGGAATCGGCTGTATGACGTCCCAATGCTCGACGATCTTTCCGTCGTCCATTCTGAAGATGTCGACAATGGCCGAGCCGAGCTGTCCGGGGACGCGCACCCCGTGAATGTGCGCGATGACGAAGTCGCCATCCGTGAAGATCCTCTTGACCTCGGCGCGCAGCTCGGGGAACGTCTCCCGCAAGTAACGGAGGAATTCCTCGAATCCGTCGATACCGTCGGCGATCAATGGGTTGTGCTGTACGTAGCGATCACCGATGAACTGTGACGCGGCGTCAAAGTCTTTCTGGTTGAGGGCGGCTTCGTAGAAGGCCAGCACGTTCTGCTTGTTCGTATCCATGGTCATTCCTGTGTGAAGGTCGTGGCCCTCGTGGGCCGTCGCATCTGAGATCCGCGGCTGGTGCGGGAGTGTGACATCCGGCCGGGCGACTGTGGCCCACGTCTCAGGACGAGCTCGGTGACGTCATGGTCATGACATGCCGAAATGAGGCGTGGGTCACATGCTTCGTCTGGATGTCACGCTCCGGGCCCTCCAGCGGCTCTCAGTAGGCAGACACGGCAGGAGGTCCGATGATGTCCGACACCTCGTCGGCCGGGGGTGCCCGGGAGAGCGCGGTGGACACGGCTACGCGGGTGTTCGTCGAGCACCGTGAGTTGTTGTTCTCCGTCGTCTACAACATGCTCAGCAGCGTCGCCGACACCGAGGACGTGCTCCAGGAGACCTGGCTGTCATGGGCGTCCAGAGGCGGGGCACCGGGCGTGGAGCGGATCGACAACCCACGCGCCTATCTGGTGCGGATCGCGGTGAACAAAGCCCTCGCCCGCCAGGCCGCCATCAGCCGCCGTCGCGAGACCTATGTGGGTCCGTGGCTGCCAGAACCGCTCGTCACCTCCCTCGCCGACGGCCGCGCTCACGGCGATGCCGCGGACGCCGCCGCCACGGCCGAGCGCTTCCAGTCGGTGTCCATGGCGCTGCTGGTCGTACTGGAGACCCTCACCCCGCTGGAACGCGCGGTGTTCGTCCTGCACGAGGTGTTCGGCTATGCCCATACCGAGACCGCCGACATCCTCGGCCGCACTCCCGCGGCGGTACGCCAACTCGCCCACCGCGCACGCGAGCATGTGCACGCGCGGCGCCCCCGCTACCGGACCGACCCGCGCGTGCGTCAACAGGTGACCGAGCGGTTCACGGCCGCGGTGTCCGGCGGCGACCTGCGGACGCTGCTGACGCTCCTGGCACCGGATGTGACCTTGTGGGCCGATGGCGGAGGCAAGGCCACCGCCGCGGGCCCGCGCCCGGTACACGGCCGCGACAAGGTCGCCCGGCTGCTGGCCGATGGGGCCACCCGCGCCCGCGGTGGCCTGGACATCCGCTACCGGCGGGTCAACGGAGATCCCTCGGCGCTGCTGTTCAGGGACGACTCGCCGTTCGCCGTACTGGTCCTCGACCTGGTCCCGGACGGCCGACAGGTCCGCGGCATCTACTTCGTCACCAATCCCGAAAAACTCGCAGGTCTCACCTGAGGCCGCACAGGCACCGTCGGCCGAGAGGTGAAGAGGACGGGAATGAAAGAGATCGAACTGTCCGCCGGGACCATCGAATACGAGGACACCGGCGGTGACGGTCCTACGGTCGTGCTGTTGCACGGGTTCATGATGGATGCCTCGCTGTGGGCCGGGACGATCAGTGATCTGTCCGCGGATCACAGATGCGTGGCACCGACGCTGCCCCTCGGCGCGCATCGGCACGCGATGCGTGCGGATGCCGACCTGTCGCTGCCCGGGACGGCCCGGCTGGTCGCGGAGTTGCTCGACCGCCTGGATCTGACGGACGTCACCCTCGTCGGCAATGACACCGGCGGTGCGATCGTCCAGCTGCTCATGTGCGACGGCGCCGCGCGCGTGGGACGGGCCGTGCTCGCCTCGTGCGATGCGTTCGACAACTTCCCGCCAGGGCTGACGGGCAGGACGCTGGTGCTTGCCGGCAAGCTCCCGCCCCGGCTGTTCGGGCTGTTCATGCAGCAGATGCGGCTGCGGATGATCCGCCGGCTCCCGATCGCGTTCGGATGGCTGACCCTGCGAGGGGACGCCGCCACCGCCCGGTGGATGCGGCCGGTCATGAAGCGGCCCGAGATCCGTCACGACGCCGTGCGAACACTGCGGGCCGCTGCCGCGGACACCGGCCTCCTGGTGGCCGCCGCCGAACGCCTGCCCAGCTTCGAACGTCCCGCCCTCGTGGTGTGGGCGAGCCGCGACCGCGTCATGCCGCCCGCACACGGCCGGCGCCTGGCCGAACTCCTCCCGCACGGACGGCTGGTCGAGATGGACGACAGCTACACCCTCATCCCGCTGGACCAGCCGGCCGGACTCGCCCAGGTGATCCGGGAGTTCACGCCGGGCCGCCCCTGACCGGACCAGCGGCGACCGACGAGAGAGACGAGAGAGAAGAGACAACGGATGAAGCTCACGATCTTCGCAGCGACCGGTGGCATCGGCCGCCACCTTCTCGAACAGGCCGTTGCCGCGGGTCACGACGTCACCGCGGTCGTACGCGACCCACACAGCCTGACCGAGTGGGAAGGACGGGCGCGGGTCGTCACGGCCGACCTGGCCGCGCCGGACACGGACGTGCTCGCGTCCGCCGTCGTCGGCAGGAACGCCGTCCTCTCCGGGCTCGGACCGCGCAGGCCGAGGTCCGAGGCGGGAGTCACCTCGCGGGGCACGAAGGCCATCGTGGCCGCGATGCGGGCGACCGGCGTGAAGCGCCTTGTGGTGGTCAGCGCCGCACCGATCGGCACCGTGCCGTCACCGGGTCGGCCGAACCCGCCGAAACACGATGCGGGCGACGGGTTCTTCATGCGCCACCTGGGCAGCCGGTTCGCGCGAGCCATGTTCAGCGCGCACTACGCCGACCTCGCTCTGATGGAGGACATCCTTCGGGACAGCGATCTGGACTGGACCGTCTCACGACCGCCGCAGCTGACCGACAAGCCCCTCACCGGCATCTACCGGACGGCGTACGGGCAGAACATCCGGGGCGGCTCGAAGGCCTCACGCGCCGACGTCGCCCATCACATGCTGCGGGTGCTCGACCAACCCGGAACGATCAGACAGACCATCGGCATCGCCAACTGACGAAGAGGCCGCCACAGCCTGTCGGCCCTTGATCGTTTCTGTGGCGTGGCGCCTTTGCCGGGCGGCGGGGCTGATCGACGCTGGGGTCATGAGGAGACGGTTCGAGCCGGCGCAGGCGTGGATGGGCACGCTGGTGGGCGTGGCGGCATTCGGGCTCTCGGTGTACAACCTGCTGGCCCTCCGGCAGGAGCCGGTCGTCGACGTCTCGCTCCCGCACATCGCCCGTATCGCCCAGGGCGAGGACACCTGGCTCTACTTCCAGCCCACACTCTCCGCGCGGGTCAAGGCGGAGCGCGTCGAGGTCATCACCCAGGTCGAACTGCGGTTGCGGCCGGCCACCGCGCACACCAGGGCGCCCGTCTTCTTCTGGGACGAGACCGGCTCCTTCTCCTACAGCGTCGCGTCGCACCGTCTCACCTGCCAACGGGTGGCCGATCCCAGTGCGTTCCTGGTCAGCCAGGGCACACCTCAGCAGCCGCTGCTGCCGTTCAACGCGCTCGGCTGGGGCTTCGCCGAGGGCCGCTACGACGGCTCCCTGGTGCTGCGGCGCGCCGGCGGGCAGACGCCCCTGCGAGAGGCCTTCTGCGTGATGGTGTCCAGGAGCGCCGCCGCGACCTGGCCGGCGCCGGCCAGTACCAGTTCCACGACTTCCGTGACGACGTGCCGGGCAGCGAGAGCCAGAAGGCACAGGCCAAGGGCTGCTACGTCCTGTCCCCGGCCTGACCCGCACGGGTACCGGCCCGGCGACCCGCCGCGGACTGAGCGCGCCGCCCGTCCGTCGTCGACGTACGCTCCTTCATGAGCCCAAGGAGCGGGTCATGACCACACTTCCCACCGCCCATTCCGTCCGCATCACCCCGGAGGGCTTCCTGTGGGAGCCCAGCGACCGCTGGGTGCGCGGGGTGAAGGGCGAGGTCACCGTCGTGGACAGCCGGCATCCCCTGCTGGTGTGGGAGCCCGGACTGCCCGTACCCCAGTACGCCTTCCCGCGCGATGAGGTCCGCGGGGACCTCCTGCGCCCGGCGGCGCACCCCCCGACCGGCGCGCACGCCGGGTCGCGGATCTTCTACGACCTCGACACCGGCGGCGAGCCGCTGCGGAACGCGGCCTGGACCTACCCCGGCCGCGATCTCGCCGGGCACATCACCTTCGCCTGGTTCCAGCACCGGGACCCGGGCCTCGACCACTGGTACGAGGAGGAGGAAGAGATCTTCGTCCACCCGCGTGACCCGCACAAACGCGTCGACGCCCTGCCCAGCAGCCGCCATGTCGTCGTCGAGATCGACGGCACGGTGGCGGCGGACACCCGGCGCCCCGTGCTGCTGTTCGAGACGGGCCTGCCCACGCGGTTCTACATCCCCCGCGAGGACGTCCGCCTCGACCTGTTCGAACCCACCGACCACAGCAGCAGGTGCCCGTACAAGGGCGTCGCCGAGTACTGGTCCTGGCGGGGCGACGCGGACGTGCCGTCGAACGTCCTGTGGAGCTACCCGGACCCCCTGCCCGCGGTGGGCCCGGTCAGGGGGCTCCTCGCCTTCTACAACGAGGCAGTCGACATCACGGTGGACGGCGATCACCGCAAACGCCCCGTCACCCTGTTCACCTGGGCCCTGCACAGCGGGCCCGAGGCCGGCGGACGCCGGGCGAGCACGGTCTAGGCGTCCGCGCGCGGCTCCCGTACGACGGCCACGTCACCGGGGGCCAGCGTGACCGAGCCGGCGGTCTCCTTGCCGGTGAGCAGTTCCGTGGCGCCCGCCGGGACCGCGATCTCGGCACCCTTCCCGGAGTGGTCGATCAGGAACACGTAGTCCGCGTCCGTGCCGCGCCGCCGGACCACCTCGACGCCCGCGGGCACCGTGCGGACCGGCTCCACACCCGCCTCGGCACGCACCCGGTCGAGGAGCGCGCCGAGGGTGTCCGGGTCCGGGAGCGTGGCCAGGTACCAGGTCGTGCCCGTGCCGTGCGTGTGCCGGGTGACGGCCGGTACGCCCGCGAGCGAAGCGAGGTGGGGGTACCCCCGGCCGGAGGCTGGGGGAGGTCCGTCCGTGTACGAGGCGACCGCCTCGGCGCCCGCCAGGCGCAGCCGCTCCGACCACAGCGTGCCCGTGGCCTCTCCCGGCACGTCCCCGCCCAGGCCGACCCGCTCGCCGGTCAGCAGCGGGAACGGCTCGTCGGAGCGCACGCCCAGCGCCTCGCGGAAGGCGCCCGGGTAACCGCCCAGCCGCACATGGCAGTTCTCGTCCACCATGCCGCTGTGGAAGCCCACGGCGAGGGTGCCGCCGCGCTCGGCGTACGAGGTGAGGTTCGCGGCGCCCGCGTCGTCGACCAGATAGAGGGTGGGGGCCAGGACCAGCCGGTACCCGGAGAGGTCCGCGTCCGGGCGGACGAAGTCCACGGCCACCCCGGCCCGCCACAGCGGTTCGTACCAGGTGCGCACCAGATCCAGGTAGCGCAGCTCGCCGCTCGGCTGTGAGGGCAGCTCGAGGGCCCAGCGGGCGTCCCAGTCCCAGACGATCGCGACCTCGGCCGTGCCCGTGCTGCCGCGCACCTCGGCCAGCGCCTTCAGGTCGGCGCCGAGCCGCACCACGTCCCGCCAGATCTGGCTGTCCGTCCCGGCGTGCGGCAGCATCGCCGAGTGCCACTGCTCGGCGCCCGCCTTCGCCGCCCGCCACTGGAAGTAGGCGATGCCGTCCGCGCCGTGCGCCACGTGGGCGAGGGCGTTGCGGCGCAGCTCGCCCGGGCCCTTGGCCCGGTTGACCGGCTGCCAGTTCACGGCGCCCGTGGAGTGCTCCATCAGCAGCCAGGGGCCGCCCGCGAGCGAGCGCGTCAGATCGCCGCTGAGCGCGATGTCGATGTGCGATTCGGTGTCCGTGGACCGGAGATAGTGGTCGTTGGAGACGATGTCCAGCTCCGGCGCCCAACGCCAGTAGTCCAGCGCCTCGAAGCTGAAGTTCACCATGAAGTTGGTGGTGGCGGGCGTGTCCGGGGCCGCGACGCTCAGCACGTCCCGTTCCGCCGTGTACAGCGACAGCAGCTCGTCGGAGCAGAAGCGCCGCCAGTCCAGCTGGTGCGTGGGGTTGGGCACGGCGCCGGTGGCGCGGGGCGGGAGGATCTCGTCCCAGCCGTAGTACCACTGGCTCCAGAAGGTGGTGCCCCAGGCGTCGTTGAGGGCATCGAGGTCCCGGTACCGGGCCCGCAGCCAGCCGCGGAACGCCTGGGCGCTGGTGTCGCAGTAGCAGGCCGCGTTGTGGCAGCCGTACTCGTTGTGCACGTGCCACATCGCGACCGCCGGGTGGTCGGCGTACCGCCGCGCCAGCTGGTCCGCGATGCGCAGGGCCGCCCTGCGGTAGGCGGGGCTGGACGGGCAGAACGTCTGGCGGCTGCCGTACGACAGCGTGCGGCCGTCCCGGTCCACCGGCAGGGCCTCGGGGTGGGCGCGGAAGAACCAGGCGGGCGGGGCCGCGGTCGGTGTGGCGAGGTCGGCGGCGATGCCGTTCTCGTGCAGCAGGCCGAGGATCCGGTCCATGCGCGAGAAGTCGTACACGCCCTCGGCGGGCTCCATCAGCGCCCAGGAGAAGATGCCGACGCTGACCATGGTC
This sequence comes from Streptomyces sp. NPDC054834, assembly GCF_053611185.1. Lineage (NCBI taxonomy): Bacteria > Bacillati > Actinomycetota > Actinomycetes > Kitasatosporales > Streptomycetaceae > Streptomyces > Streptomyces sp. NPDC054834. The sequence goes on along the minus strand of NZ_JBSGZV010000009.1, from coordinate 73,540 downwards.
ACCCCGGCCTCGCGCATCAGGCGCACGTCCTCGGCCCACACCTCCTCGGGCCACTGCTCGGGGTTGTAGTCGCCGCCGTAGGCGATGCCGGGGACGGACAGGGTGCGCTTCATCGGGCGTCTTTCGTGAGGAGGCGGCGCGTGGTCTCCACGCCCCACCGGTCGAGGGACAGCAGACGGTCGCTGGAGGCCATCAGGCCGCCGGTGGCCTCCACGTGTGCGGCCCAGCGTTCGCGGGTCTCCACGGCCGGGCGGGCCATCAGGCAGTCGGGGTCGTTGATCCAGAGCCGGCCGTGCTGCCACTGGCGGCCGGCGCCGGTGAACTCGGCCGGGTCCTGCCCGGGCTGGCTGTAGTCGCCGGCCTCGGGGCGGCGGTGCGGGGCCGTGTCGGGGCTGACCCGCATCGCGTCGAACAGGCCGAGGGAGGGCAGCATCGGGGCGCCGCAGCCCAGCAGGTAGGCGTCGGGTCCGATGGCTTCGCGGATGACGGCGATGCCGGCCCGGTAGGCGGACAGCGCGTCCATGTCCTCGTGGTCCCCGTGCCGCACGCCCTCCAGCGCGCCCGCGTACAGGAAGTCGGCCTTGAAGTAGTCGTAGCCCTCGGCGCGCAGCGTCCGGAAGACGCCGGCCAGGTAGGCGGCCGCCTCGGGGTGGGTGGTGTCCAGGACGCACAGGTCGTGGCCCCAGTTGCGGCCGGCGTGCGCGAAGCCGCCCGCGGCGTCGCGGACCAGCCAGCCGGGGTGCTCGGCGGCCAGGTCGCTCGCCGGGTCCACCAGGAACGGCGCCGTCCAGATGCCCGCCCGGCGGCCGCGTGCCCGGATGGCGTCCGCGATGCCCTCGCGGGAGCGGAAGCGCCCGGAGAGGGTGAGCCAGTCGCCCAGCGCACGCTGGTAGCCGTCGTCGATCTGGACGACGTCGATCGGCAGGTCGAGGGTGTCCATCGCGCGCAGGTTCTCGTGGATGTCGTCCTCGGTGACCTGGGTGAAGTACTCGTACCAGGAGCACCAGACCGTCGGGGCCGGGCGCGGGGCGGGCAGCGCGAGGCTGCCGGCCCAGTCGCCCAGCACCGACGGGATGTCCGTGCCGGTCCACTCCTTCACCGGGCCGTCGGCCTCCACCTCGGCTTGGTCGCCGGTGACGGTGAGGCGTACGGACGGCACTTCCCGGGTCGGGTCGGCCGCCGCCCACAGCCGTGCCGGGGAGCCGTCGCCGGGGTCGAGGGCGAGCAGGCCCTCGCCCTGGAAGGTACCGGCGGGGACGGTGACGCCCGGCCGGTAGCAGACGGTCGCCCAGTTGTCGTTCGCCGGGCGGTACGGCGTCCGGTCGAGGGCGTAGGCGCCGCTGGGGCTCCAGGACTGCCAGCCCTCCTCGTGGACGCGCGCGCGGCGCGGGTCCACGAGGACCGAGGCGACCGGGGTGAAGGGGTGGTGCACGGGGATCTCTTTCACGGAAGAAGGGGCCTCGGCGAAGGGGCCTCAGCCCTTGTTCGCACCCAGCGTCAGACCGCTCACGAACTGCCGTTGCAGCGCGAAGTACACGATCAGCGTCGGGATCGCGGTGAGCAGGGCGCCGGCGGCGACCAGGTTGGGATCGGTGAAGTACTGCCCGGAGAGGTTGTTCAGCGCCGAGGTGATCGGCATGTTCTCGCCGGTCGAGATCAGCACGATGGCCCAGAAGAAGTCGTTGTAGATCCAGATGGACAACAACGTCGCCAGGGCGGCCATCGCGGGCTTGCACAGCGGCAGCACGATCTGCCAGTACATCCGCCACACCGACGCGCCGTCGACGAGGGCGGCCTCGGTGAGCTCGTGCGGCAGCATGCGCATGTAGTTGCTCAGCACGAACGCGCAGAAGCCGGACTGGAACGCCACGTGGATCAGCACCAGGCCGAGCGCGGAGTCGTACAGCTTGCCGCTCATCGTGATACCGGGCAGGTCGATGAGCAGGTACATGCGGTACAGCGGGGTGATGATGACCTGCTGCGGCAGCAGGTTGCCGGCCGTGAACACCAGCAGCAGGAAGATGTTGAGCCGGAAGTCGAAGCGGCTGACGTAGAAGGCGACCATCGACGACAGCAGCAGCGTCACCAGCACGGCCGGGACCGCGATGACCAGCGTGTTGCCGAAGTAGTGCATCATGTCGGACTGCTCGAACGCGTTCGTGAAGTTGTCGAAGCTCAGCTTGTCCGGCCAGGAGACGTAGCCCTTGGTGCTGGTCTCCGAGTACGGGCGCAGGGCCGCGAAGACCGCCCACAGCAGCGGGGCGAGCCAGGCCAGCGAGGTGACGACGAGGAACACGTGCAGCAGGACCCGGGCCGGGCGGACCGGGGTGCGCTGCCGGCCGAGCGCGGCGGTGGGGGTGCTCATGCGCGCCGCTCCTTCCGGAAGGTCGCGATCAGATACGGGATGATGACCGCGAGGGAGATGACCAGCAGGACGACGGCGATCGCCGACCCGTATCCGATCCGGCTGGACTCGCCGATGATGTTGTTGGTGATCAGGATCGACAGCAACTCGGTGCCCTGGGCGCCCTTGTTGAAGACGAACACCAGGTCGAAGGCGCGTAGCGCCTCGATGATGGTGACGACCAGGACGACCGTGTTGGTCGGGCGCAGGGTCGGGAAGATGACGTTCTTGAACGTCTGCCACTCGTTCGCGCCGTCCAGCGAGGAGGCCTCGCGCAGCGACGGGTCGACGCCCTTGAGACCGGCCAGGTAGAGGATCATCATGTAGCCGGTGTGCCGCCAGGAGGCGGCGACCAGGACGGCCCACAGGTTGAGGTGCGGGTCGCCGATCCAGTCGATGTAGTGGCCGGGCTTGTTGGCCCCGATGAGGCTGTTGATCAGGCCCGTGTCGGGGTTGTAGACGAGCTGCCAGACGAACCCGGTGACGGCCAGCGACACCACGACCGGCAGGAAGAACGCGGTCTGGTAGACGCGGCTGAACCGGATCTTCTTGTCCAGCTGGACGGCCAGGAAGAGACCCATCGGCGTCGGGATCAGGATGAGTACGACGAACCAGATGATGTTGTGCTGGACGGCGGGCCAGAACTGCGGGTTGTCCGTGAACAACTGCTTGAAGTTGTCCAGGCCCACCCACTTGATCGAGTCGAAGCCGATGCCGTCCCAGGAGGTGAAGGCCAGCGCGATCGAGGCGAGGGCGGTGACCCAGACGAGGGCCACGTGCAAAGCGGTCGGCACGCCCGCCATGAAGGCGAGCGTGATGCGGTCACGGCGGGTCAGCAGGCGCTTGTGGCCCTGCGGGACCCGCTTCTTGGCAGGCGCGGGGCCCGGAGGCGGCACGGCTGCCGCCTCCGGGCTCTTCGGGGTGATGTCGGTGCTCATGCGGAGGCGAAAATCGTCTTCTTCTGGCGCTCGATCGAGGACAGCAGGCTGTCGACGCCCTTGGGGTTCTGGAGGAACTTCTGGAGCCCGGGCTGCATCACCGTGGAGGTGAAGTCCGGCCGGGAGTCGCGGTCCATGAACTGGGTGAGGCTCTTGGCCTCACTGATCATCGTGTACGCCTTCTTCTGGAGCGCGGTGTACGAGGAGGTGTCGGCCTTGCTGGAGGCGGCCACCACGCTGGAGTCGGCCTTGAGGTAGACCGCCTCGGCCTCCGGGGTGCCCAGGAACTCCATCAGCTTCACCACGCCCGCGTGGTTCTTCGGGGACTTGCTGACCATGAAGCCGTCGGTGGGCGCCTCGACGGTGTCCTGGCCGTACGCGGAGTTGATCTCCGGGAAGGCGAAGAAGTCGAGGTCCTCGACGTCGGCCTTGTTGGTGAACTGCTGTGCCACGAACGAGCCCAGGAGGTACATGCCGGCCTTCTTCGACACCAGCGTCTGGGCGGCGTCCTGCCAGGTGCGGCCCATGAAGCCGTCCTGGTGGTAGGGCAGGAGCTCGGCCCAGTGGTCGAAGACCGCCTTGACCTTGGCGTCGGTCCACGACTCCTTGCCCGCCATCAGGGACTTGTGGAAGTCGTAGCCGTTGAGGCGGAAGTTGATCTGGTCGAAGGTGCCCATCGCCGGCCAGGCGTCCTTGTCGCCGAAGGCGATCGGGACCAGGCCGTCCTTCTTCATCTGCTTGCACAGGGCGACGAGCTTGTCCCAGGTGGTGGGGATCTCGTAGCCGTGCTGCTTGAACACGCTCTTGCGGTAGAAGAGCCCCCACGGGTAGGTGTACAGCGGCACGAAGTAGTACTTGCCGTCCTCGCCCTTGCTGAGCTGCTTCATCGCGTCGGGAAAGTTGTCCCCGATCTTCGCCCACACGTCGTCGATCGGCGAGGCCAGCTTCTTGGCCGCGAAGAACTGCATGCGGTAGCCGGCGAACCAGGTGAACACGTCGTCCGGCGTGCCCTGGAGGTAGGAGTTGATCTGCTCCTGGAAGGTGTTGTGGTCCTTCGTGTTCACGTCGACCTTGATGCCGGACTTCTTCGTGAAGGCCGCGTAGATCTCGGCGAACGCCTTCTTCGGCACCGCGTCCGAGGAGTTGGAGCCCAGGCTGACGGTCTTCGGGTCGGAGGACGAGCCGCTGCCGCCGCAGGCGGACAGCAGGGGTATGCCGGCGCCGGCGACGAGGGCGGCCCCGCCCGCTCCGCGGAGCAGGGAACGGCGGCTGGGGCCCGGGACGGACAGGCCGGAGGGCGAGAGGCGCATGGCGGCTCCTGAAAGGCAGGGTTCGGACAAGGGGGAGCCGGCCTCCGAAAGGTCCTCGAAACCGATCAGAAACCAACTCGACCGAACATCGTGGGCGTAATAACAGCCGCATGTCCGCTCATGCGTCAATACCTTCCGTCCGTCTCATGCGTCTCTTGCCCGAAACGTAATCGACACGGCCACCAGCGAGTTCGTTCACAAAGTGACAGTCACGGTCTGACCAGCAGCTGGAAGTCGAAGGCGTACCGGGACGCCCGGTAGATGTGGGTCCCGTACTCGACCGGGCGGCCCGCGTCGTCGTACGCCGTGCGCTGCATCGTGAGCAGGGCGGAGCCCTCCTCCTCGTCGAGGCGGGCGGCCTCCTCGGCGGTGGCCGAGCGGGCGCCGACGGTCTGCCGGGCGCTGTGCAGGGTGATCCCGGCGGAGCGCATCATCCGGTACAGACCGGTCGACTCCAGCCGGGCCTCGTCGAGTTCGAGCAGGGCGGCGGGCAGGTAGTTGCACAGGAACGCCACGGGCCGGCCGTGGGTGAAGCGCAGCCGCTCCAGGACCGCGACCTCGCCGCCCTTTGCCATGCCGAGCGCGGCGGCCACGTCGGTGGCCGCCGGGACGCGCTCGTGGCGCAGCACCCGCGTCGTCGGGCCCTGCCCGGCCGACTCCAGGTCGTCGTAGAGGCTGCTGAGCTCCAGGGGCCGCTTGACCTGGCTGTGCACGACCTGCGTGCCGACGCCCCGGCGGCGTACCAGCAGCCCCTTGTCCACCAGGGACTGGATCGCCTGCCGCACCGTCGGCCGGGACAGGCCCAGGCGTACGGACAGGTCGATCTCGTTGCCCAGCAGATTGCCGGGAGCCAGGATCCCGTGTTCGATCGCCGCCTCCAGCTGCTGGGCGAGCTGGTAGTACAGCGGGACCGGACTGGTGCGGTCCAGGGTGAAGTCGAGGGAGTCGAGCGCGGAAACAGTCACGGGGCGGGTGCGGGCACCGGTCCTCGGCATCGGGACACTCCTTGGGGCGGGGGGAAGTTCAGAGGTGCCGGCGGCGGGCCGCGACCTGCCGGTCGTAGTCCTCGCGGGCCCGTACGGCGGCCTCGCGCGAGGCCGCCTCGGCGACGGGTACGTCCCACCAGGCCTCGGCCGGGGGAGCGGTGGGGGCGGGATCGTCGAGGTCTGTCTCGACGTACACACAGGTCGGCCGGTCGGCGGCGCGGGCCGTGGCGAGCGCCTCACGCAGCTCCCGGACCGTTTTGGCGCGCAGCACGTCCATGCCGAGGCTGGCCGCGTTGGCGGCCAGGTCCACGGGCAGCGGGGCGCCCGTGAAGGTCCCGTCGGCGCCCCGGTGGCGGTAGGCGGTGCCGAACCGCTCGCCGCCCACCGACTCGGACAGGCCGCCGATGGAGGCGTACCCGTGGTTCTGGATCAGCACCAGCTTGACGGGCAGCCGTTCCTGGACGGCGGTGACGATCTCGGTCGGCATCATCAGATACGTGCCGTCCCCGACCAGCGACCAGACCACGGCGTCCGGGGCCGCCTGCTGGACGCCGATGCCCGCAGGGATCTCGTAGCCCATGCACGAGTAGCCGTACTCCAGGTGGTACTGGCGCGGGCTGCGGGCCCGCCACAGCTTGTGCAGGTCGCCGGGGAGCGAGCCCGCCGCGTTGATCACCACGTCCTCGTCGCCGGCCACCGCGTCCAGGGCGCCCAGCACCTGTGTCTGGGTCGGTACGGCGTCCTCGTCGTCGGCCCGGTAGGCGGCCGTCACGACCCGCTCCCAGCGCTCCTTGCCCGCGCGGTACTCCGCCTCGTACGCCGGGTCCACCCGGAACCCGGTCAGCTCCCCGCCGAGCGCCTCCAGGGCGGCCCGGGCGTCGGCCACCACGGTCCGGGCGGCCAGCTTGTGGGCGTCGAAACCGGTGATGTTGACGCCCAGGAAGCGGACGCCCGGGTTCTGGAACAGCGTGCCGGAGGCGGTGGTGAAGTCGGTGTACCGGGTGCCGACCCCGATGACCAGGTCGGCGGTACGGGCGAGGTCGTCGGCGACCGCCGTGCCGGTGTGGCCGATGCCGCCCACGTCGGCGGGATGGTCGTACCTGAGGGAGCCCTTGCCCGCCTGTGTCGAGGCGACCGGGATGCCGGTGGCGTCCACCAGCGCCCTGAGCGCCTCCTCGGCGCGGCTGTGGTGGACTCCGCCGCCCGCGACGATCAGCGGCCGCTCGGCGGCGCGGACGGCCCATACGGCGGCGGCGAGTTCGGCCGGGTCCGGGGCGGGCCGGCGTACGTGCCAGACGCGCTCGGCGAAGAACTCCTCCGGCCAGTCGAAGGCCTCCGCCTGTACGTCCTGCGGCAGCGCGAGCGTGACGGCGCCGGTCTCCGCCGGGTCCGCCAGCACGCGCATGGCGTTCAGCGCGGACGGGATCAGGGCCGCCGGGCGGGTGACGCGGTCGAAGTAACGGCAGACCGGGCGCAGGGTGTCGTTCACGGACACGTCGGCCTCGGTCGGGTGCTCCAGCTGCTGGAGCAGGGGATCGGCGGGGCGCGTGGCGAAGCCGTCGCCCGGCAGGAGCAGCACGGGCAGGCGGTTGATCGTGGCCAGGGCCGCGCCCGTGACCAGGTTGGTCGCGCCCGGGCCGATGGACGTCGTCACCGCCTGCGCGGACAGCCGGTCGAGGTGCCGGGCGTGTCCGACGGCCGCGTGCACCATGGCCTGCTCGTTGCGACCCTGGTGGAAGGGCATCAGGCCGGGGTGTTCCAGGAGGGCCTGCCCGATTCCGGCGACGTTGCCGTGGCCGAAGATCCCCCAGGTGCCGGCGATCAGCCGGTGCCGGACGCCGTCGCGTTCGGTGTACTGGACGGAGAGGAACCGCACCAGCGCCTGCGCGACGGTCAGGCGGCGGGTTGACTGACTCGAGTGGCTCATGCCTCTCAGGTGTAGGTGCGGACGGCGGCACTGTCAATGATTTGTACTTACATTCTGACCTGCTTCTGAAATGATGTCTTAACAAAGTATTGACAGCAGGCGTGGCAGGGACTTGGATCGCGTCCCAGCGCAACAGCGTCCTTTCCCCCGTCGCACAGTGAGGTGCAGGACAAATGGACCGCTCTTCTCTCTCCCGCTCCCGCAGACTGGCCCCCGTCGTGGCCGTGGCAGCCGCGGCAGCACTGACCCTCGCAGGCTGCTCCAGCAGTTCGGGAGGGAAGAAGGCCGAGGAAGGGGGGACGAACGCGTCCGCGGGCAAGGCCACGACCCCCCGCATGACGGTCGCCCTCGTCACCCACCAGGCGCCCGGCGACACCTTCTGGGACATCGTCCGCAAGGGCGCCGAGGCCGCCGCCGCCAAGGACAACATCAAGCTCGTCTACTCCCACGACCCGAACGCGGGCAACCAGGCCAGCCTGGTGCAGAACGCCATCGACCAGAAGGTCGACGGCATCGCCGTCACCCTCGCCAAGCCCGACGCCATGAAGGACGTCGTCAGCAAGGCGACGGCCGCGAAGATACCCGTGGTCGGCCTCAACTCCGGCGTCAGCGACTGGAAGAAGCTGGGCCTGATGGAGTTCTTCGGGCAGGACGAGAGCGTCGCCGGCGAGGCGCTCGGCAAGCGGCTGAACCAGGAGGGCGCCAAGAAGGCCGTCTGCGTGGTCCAGGAGCAGGGCAACGTCGGCCTCACCCAGCGCTGCGACGGTGTGAAGAAGACGTTCTCCGGCACGACTGAGACGCTGTACGTGAACGGCACCGACATGCCGTCCGTGCAGTCGACGATCACCGCCAAGCTCAAGCAGGACTCGGCCATCGACTACGTCGTCGCCCTCGGCGCCCCCTACGCGCTGACCGCGGTGCAGTCGGTGGGCGAGGCGGGCAGCAAGGCCAAGGTCGCCACCTTCGACCTGAACAAGGACCTGACCAACGCCATCAAGAAGGGCACCATCCAGTTCGCCGTGGACCAGCAGCCCTACCTTCAGGGCTACCTGGCGGTCGACTCCCTCTGGCTCTACAAGAACAATGGCAACTACAGCGGCGGTGGCGAGCAGCCGGTGCTGACCGGACCGGCCTTCGTCGACAAGTCCAACGTCGACACCATCGCCGAGTTCGCCGCGAAGGGCACCCGGTGATGAGCATGACCCAGCACGCTGAACCGGCGGTGGGCGCGCCGCCGGGTGCCGGCCCCAGGAAGACCGACGGGCGCACCGCCGAACGGCCCCTGGTGCTCCGGCTGCTGGCCCGCCCCGAAGTGGGCGTCTTCCTCGGCGCCGTCGCCGTCCTGGTCTTCTTCCTGATCGCGGCGCCCACGGTCCGTCAGGGCAGCTCGATGGCCACGGTCCTCTACCAGTCGTCGACCATCGGGATCATGGCGCTGCCGGTGGCCCTGCTGATGATCGGCGGCGAGTTCGACCTGTCGGCCGGTGTCGCCGTGATCACCTCGGCGCTGACCGCGAGCATGCTCAGCTACCAGCTGACCATGAACGTGTGGGTGGGCGTGATCGTCGCGCTGTTCGTCTCGCTCGGCATCGGCGCCTTCAACGGCTGGATGGTGGTCCGCACCGGACTGCCCAGCTTCCTGGTCACCCTGGGCACCTTCCTGATCCTCCAGGGCGTCAACCTCGCGGTCACCAAGCTGATCACCAGCAACGTGGCCACCGACGACATCAGCGACATGGACGGCTTCGACCAGGCGAAGAAGATCTTCGCCTCCTCGTTCGACGTCGGCGGGGTGCAGGTGAAGATCACCGTGGTGTGGTGGCTGGTCTTCGCGGCCGTCGCCACCTGGGTGCTGCTGCGCACCAAGTACGGCAACTGGATCTTCGCCGTCGGCGGCAACAAGGACAGTGCGCGGGCCGTCGGCGTCCCGGTGAACTTCACCAAGATCACGCTGTTCATGACCGTGGGCTTCGGCGCCTGGTTCGTGGGCATGCACCAGCTGTTCTCCTTCAATACGGTGCAGTCCGGCGAGGGCGTCGGCCAGGAGCTGATCTACATCGCCGCTGCGGTGATCGGCGGCTGTCTGCTGACCGGCGGCTACGGCTCCGCGATCGGTCCGGTCTTCGGTGCCTTCATGTTCGGCATGGTGAACCAGGGCATCGTCTACGCCGGCTGGAACCCCGACTGGTTCAAGGCGTTCCTCGGCGTGATGCTGCTCGGCGCCGTGCTGATCAATCTGTGGGTCCAGCGCACCGCGACCAGGAGGTGACCCGATGACGACCAACGGAACCGGAACCCACGGTGCCGTCCTGGAGGACACGGTGCCTCCCGAGGACGGGGCGATCGTCGAACTGCGCAACGCGGGAAAGTCGTACGGCAACATCCGCGCCCTGCACGGCGTCGACCTCAAGGTCCACCCCAGCCGGGTGACCTGCGTCCTCGGTGACAACGGTGCGGGGAAGTCCACCCTCATCAAGATCATCTCGGGGTTGCACCAGCACACCGAGGGCGACTTCCTCGTCGACGGCACCCCCGTACGCTTCTCCACCCCGCGCGAGGCCCTCGACCGCGGCATCGCCACCGTCTACCAGGACCTCGCCACCGTCCCGCTGATGCCGGTGTGGCGCAACTTCTTCCTCGGCTCCGAGATGACCAAGGGTCCCTGGCCCGTGCGCCGCCTCGACATCGCCCGCATGAAGGCCACGGCCGACGAGGAACTGCGCAACATGGGCATCATCCTCGACGACCTCGAACAGCCCATCGGCACCCTCTCCGGCGGCCAGCGCCAGTGCGTCGCCATCGCCCGCGCCGTCTACTTCGGCGCCCGCGTCCTCATCCTCGACGAACCCACCGCCGCCCTCGGCGTCAAACAGTCCGGCGTGGTCCTCAAGTACATCGCCGCCGCCCGCGACCGTGGCCTCGGCGTCATCTTCATCACCCACAACCCCCACCACGCCTACATGGTCGGCGACCACTTCAGCGTCCTGCGCCTGGGCACCCTGGAACTGTCCGCCCACCGCAGCGAAGTCAGCCTGGAGGAACTGACCAACCACATGGCCGGCGGCACCGAACTCGCCGCCCTCAAACACGAACTGGCCCAGGTCCGCGGCGTCGACGTCGAAGAACTCCCCGAGGAGGAAGACCTCACCGCGCCCGTGGCGACCTCTCCGGAAGGGACCTCCTGACCATGGCCGACGCCCTCGACCGCATCCGGGTGGGCTCGGCCCCCGATTCCTGGGGCGTCTGGTTCCCCGACGATCCGCGACAGGTGCCCTGGCGGCGCTTCCTGGACGAGGTCGCCGAGGCCGGCTACTCCTGGATCGAGCTGGGCCCGTACGGCTATCTGCCCACCGACCCGGCCCGTCTCACCGACGAGTTGCAGCAGCGGAACCTGAAGGTGTCGGCGGGCACGGTCTTCACCGGCATGCACCGTGGCCCGTCCGTCTGGGAGGCCACCTGGGAGCACGTCAGCCAGGTCGCCGCGCTCACCCGCGACATGGGGGCGAAGCACCTCGTCGTCATCCCCTCCTTCTGGCGGGACGACAAGACCGCCGAGATCCTCGAGCCGCCGGAGCTGACGGCCGAGCAGTGGGCCCATCTCACCAAGGGCATGGAGCGGCTCGGTCACGAGGTTCAGGAGGTCTACGGCCTCGACCTCGTCGTCCACCCGCACGCCGACACGCACATCGACACCGAGGACCATGTCGAGCGGTTCCTCGACTCCACCGACTCCGAACTGGTCAACCTCTGCCTGGACACCGGTCACTACGCCTACTGCGGCGGCGACAGCGTCAAGCTGATCGAGACCTACGGCGAGCGCATCGGCTATCTGCACCTCAAGCAGGTCGACCCGGACATCCTGGCCGACGTCGTCAAGAACGAGGTGCCGTTCGGCCCGGCGGTCCAGCGCGGGGTGATGTGCGAACCGCCCGCCGGGGTGCCCGAGTTGGAGCCCGTGCTGGCCGCGGCGCAGCGGCTCGGCGTGGAACTGTTCGCCATCGTCGAGCAGGACATGTACCCGTGCGAGCCGGACAAGCCGCTGCCCATCGCGGTGCGCACCCGGCAGTTCCTGCGCTCCTGCGGGGCCTGACACCGGGGGCCCCGGCCGGTGCCCGCACCGTCCGGGTCCCGCGACGCCCGCGCGTCACCGCCGACAGGCGGCGGCGCGCGGGCGCTCCTATCGTGGAATGACGACTCCTGGGGGGCAGCCGACGTCGGGAGCACGCCCATGTCGCACAGGGCAGCACGACTGCGCAGGGGGGCGGTCACCGCCGCCGCGGTGGGGGCGCTGGTGACGCCGGCCGTGGGCTGGGCCGCCGCCGTGCCGCCGCCGTCGGCCGCCTCCACCGCCCCGGCACCGCCGTCGCCCTCCGTCCCGGGTGACGAGGTCCGCGAGCTCACGCCCGCCGTGCAGCGTCAGCTCGACGCGGCCGTGCAGGGCGTGATGCGCGAGGCGAACGTCCCCGGGGTCACCGTCGGACTGTGGACACCCGACAAGGGCCGGTACGTGAGGTCCTTCGGCGTCGCCGACAAGGCGACCGGCCGGCGGATGTCCTCCGACCTGTACATGCGGATCGGCAGCGAGACCAAGACGTTCACCGTGACGGCGCTGCTGAAACTGGTCGACCAGGGCAGGGTGGGGCTGGACGACACGATCGACAAGTACGTCGACGGGGTGCCGAACGGTGACCGGATCACCCTGCGCGAGCTGGCCGGCATGCGCAGCGGACTGTTCAACTACTCCGAGGACGACGACTTCTTCAAGGCGCTGACCTCGGATCCGCGACGGCCGTTCACCCCGCGGCAGCTGCTCGACTACGCCTTCAGGCATCCCGTGCTGTTCCCGCCGGGGGCGAAGTTCGACTACAGCAACACCAACCTGATCCTGCTCGGCCTGGTCGTCGAGCGGCTGAGCGGCCGGTCGCTCGCGGACTACATCCACCGGAACGTCCTGGGCCCCGCCGGCCTCGACCACACCCTCTTCCCCGCCGGCGACGAGTTCCCGGCACCGCACGCGCAGGGGTACACGAACCAGACCGCGACCGGCAGGGTCGAGGACTCGGCGGACTGGAACCCGTCCTGGGGCTGGGCGGCCGGCGCGATGATCTCCGACCTGGACGACCTGCGGATCTGGGCGCGCACGGTCGCCACGGGACAACTGCCCGACGGCCGCACCCTGATCAGCCCCGCCACCCAGAAGCAGCGGCTCACCACACCCCCGACCCCCATCCCGGGCGCCGGATACGGCCTGGGGGTCTTCGACGTCCAGGGCTGGATCGGCCACAACGGCTCCCTGCCCGGCTACGAGTCCCTCACCATCTACCTCCCATCGGCCCGGGCGACCCTCGTCGTGCTGCTGAACACCGACATCGACCACCAGGGGACCGAGCCCAGCACCCTCTTCGGAGACGCCATCACCAAGATCGTCTCCCCGGACCACGTCTTCGACCTGCCCGCGGAACCGGCGGCGCGGTGAGAACGTTCAAGAGGGTGACGGGGTGTGGCCACCGTGACGGGGAGGACCGGATGAACGGCGAATCGAAGGACGAGGGCACACAGGGCACACAGGACACCACCGAGGCCGCCGCGCGCCGGTCCCGGTTCGGGACGCTGCCGGAGCCGGTGCGGCTGGCGGACACGGTGGAGGAACGGCCGGCCACCCGGCCGGACCCGGCGCGCGACGCCTACGATCCGAACGAGTGGCTGGTGCGTTACTGCCTGTGAGGGCCGCTCAGGTGCCGCGGACCTCCGCGATGGTCACCGGCCGGTGCTCGTGCAGCGACAGGGTGCAGGCCTCCGCGATCCAGCCGGCCTCCAGGGCGTCCGCGATCGTGCAGGGGGAGGGGCGGGTGCCGGCGACGACCTCGGTGAACGCGGTGAGTTCGGCGCGGTAGGCGTCGGTGAAGCGGTCCATGAAGAAGTCGTGCGGGGTGCCGGAGGGGAAGGTCACGCCGGGCTCGACGGAGCGCAGCGGGAGCTTGTCGTCCAGACCGACGGCGATGGAGTCCGTGAAGCCGTGCAGCTCCATCCGGACGTCGTAACCGCGGGCGTTGTGACGGCTGTTGGAGATCACCGCGATCGTGCCGTCGTCGAGGGTGAGGAGCGCGCCGGTGGTGTCGGCGTCGCCCGCCTCCTTGATGTGGTCGGCGCCCCGGTTGCCGCCGACCGCGTACACCTCGGTCACCTCGCGGCCGGTCACCCAGCGGATGATGTCGAAGTCGTGCACGGAACAGTCGCGGAAGATACCGCCGGAGGCGGCGATGTACGCGGCCGGGGGTGGGGCCGGATCCAGCGTCGTCGAGCGGACCGTGTGCAGCTTGCCCAGCTCACCGGCCTGTACGGCGGCCCGCGCGGCCACGAAGCCGGCGTCGAAGCGGCGGTTGTAGCCGATCTGGACCGGTACATCGCTGCCCTCGACGGCCTTGAGGACCTCGACGCCCTCCCGCATGGTGCGGGCGACGGGCTTCTCGCAGAAGACGGGAACACCGGCCTCTACGCCGGCCACGATCAGGGCGGGGTGGGCGTCGGTGGCCGCGGCCACCACGAGAGCGTCCACCCCGGCGGCCAGGACCGCCTCGGACGAATCCGCGACCTCGGCCCCGAACCGCTCGGCGGCGGCCTTGGCCGCGTCCGCGAACGGGTCGGCGACGACGAGGGACTCGACGACGTCGAGCCCGGAGAGGGTCTCGGCGTGGAAGGCGCCGATGCGGCCGAGGCCGAGGATTCCAATACGCATGCCGGTGCAGCTCCTAAAGTGCGTTGGTGCGGAGGGGGCTAGTCGAGACCGCCCAGTACGTTCTGGTCCCAGTCGATCACCGAACCGGTGACCACGCCGGACCGGTCGGACAGCAGGAGGACCACGAAGTCGGCGATCTCGTCCGGCCGGCCGAGCCTGCCCATCGGCAGCCGGGCCGCGGCCTGTTCCCGCCAGTCGTCCCCGGCGCCGTGGAAGGCCCGCTGCGTCGCGTCCTCGCCCTCGGTGGCGGTCCAGCCGATGTTCAGGCCGTTGATCCGGATCCGGTCCCAGCGGTGGGCGTGCGCCGCGTTACGGGTCAGGCCGGCCAGGCCGGCCTTGGCGGCGACATACGGCGCGAGGAAGGGCTGCCCGCCGTGCGCCGAGGAGGTGATGATGTTGACGATCGTGCCGGGCGCCTTGCGGGCCACCATGTCGGCGACGGCCGCCTGCATGGCGAAGAACGGTCCCTTGAGGTTGATCGCGATGTGCTGGTCGAACAGCTCGGGCGTGGTGTCCAGCAGGGTGCCCCGGGAGGTCAGGCCCGCCGAGTTGACCAGGCAGTCCACCCGGCCGCAGGCGTCGACGACCTCCGCCACGGCGGCCTTGGCCTGCTCGGCGTCCGCGAGGTCGGCACGTACGTACAGGGCCTTGGCACCGGCCGCCGCCAGTTCGGCCACCAGGGCCTCGCCCGGCTCGGGGCGCCGCCCGGTGACGGCCACGACCGCCCCCTCGCGGACCGCGGCCCGCGCGATCGCGGCGCCCACCCCCTGGCTGCCCCCGTTGACCAGGACGACCTTGCCGTCGAGAAGTCCCATGTGTGTCCTCAGCTCTCGCGTCGCCCGGTACCGGCGCGCAGCTCCGTGCGGAGCACCTGTGGCGTCCATTCCTCACTGAGCGCCCGCCGGACGAGGTCCGCCTGCGAGGGCGGGGCCAGGCCGTCCACCGGCGGGTCGCTGTCGAGGTTGGTGGGGAAGGGGTAGCCCTCGGCGCTCGCCGCGACGACATGCTCCAGCCAGGCCGCGCCGACGCCCTCCGCCTTCCGCTTCAGCAGCACCGGATACAGCGCGTTCACCACCGCCTCCCGGTCCACGGTCTCCATCGCGCGTCCGAAGGCCGAGGACACCTGGAGGAGGTTGGCCGTGCGCCGGATGTCCGAGGTGCGGTTCGTGCCGGCCGCGTGGAAGAGCGCCGGGTTGAAGAAGGCCGCGTCGCCCTTGGCCAGGGGCAGCTGGACGTGGTGCGTCTCGAAGTAGGCCTGGAATCCGGGCAGCCGCCAGGCCAGGTAGCCGGGCTCGTACTGCTGCGAGTAGGGCAGGTACAGCGTAGGCCCGGACTCGACCGGCATGTCGCAGTGGGCGACGGCGCCCTGAAGGGTGAGCACCGGGGAGAGGCGGTGCACGTGCGCCGGGTACGCGGCGGCGGCCTCGGCCG
The DNA here is from genome assembly GCF_053611185.1 of Streptomyces sp. NPDC054834. NCBI lineage: Bacteria > Bacillati > Actinomycetota > Actinomycetes > Kitasatosporales > Streptomycetaceae > Streptomyces > Streptomyces sp. NPDC054834. The sequence continues at coordinate 57,808 of NZ_JBSGZV010000009.1, read as the reverse complement.
TGAGGAAGCCCAGGTGGTAGTCGCGGTGCACGGTCTGGGCGGCGCCGCCGGGGTTGACCACGTTGACCTGGGAGGTGACCTGGTAGCCGGGGCCCAGCCAGGCTCTCGACACCAGGGCCAGGATGTCGTTGGCGTAGTAGTCGGCGAACGCCCCGGGGTCGTACAGCGCCGCCTTCTCCAGCGCGTTCCACACCCGGTCGTTGGCGCCCGGCCGGGCGAAGTGGTCCCCGGCGCTCGCGCCCGAGGCCCGCTGTTCGGCGATCAGCGCGTCGAACACGGCCGTGGCCCGGTCGACGACGGCCGGATCCGGGAAGGCGCCCTCGAAGACCATGATTCCGGGGCCGTCGGTGAGCGCGCGGACCAGCTCGGCCTGGACGGCGTGGCGGTCCCCGGCCGTCCGCAGCCGCTCGCTGTCGTAGACGAGGACGTTCCGCTCCACCTTCGAGGCGTGCGGGTAGTCGGCTGGGTCGGTGGTCCGCTCGACGAGTGCGCGGAAGGCGTCGAGATCGCAGTCCTGCTCGGACAGCCAGATGGGGCCTGTTGCGGAGGCGAGGGACATCGGTGTCCTTCCTTCGGTCGACGGAGCGAGTCGGCCTTTCGGTCACGGGAGCGAGCTGGCTCCGGGAGCGACGCGGCTCTGTCATTCTTGTCAGTACAAACCCCTCGAACAACCAGCACGAGGCCATCAAAAACCCCTCAAGGCGCCGAGGAGTCCCCGTCATGGGCCATCCCTTCCCGATACGTGAGATCGCACGTCAGGCCGGTCTCAGCGAGGCCACAGTGGACCGTGTGCTGAACGGCAGGGGAGGTGTGCGGCAGAGCACCGCGCAGGAGGTGCACCGGGCCATCGCGGACCTGGACCGGCAGCGCACCCAGGTCCGGCTGGTCGGCAGGACCTTCATGGTCGACATCGTGATGCAGTCACCCGAGCGCTTCAGCACGGCCGTGCGCGCCGCTCTGGAGGCCGAACTGCCGGCACTGCACCCGGCGGTGCTCCGCTCCCGCTTCCACTTCCGGGAGACCGGGCCGGTGCGGGAACTGGCCGGCACCCTGGACCGGATCGCGCGGCGCGGCTCGCAGGGCGTGATCCTCAAGGCCCCCGACGTCCCCGAGGTCAGCGCCGCCGTCGGACGGCTGGCCGCGGCCGGGATCCCGGTCGTCACCCTGGTCACCGACCTGCCCGCCACCGGCCGGCTCGGCTACGTCGGCATCGACAACCGGGCGGCCGGGTCCACCGCCGCCTACCTGATGGGCCAGTGGCTCGGCGACCGGCCCGGCAACGTCCTCACCAGCCTCAGCAGCGGGTTCTTCCGCAACGAGGAGGAGCGGGAGATGGGCTTCCGCAGCGCCATGCGGGCCCGGTACCCCGAGCGCGCGCTGGTGGAGATCGCCGAGGGGCAGGGGCTGGACGCCACCCAGTACGACCTGGTGCGGGCCGCCCTGGAACGGGACCCGGAGATCCGCGCGGTGTACTCGATCGGCGGCGGCAACATCGCCACGCTGCGGGCCTTCGCGGACCTCGGCCGCCCGTGCGCCGTGTTCGTCGCGCACGACCTCGACCAGGACAACACCCGTCTGCTGCGCGAGCACCGCCTGTCCGCCGTGCTGCACCACGACCTGCGCCACGACCTGCGCGAGGCCTGCCACCTGGTGATGCGCGCCCACGGCGCCCTGCCCCCGGCGGGGCCGACCCTGCCGTCGGCGATCCAGGTCGTCACGCCGTACAACATGCCCGTGCAGACAGCGAGTTGAAGGAGGCGGAGTGACGCGCGCCGAGCAGACCGAACACCTGGAGATCGAGGGCGTCCCCCTGGTCGCGACCCTCGTGCGGGGCGGCGACATAGGACTGCTGGCCCTGCACGGCAGCAACGAGGGCGGCACGGCCGAACTCGCGCGCATCGTGGCCCGCCGCTGCGGCGCCACCAGTCTGGTCTTCACCCAGCCGGAGACCCGGCGGCCCGTGCACATCCCGTCCCCGCGCATGGCCGTGGAGCACTGCGCGCTCCTGCGCGCGTTCCTGTCCCGGGTCTCCCTCACGGTCTCCCTGCACGGCCACATGCGCCCCGAGGCTCCCCGCACCGTCTTCCTGGGCGGCGGCAACCGGGACGCGGCGCTCGTCCTCGCCCGGGAACTGAGTGCCCTGGCCCCCGGGTTCCGGGTCGTCACGCACGTCCCGGAGATACCGGCCGCCCTGCGCGGACTGCATCCCAGGAACCCGGTCAACCTCACCCGCCGGGCAGGGGTCCAGGTGGAACTGCCGCTCCTGGCCCGCACCAGCGGCCCGGCCAGACAGGACGGCGTCCCCGACGAACCCCCGCCGCCGGTGATCGAGGCGCTGGTCGCCGGTGTCGGCCGCCTCACCGCCGACCCGGACGGTCAGGAACCGGCCACCTCCACCCAGGAGCCGCTCTGAGCCGACCGCACCATGGCGTCCAGCGCCTCCGCGCCGCGCACGGCGTCCGTGAGCGTCGCGCCGTACGGCTTGTCCTCGGCGATCGAGCGCAGGAAGCGGTGCGCCTCGATGACCTTCAGGTCGTCGTAGCCCATGGCGTTGGCCGCGCCGGGCTGGAACGCGCGGAAGTCGCCGTCGCCGGGGCCGACGTAGAGGGTGCTGACGGGCTGGTCCTGGTATTGCGTGCCGCGGCTGACACCGAGTTCGCCCATGCGGCGGAAGTCCCAGTGCACCGCTCCCTGGGTGCCGTGGACTTCGAAGCCGTAGTTGTTCTGCTCGCCGACGGAGACGCGGCAGGCTTCGAGGGTGCCGCGGGCGCCGGAGGTGAAGCGGAGCAGGCAGTTGACGTAGTCCTCGTTCTCGACGGGGCCGGGTTCGCCGCCGGTGGCCCGGGTGTGGCCGGCGGTGGCGCCGGTGGGGCGGGCCCGCTCGGGGATGAAGGTTGCGGTGTCTGCGGTGAGGGACGCGATGTCGCCGAGGAGGTACCGGGCGAGGTCGATGCCGTGTGAGGCGAGGTCGCCGAGGACTCCGCTGCCGCCCCGCTCCCGCTCGTACCGCCAGGTGAGTGCGCCGTCGGGGTGGGCCGCGTAGTCGCTCAGGAGGCGGATGCGGGCGTGGGTGACGGTGCCGATCTGGCCGGAGGTGATCAGGTCGCGGGCGGTCTCGACGGCGGGCGCGTTGCGGTAGTTGAAGCCGACGGTGCTGTGCACGCCCGCCTTGGCGGCCGCGTCGGCGACCGCGCGGGCGTCGTGGGCGGTCAGGCCCACCGGTTTCTCGATCCAGATGTGCTTGCCGGCCTCGGCCATCGCGACGCCGATCTGTCGGTGCAGGAAGTTGGGGGCGGTGATGCTGACCGCCTGCACGCGGGGGTCGGCGGCCACCTCCCGCCAGTCGCGGGTGGCCGAGGCGAACCCGTACTGGGCGGCGGCTTCCTCGGCGCGGCCGGGCACTTCCTCGGCGACCGTCACCAGCTCCGTCCGCAGGGGCAGTTGCGGGTAGTGGTGCGGGAGGCGGGCGTATGCCTGGGTGTGCACCCGGCCCATCCAGCCGAACCCGACGACGGCGACCCCCAGCGTCTCCACCATGACAGCCCCTCTCCGAGCCTCGCGAACGGACCTCAACCCAGATTTTTCGGACCGCTCCATTTTCTGTCCAGGTCCCCCTGAGCGGGCCTCTCCCGCGTTTCAGCGCCGGCGTTCCGGATCCGGGGGCGCTCCGGATCCGGGGGACGACGGCGGCGCCCCCGGCCGTCACAGGTTGATCGCGTACACCTTCCGCAACGTCTCGTGGACCGTCCACGTCGTACGGTCGCCCGCGCGCAGCACCGCCATGTCGCCGGGCCCGACCCGGAGCGTGGGCGCGCCCTCGACCTCGATCGTGGCCGAGCCGCCGAGCACCACGAACAGTTCGTCCGCCTCGGTGTCCGTGACCACGCCCGGAGTGATCTGCCAGATGCCGCGGACCTGCTTGCCGTCCGCCGATTCCCAGACCACCTTTCCGGTCACCTCGGGCGTGCCGGAGAGGATCTGCTCCGGGTCGAGCGGCTCGGGTTCGAGCTCGGCGTCGGGGACGTGCAGGGCGAAACTGTGGGTCATGCCGGCGACCCTAGCCGGGGGGTACGACGCCCGGGCGTGGACACAGTGTGGGGTATCGGCGCGGCTCGGGAGACGCTTCGTCGCGGCCGCGGTGAAGTGGCGCGACGCGTGGGAGCGGGTGATCGTTGGAAGCACCGCCCTTGTGAGCCCGCGAAGAGAGCAGCCCATGACGGACCCCGCGGAGGCCGTGCCCCGGCGGCCGGCGCACGACCGCCGGTCCATGCTGCTCTTCGGCGGGGTCTACGGCGCCGTGGTGGCCAGCGCCGTGGTGGCGGCGCTCACCGAGTACGGGCGCTTCTCCCGGGCCGACCGGCGCTACGACGCCGCGTGGCTGCTGGTGACCGCCCTGGCCTCCGCCCTGGCGCACGGCTACGCCCACTACATCGCCGAGCGCGGGCCCCGTCTGCGCGGGGAGGCCCTGCGCGCGCTCGCCGCCGAGTGGCCACTGGTCGTCGCCATGCTGCCCAGTGCCCTGATCCTCGCGGGCGCGGGCTGGGGCTGGTGGCCGACGAGGAGCGTCGAGTACACGGCGTTCTCCTTCAACATCGTCCTGCTGTTCTGCCTGGGCCTGGCCTCGGCGAGGTCCGCGGGCCGCAGATGGGCCGTCGCGGTGGCCACCGGGCTGGGGGACGCGTTGATCGGGGTGTTCGTGGTGGTGGCCAACGCGCTCATCAAGTAGCGGCCGCTCGTGTCAATATGGTGCTTATGGCCCGTATGGCCGGTGCCCGTGCGATTTCGCTGTGTGCCGCCGCCCTTCTCGCCGTGGCCCTCCAGACGCCGGCGGTGCCGGCCGCCGAGCGCCCCGGCCAGGGCTGCGTCCCCGGCGGGCGGAGCACCGACGACCGGGCGCGGCGGGTGAGCGACATCGTGCGGAAGGCCCAGCGGGAGCTCGATCTCAAGGCCGTACTGGTACGGGTCACGGTGGACGGCGCCGAGCTGGTCACCGACGCGGCCGGTGAGTCGATGGCCGGTGTCCCGGCCACGCCGGACATGCACTTCCGCTCCGGTGCGGTCGCTTTCGCCTACCTCGGAACCGTGCTGCTCCAGCTCGTCGACGAAGGCCGGGTGGGCCTCGACGAACCGGTCTCCCGCTGGCTGCCCGACCTGCCGCACGGCGACGAGATCACGCTGCGGATGCTCGGTGACTCCACCTCGGGCCTCCACGACTACGTCACCGACCCGGCGTTCGTGAAGCGGTTCTACGCCGACCCCTTCCGCCAGTGGGCCCCGCGCGAGCTGCTCGGGTTCTCCCTCACCCACCCCCTGTGGTACGAGCCGGGCTCGAACTGGAGCTACTCGCACGCCAACTTCGTCCTCCTCGGCCAGGCCCTGGAGAAGATCACCGGCACCCCGCTGGACAGGCTGCTGCGCGAGCGCGTCCTGGACCCGCTGGGGCTGAGCGGGACCGTCAACGACTTCACCCCGGAGATCCCGTCGCCCGTGCTGCACGCCTACGACGGCGAACGCGGCAGGTACGAGGAGTCCACCTTCTGGAACCCGTCCTGGACCACCGTCCCGGGCGCCGTCCTCACCAGCGACATCTGCGACCTGGCGCGCTCGGCCCAGGGCATCGGCTCGGGCGAACTCCTCTCCCGGCACGCCCACCAAGGGCAGCTCGACCCCGGCACCCCCGGCCTCGGCACCCCGACCGCGGGCTGCCCCGTCACCGTGTGCCTGAAGCAGACCGAGGACTTCCACTTCGGGGTGGGCGTCATCGTCAAGAACGGCTGGGTCGTGCAGAACCCGTCCTTCGCCGGTTTCGCGGCGGTGCAGGCGTACGAGCCCGACGAGAAGCTCGCCATCGCCGTGTCCACGACCGTGGGGCAGAAGGCACCCCAGGGCAACACGGCCCAGACGGTCACCGACCGCATCGCGTCCGCCCTGGCGCCGGGCCACCCGCTCGACCTGCCCTGACCGCAGCACCTGTACGGGTGCGGTAGGGTTGACCTGCGCGATCACGCGGCACACCCGCGTGGCAGCGCACCGGGACGTGGCGCAGCTTGGTAGCGCACTTGACTGGGGGTCAAGGGGTCGCAGGTTCAAATCCTGTCGTCCCGACTCGAAGATTGCTTCGTAGTCGCATGTCAGAGCCCTGTTTCGCATCAGCGAAACAGGGCTCTTGATTTCCGGGCAATGGAACCCGGGCGCCCGCCCGACGCGCCGGTGTCGAGGAACGCGGCGATCTCGGGCCACCAGCGGTCGACGGCGGTGGCGAGTTGTCGCACTTCGGGGAAGTCGGAATCCGCGAACCACGTGAGGAACTTCCACCGGGCCTGGCCGACTTGGTGGCGGTCGGCGCCGGTGCGAGAAGGTTGCGCAGGTTCTCCTTGTTCCGCATGATCGTGAACTGTTCGCCGGTGAGGTCCTCGCGGTTGCGGAGCAGGCATCGGCGGCCCTTCCACTCCGGGCCACCCGCGCGTCCACGCCGTTGGCGGACCTCGGCGGTGGTGCGGCGCCGGACCACGGAGAGCATCTTGTCGGCGAGCTGCACGACGTGGAGGTGGTCGACCATGACAATGGCGTCGGGCAGGCCGGTGCGGATCGTGGCGCGGTAGCTGGCCGACATGTCCATGCCCGGCACCTTCACCTCGGGCAGCGGGGCGTCGACGACCGCGCGTGCGGATGCACGGAAGGCGCTCATCACCGTCGGCCAGGACACATACAGGTCGCGGGCGGCCTGGATGGCCGTGGCTCGGTGAACGTCACCCACACTGCCCGGCCGCGCCCACGATCTGACCGCGGCCCGCGTCCACCGCATCATCCGGACCTGCGAACGCCACGGCGTCCCAGCCCTCGCCGACCGTGCCCGCATCGGAGCCGGCCCGTGGGTGACTGATCCTTCTGCGCAGAGAACAGAAATGATCAACCAGGACCACGGGCGTCCCGCGTCCAGGGGCCCCAGTCCCGCCATGCACATGACCCACCGCGACGAATGGTAGGCGTGCCTTACGAGACGCATCGCTCGACTTCGAAGACCCGCGTTGGACGCGGCGAGGTGAAGACACTACGCTGCGAATAAGCGGGGGGATTTGCGGAGTTATGCCCGGGCTGGCGCACAGCGTCAATGCCCGAAACCCTGCTGAAGGGGCATCCATGCCTGTCGAACCGACCGTCCTGCAGGATCGATACCGAAACCGCGGCACCGCTTACACACTGGAGGAGCGGGCGAAGCTCGGGATCACCGGGCGGCTGCCGGCGGCCGTCGAGACCCTCGAGGGACAGGCCGACCGGGCCTACGCACAGCTCAAGCAGAAATCGTCCGATCTGCAGAAGTACATCTACCTCAATGAGATTCACGACCGTAACCAGGTTCTGTACTTCAAGCTACTCGCCGACCACCTCGACGAGCTGCTGCCCGTTGTGTACGACCCGACCGTGGGAGACGCGATCCAGCAATGGTCCGTCGACTATCGCGACTCACGCGCGGTGTACCTGTCAATCAACCGTCCCGAGGACGTGAAAGCGTCATTCGAATCCCTCGGCCTTGGTGCGGACGAGGTCGATCTGATCGTCGTCTCCGATGCTCAGGAGATTTTGGGAATCGGGGACTGGGGTGTCAACGGGACCGACATTTCCGTCGGTAAGCTCGCCGTCTATACGGCCGCAGCCGGCATCGACCCCAACCGGGTCATCGCCGTGAACCTCGATGTCGGGACAGACAACCAGCAACTGCTCAACAGCCCGCCCTACCTGGGCAACCGGCATGCGCGGGTGACCGGTAAGCGGTACGACGACTTCATCACCCTCTATCTCCAGACCGTGTCCGAGCTGTTCCCGAACGCGCTGCTGCACTTCGAGGACTTCGGGCCCTCGAACGCCCGGCGGATCTTGGTGGAGAACGCGGACAGGTACCGGGTCTTCAATGACGACATGCAGGGCACCGGGGCGATCGTCATGGCGTCGGTGTTCTCTGCCCTGAAGGTCACAGGGGCACGCTGGTCCGAGCAGCGGCTGGTGGTCTTCGGAGCGGGAACCGCCGGCACCGGCATGGCCGACCAGATCCACGCTGCGATGGTGCGTGACGGTGCCACACCCGCAGAGGCCAAGAGCAACATCTGGCTCATCGACGTCCACGGCCTCGTGACCGACGACATGGCGGACCTGCCCGACTACCAGCGGGCGTACGCGAGGCCGAAATCCGAGGTGAGCGCGTGGGCAGACGGTGAGATCGACCTGTTGACCACCATCAAGCATGTCAAACCCACCATCCTCATCGGCACGTCGACCGTCCATGACGCCTTCACTGAGGACGTCGTGCGCGCCCTGGCCGAGGGAGTGGACCGTCCGATTCTCCTGCCCCTGTCAAATCCGACGAGTCGCATCGAGGTCATGCCTTCTGACGCGATTGTCTGGTCGGAGGGCAAAGCGCTGATGGCGGTCGGCATCCCGGTCGGACCGGTGGACTACGACGGCATCTCATACGAGATCGGACAAGCCAACAACGCGCTCCTTTATCCAGGGCTCGGGCTCGGCACGATCGTTTCGGGTGCCCGTCACGTGACCGACAGCATGCTGCTCGCCGCTGCCGAAGCCGTGGCCGGCCAGGTCGATGTGTCCCGTCCGGGGGCCTCCCTCCTGCCGCCGGTTGCGAACCTCAGGGCGTCCTCGGCCACAGTCGCCGTCGCCGTCGCCCGCGCCGCGGCACAGGATGGAGTCGCCACGAAGACGCACGAAAACCTCATTCAAGCGGTCCAGGACGCGATGTGGCAGCCGGTCTATCCCCTGGGCGATGTGGAGCACGCGAAGTGAGCCAGGACGACCAGTCGGTCCCCGAGATGCAGGAAATGCCGATCGGGATCCAGGCCGATGGACAGCGCGAAGAATTTGACAGTATGGGCACGGTCGAGGTGCCGGCGGACCGCTACTGGGGTGCGCAGACGCAACGGTCGCTGATCCACTTCTCCATCGGTGGCGACCGGATGCCCAAGGAGGTCTACCACGCCTACGGCTATGTGAAGAAAGCGGCAGCGCTGGTGAACGCCGCCGCCGACCGGCTGCCCGAATGGAAGAAACAGGCGGTCGTACGAGCTGCGGAGGAAGTCGTCGAGGGCGAGCTCGACGAGCACTTCCCCCTCTTCGTCTGGCAGACAGGGTCAGGCACCCAAAGCAACATGAACGTCAACGAGGTCATCTCCAACCGTGCGTCGCAGTTGCTCGGCGGCACGCTCGGGAGCCAGAAGCCGGTCGGCCCGAACGACGACGTCAACATGGGGCAGTCCAGTAACGACAGCTTCGCGTCCGCGATGCACATCGCCGCAGTGCAGGAAATCGACGACCATCTACTGCCTAAGGCGCGAGACCTTGCCGCGGTCCTCGAGGCAAAGGCCGAAGAGTGGGCCACGGTCGTGAAGATCGGCCGCACGCACCTCGAAGACGCCGTCCCCCTTACCGTGGGACAAGAGTGGTCAGGTTACGCCGCCCAACTACGCGCCTGCACCGAGGAGATCGAGCACACCCGCAGGGGGCTGCTCGAGCTGGCCCTGGGCGGCACCGCCGTGGGAACAGGATTGAACGCGCCGAAGAACTTCAGCCGTGACATCGCGGCGCAGATCGCCGAACTGACCGGCAAGCCGTTCGTCACCGCGGAAAACAAGTTCATGGCGCAGGGGTCGCTGGACCCCATGGTGCGGGCACACGGAGCACTTCGCGGACTGGCCGTCGCCGTGATGAAGATCGCGAATGACATGCGATGGCTGGCCTCAGGCCCACGCACCGGCTTCGCCGAGCTGCTGCTTCCCCAGAACGAACCCGGCTCTTCGATCATGCCCGGCAAAGTCAACCCGACCCAGTGCGAAGCCATCGTGATGATCGCGATCCAGGTGCTCGGCAACGACTCCGCGGTGGCGTTCGCCGGAAGCCAGGGCAACTTCGAACTGAACGCGATGCGCCCAATGATCATCAAGAATTTCCTGCACTCCGCGCGCATCCTCGCCGACGGGATGGAGAAGTTCCGAACGTTCTCCGTCGAAGGCACCGAGCTCAACCGAGCGAAAATAGCGCAATACGTGAACGAGAGCCTCATGCTGGTCACGGCGCTGAGCCCCGTCATCGGTTACCAGAAGGCCGCGCACATTGCTGAGTCCGCGCTCGCCAACAACCAGACCCTCAAAGAGGCCGCGCTGGCAAGCGGTCACGTCGACGAAAAAACGTTCGACGCCGTTGTCGATCCACTCTCCATGGTGGGTGACGGCGTTTCCGGTGCCTGATCATGGCGGTCTTCCACGCGTCACGCCCGCCTCAGCCCGAGTTGTCAGGCCGGGTGGACCCGCGCCTGGCCCCCGCACCCCGGCTTCCGCATCGACATCAGCGGTCCGGGCGGGCACCGCCACGGCGTCGGCTCGTCCCTCGCTCCTCCGGGCCTGTTACTGCCCGTCCGCTCGTCAGCCGGGCCGGGAATGCTCCGGAGGCACTGGCGGCCGATCGTGAGGCGGTCACCGTACGTCCCGAGCGTCCCGGGAGTCGTCACTCCCGCGCCGCCCACAGCCCCCGCACATGCCCCAGGTGCCGGGTCATGACCTCGCGCACCGCCGTCTCGTCGCGGGCCAGCAACGCGTCGAGGAGTTCCAGGTGTTCCTCGGCGGAGGCCAGCAGGCGGCCCGCCTCCAGCAGTGCGGTGAGACCGTAGAGGCGGGAGCGTCCGCGCAGGTCGGCGACCACCTCGACCAGGTGGGTGTTGCCGGCCAGGGCGAGCAGGCCGAGGTGGAAGCGGGTGTCGGCCTCGACGTACGCGATGAGGTCGCCCGCCGCCGCGGCGGTGACGATCTCCCGGGCGGCCGGGCGCAGCGCCTCCAGACGGGCGCGGTCCGCGGTGCCGGTCAGGGCGACCACGGTGGGGATCTCGATGAGCGCGCGGACGTGCGTGTACTCGTCGAGCTGCCGGTCGGAGACGGCGGTGACCCGGAAGCCCTTGTTGGGGACCGCGTCGACCAGGCCCTCCTTGGCCAGGTCGAGCATCGCCTCCCGCACCGGTGTCGCGGAGACGCCGAAGCGGGCGGCCAGGGAGGGAGCCGAATAGACCTCGCCGGGCCGCAGTTCCCCCGCGATCAGCGCGGCCCGCAGCGCGTCGGCGACCCGCTCCCGGTAGCTGCTGCGCCTGCCGCCCAGCCGGGGGAGTACGGGGGCCTCGGCGGCCGGGGCCGGCTGCTGCGGCTGCTGTGCCATGTCACGCATCACCGGGGGAGTCTAGAGGAGCCTAGAGGACGAAGCCCGCGGGGAACGGGTCCGTGGGGTCGAGGAGGTACTGGGCCGTGCCCGTGATCCAGGCGCGGCCCGTGAAGCTCGGCAGCACGGCCGGGATCCCGGCGACCTCGGTCGTGCCGAGCAGCCGGCCGGTGAACCGGGTGCCGATGAAGGACTCGTTCACGAACTCGGTGTGCAACGGCAGTTCGCCCCGCGCGTGCAGTTGCGCCATGCGCGCGCTCGTCCCGGTGCCACAGGGCGAGCGGTCGAACCAGCCGGGGTGGATGGCCATCGCGTGCCGGGAGTGGCGGGCGGTGGCGCCGGGTGCGTACAGGTGGACGTGGTGGCAGCCCCGGATGGACGGGTCCTCGGGGTGGACCGGCTCCTCCGCGCTGTTGATGGCCTCCATCAGGGACAGGCCGGCGGAGAGGATCTCGTCCTTGCGGGCGCGGTCGAAGGGCAGGCCGAACTCCTCCAGCGGCAGGATGGCGTAGAAGTTGCCGCCGTAGGCGAGGTCGTAGGTCACCGTCCGCCCGCCGTCGAGCACGGCCTTGCGGTCCAGGCCGACGGAGAAGGACGGCACATTGCGCAACGTGACGTTCCGGGCGGCACCGTCCTCGACCGCCACCTCGGCGACGACGAGCCCGGCCGGGGTGTCCAGGCGGATGGTGGTGACCGGCTCGACGACCTCCACCATGCCGGTCTCCACCAGCACGGTCGCCACGCCGATGGTGCCGTGCCCGCACATCGGCAGATAGCCGGAGACCTCGATGTAGACCACCCCCCAGTCGCAGTCGGGCCGGGTCGGCGGCTGGAGGATCGCGCCGCTCATCGCGGAGTGCCCGCGCGGCTCGTTCATCAGCAACTGCTTGATGTCGTCGCGGTGTTCACGGAAGTACAGCCGGCGCTCGTTCATCGTCGCGCCGGGGACGGTGCCGATCCCGCCGGTGATCACCCGGGTGGGCATGCCCTCGGTGTGCGAGTCGACGGCGTGCAGGACGAGCTTGCTGCGCATGATCCCACTCCTCCTAGGCCAGGCCCGCCGCGACGGCCTTCCCGGTGGCCGCCCGGACGGCGGCCTCCTGCTCGGATGCCAGCGGCATGCGCGGCGGCCGTACGGGACCGCCGTACCGTCCCACGACGTCCATGGACAGCTTGATCGCCTGCACGAACTCCGTGCGCGAGTCCCAGCGCAGCAGCGGGTGCAGCTGCCGGTAGAGCCGCTCGGCCGTGACCAGGTCGCCGCCGGTGGCCGCGTGGTAGAGCTCGACGCAGGCGGTGGGCAGCGCGTTCGGGTAGCCGGCCACCCAGCCCCTGGCCCCGGCGATCGCCAGCTCCAGCAGCACGTCGTCGGCGCCGATCAACAGGTCCAGTTCCGGGGCGAGTTCGGCGATACGGTAGGCGCGGCGGACGTCGCCCGAGAACTCCTTCACCCCGTGGATCAGGCCCTCGTCGTGCAGCTGGGCCAGGAGTTCGGGCACGAGGTCGACCTTGGTGTCGATCGGGTTGTTGTACGCCACCACCGGCAGGCCCGCCTTCGCGACCTCCGCGTAGTGGGCGAGCACGGAACGCTCGTCGGCACGGTAGGCGTTGGGCGGCAGCAACATCACCGCGCCGCAGCCCGCCTCCCGGGCCTGTTCGGCCCAGCGGCGGGCCTCGGCCGAGCCGTAGGCGGCGACGCCCGGCATCACGCGCCGCCCGCCGACCGCGGCGACGGCCGTCTCGACGACCTTGGCGCGCTCGGCGGGGGTGAGCACCTGGTACTCGCCGAGCGAGCCGTTCGGCACGACGCCGTCACAGCCGTTGTCGACGAGCCAGGCGCAGTGCTCGGCGTACCTGTCGTAGTTCACGGTGAGGTCGTCGTCGAGCGGGAGGGCGGTGGCGACGAGGACGCCGTGCCAGGGGCGGTGGTCGGTCATCAAGGTCCTTCCTCGGTGGGGTCTTCCTCGGTGGGGTCTTCGAAACCTCCGGCCAGCACGCCCAGGGGTACGGGGCGGGCGAACGGCCGCCGCACGGAGGTGAGTTCGCATCCGGCGAGGCCCGCCACCGCCGGTCCGCACATCCGGCCCTGGCACCAGCCCATCCCGGCCCGGGTGAGCAGCTTCACGGTGCGCGGATCGCCCGCGCCGAGCTCGCGCACGGCCGCGCGGACCTCACCGGCGGTGACCTCCTCGCAGCGGCAGGCCACGGTGTCGTCCGGGACGCGGTCCGGCCAGCGGGCGTCGGGCGCGTACACCGCGTCGACGGCCGTGAAGAACGCCCTCAGGCGCGTACGGGCCCGGGCCGCCGCCGACCAGGCCGCGGGGTCGGGATCCCGGCCGTGCAGCCGGGCGGCGATGGAGCGGCCGGCGATGTGCCCCTCGGCGAGGGCGAGGGCCGCGCCGCCGATGCCGGTTGCCTCGCCGGCCGCCCAGACGCCGGGGACGTCGGTGCGCTGCTCGTCGTCGACGTGCACCCGCTGCCCGTCCAGGGCGCAGCCCAGCGTCTCGGCGAGGTCGGTGTGCGGCAGCATGCCGTGGCCGACCGCGAGGGCGTCGCAGGTCAGGCGGCGCGCACTGCCGGGCCTGACCCGGCCGGAGGCGTCCAGGGCGGCGACGGTCACCGCCTCCAGCCGGTCCGTGCCGTGCGCCTCGACGATCGCGTGGCGGGACAGGAGGCGTGTGCGGTGCCGCAGGAGCCGTACCGCGTACCCGGCGCCCTCGGCGAGCTTGCCGGGCTGCGCGGCCAGCGCCGCCGGGCGGCGGGCCAGGGCCTTCGGGTCGGCCGACTCCACGAGCGCGGTGACGCGCGCGCCCGCCGCCGCGAGGCCGGTGGCGACCGGCAGCAGCAGCGGCCCGGTCCCGGCGACCACGGCCGTCCGCCCCGGCAGCACCAGCCCGCCCTTGAGCATGGCCTGCGCACCGCCCGCGGTGACGACGCCGGGCAGCGTCCAGCCGGGGAAGGGCAGTGCGACCTCGTAACCGCCGGTGGCCAGGAGCACCGCTTCGGCGCGCACCGCCGCGGGTTCCTCCTGCGCGGGGCCGCGCAGCGCGTGCACGATGAAGCCGGCCGACTGCCGCTCAACGCACCAGACATGATGATCCGTCAGGTGGATGACGCGTCCCGCCGTGCGATGCCCGTCGAGTCCGTCCCGCAGCCGCTCCCAGGTGCGCCACTGGTGGTGCAGCGCGCGGGCGCGGCGCGCGCCGAGGGCGGTGGCGGGCTGCCGGTAGAACTGGCCGCCCGCCTCCGGACCGGCGTCCACGAGGGCGACGTGCACCCCGCGTGCCGCCGCGGCCAGGGTCGCGGCGAGCCCCGCCGGGCCCGCGCCGATCACGGCGAGGCGCACCCGCTCAGCCGTCGTGGCCATCGTGCCCCGTCCCCTCCTGCGTGCGGATGACGTCGCCCGGCCGTACGGGCACCAGGCAAGCCCGTTGGTTCGGGCTGCCGTTGACCGTCACCAGGCAGTCGAAGCAGACCCCGATGCCGCAGAAGACGCCGCGGGGGCGGCCCTCGCGCCGGGTGGTGCGCCACGCGGTCACGCCCGCCGCCCAGAGCATGGCGGCTACCGTCTGGCCGGGGAGCGCCTCGACCGGGCGGCCGTCGAAGGTGACCGTGAACGCGGGGCCGGGCCGTGCCCCGGCCAACTCCAGTGGATTCACGCGGTGTTCACCCCGTTCGTCGCGAACCGCTCCGGCCGGAAGGGCGCGAGGTCCAGTTCCGGCGGTGTCCCGGTCAATGCCTGGGCGATCAAGTGGCCTGTTCCGGTGGCCAGTCCGATGCCCGCGCCCTCGTGCCCGCAGGCGTGCAGCAGCCCGGGCACGCGCGCATCGGGGCCGATCGCGGGCAGGTGATCGGGCAGGTACGGCCGGAAGCCCAGGTACGTCCGCATCGCGCGGACCCGCTCCAGGAACGGGAACAGCCGTGTCGCCCCGGCTGCCAGGGCCCGTACGACGGGCAGCGAGAACGAGCGGTCGAAGCCGACCCGTTCGCGGCTGGCGCCGATGAGCACGGGTCCGGCGGCCGTGCCCTCGACGACCGGTGAGGTCTGGAGCGCGGCCGAGTCGCTGGCCACGTCGGCCACGTAGTCCGCGGCGTACACCTTGTGCCGCACCAGCCGGGGCAGCGGCTCGGTCACCAGGACGAAGCCGCGCCTCGGCCGGACGGGAAGGCGCACGCCGGCCAGACGGGCCAGGTCGCCGCCCCAGGTCCCGGCGGCGTTCACCACGGCCGGCGCGTGGACGTCGCCGCGGTCGGTGCGTACGCCGCGCACCGCGCCGCCGGCCGTGCGCAGCACACCGGTCACCGTCCAGCCCGTGCACAGGCGGGCGCCCGAGGCGTGGATCAGGCGGGCGGCGGCCAGCGCCGGCATGACCTGGGCGTCCTGCGGATAGTGCACGGCGCCCGCCAGGCCGGGCGCCAGATGCGGTTCGAGGTCGGCGAGCCGGTCCGCGTCCACGGGCGCCGCGGTGACCCCGGCGGCCCGCTGACCGGCGGCGAAGCCTGCCAGGGCGGCGAGGTCCTCGGGGGTGGTGGCCACCACGACGCCGCCCTTGGGCTCGTACTCGTACGCCGCGCCGTCCTCGCCGGCCAGGTCCGACCACAACCGGGCGGAGAGCAGGGCGAGCGCGAGCTCCGGGCCGGGCTCCTTGTCGGAGACGAGCAGGTTGCCCTCGCCCGCTCCGGTGGTGCCGCCGGCCACCGGGCCCCGGTCGACGAGGAGGACGTCCAGGCCCGCCCGTGCCGCGTACAGGGCACAGGCCGCGCCCGTCATCCCCGCGCCGACCACCACGACATCGCAGGTCAGTCGCTTCGCCACGTCAGTACTATGTCACATACCGCAGCTGCTGGGGAGGGTTCGGCGGGGCCGTCCGGGCGGCGGTCAGCCGGACGGGCTCGGGGTGGCGGTCAGCGGGACAGGCTCGGCGTGGCGGCCGGCGTCTTCCCGGCCAGGACGTCCTTCAGGTGCTGGGGGCCCTGCTGCACCGCGGTCCCGGCATCCGCGCGGCGCCGTTCGGGCGAGTAAGGCCGCGCCGCGCTCATCCGGAGCCGCCGCCCGCCCGGGGCGGGTGCGAGGCTCGGGCGGCGCGTTCAGGTGTGGTCACGCGGACCTGCCGTCCGCCGCAGCGGGGGCAAACCGCGTCGGCGAGGGGCGACCGCAGGGCCCGCCCGGCCTCGTCCACGTACTCCTGGGTGTACACGGAGACCGGGTCGGTGAAGAACACCACCTGGAAGACGGCCTGCCAGACGTGACCGCAGCCGGCGCACACGAACACGAACGTCTCGGGCACGGCTCCGGGAACCTCCCCGGTCACGCGGCGCGGCTCCTCGGCCATCGCATCCGGCCCCCTTCCACCAGGCCCGCCCGGTCCCACAGACCCGGCCAGTCCCAGGGCCTGCTTCCAGACCACCGCGCCGACCGCCGCCCGGCAACTCGAACGCCCGGCCCGCCATGCCGCGGCCCCCGGGTGTCCCAGGCGTGGACGCCCACTTGACGCCGCCGCGAGCCGGATCGACACTCGCCATGGGAATCCTAGTGAACAGGTAGGGAAACATGAGGCGCCTCGGGACGGTCACCGGCCGCGTGAGCCGTACACCGGCCTCACCCCTGCTCACCTCCCGCCGGCACATCGACCTGCTGCGCGTCTGCAGCGCACGATCAGCCTCCTGGCCGGTCTGAGCCGATCCGGGAACCCCGGACCTGTCCGGCACGCCTCGGCGCCCACTGTCCGGCGCCCACTGTCCGACGACGCTTCCGCCGCGCGTACGTCCGCGCGCCCGTATCCGGGGAGACGCATGTCCATCACTCCGCTCGCCGCCGTCCCGTCCGCCCGCCGGACCGCCCCCGCCTTCCGGGGCCGCCTCGGCCAGGACGCGCGCAGCGGCCACCACGCCGTGCCGCACCGCTACCGGATCCATCTCTCGACCGCCTGCCCCGACGGCCTGCGCCTCGCCATCGGGCACAGCCTGCTGGGCCTCGACAGCAGCTGTCGGGTCACCTTCCTGCCCGCCGAACCGGACTGTCCCGGCGGCGGCCACTCGGCCCTGCGCCCGCTGTACGAGGCGAGCGCACACCACTACGCCGGGCCGGCCCTCGCGCCGGTGCTCAGCGACGACTGGTCCGGACGCATCGTCAGCACTCACGCCCCGGACATACTGCGCGACCTGGACCGCTTCCCCCGGGACGGACGCGCCTCGCTGTACCCGTGCGGCGCCGAGAGCGAGATCGAGGCCGTCGAACGGCTCTGCGCCGAGGGCATCCAGGAGGCCGCGCAGCACGCCGGACAGGCCGACGCCGGCCCCGCCGAGCGCGCCGCCGCACTGGAGTCGCTGCTGGACACGCTGGGCAGGCTGGAGCGGTACCTGGACGGCGAGGAGTACCTCGTCGGCGGCCGGCTCACCGCCGCCGACGTCGAACTGTGGGCCGCGCTGGTGCAGTTGGACACCGTGCACCGCTGCCACCTCGACGCCTCCGCCGTGCACCGCATCGCCGGCCACCCGGTGCTGTGGGCCTACGCCCGGCGCCTGGCCGCCCACCCCGCCTTCGGGGCCCACCTCGACCTCGACGGCATCGCCCGCCGCCACCACGGCCGCTGCCATGGCCTCGAGGCCGCCGGAGCCGCCGTCCAGATCCTGGACTGGAGGGGTCATGCCGCGGACTCATCGGGTGCCGGTGCGCAGGTCAGCGGCGCCTGAGCAAGTCCAGTACGTGGACGGGCGTTGACATCCTTCCGGCCCGACTGCCTTACTTACGGCTCTGGCAAGCGCACGGCCCGTCCGGGCCGGCACGGCGACAGGTGACGGACATGTACGCAGCTTTCAGGACGGCGGCCTCCCGCCCCCTGAGCTGCGTGCAGCCGTACGCGAACCCCTTGGTCGCCGACCGTGCCGTCGATCTGCTCCGCGTCAACAGCGCACTGTGTACCGCGCCGGGCCGTGCCCGCCGCCGGGGCTGACCGCTTCCTCTCCTTCCCCCGCCGCGCGGCCCCGCGTCAGCCCCGACGCCTCTCGCACGCCCGCCGTGCCGTCGTCCGTCCAGGCCCCGCCCGCCCCGTACGTCGCCGTGTGCCGCTGCCCGCCGTGTCGCAGTGCGGTTCCCGCCCTGCCGCCGTAGCACCGTAGCCGCGCCGGACCGCCGCCCCCGGGGTGTCCGACTTCGCTGGAGCCCGTCAATGAGTGAACCCCCAGGCGCCGCCGTGTCCCTCGCCGAGGCACCGCCCGCCGACATCCCGTCAAGGTCCTTCAGAGCGCAGCGTGTTCAGCCACTGCGCCGGCCCGGCCGGTGGATCGTCACCGCCGTCGTCCTCGTGTTCGTCGCGCAGATCCTGCACGGACTGGCCACCAACCCCTTCTACCAGTGGGACCGCTTCCGCTACTGGTTCCTGCGCCCCACCATCCTCGACGGGCTCGGCGTCACCCTCGAAGTGACCGCGTTCAGCGCGGTGCTGGGACTGCTCGGCGGCATCCTGCTGGCCCTCGGCCGGCTCTCCGGCAGCCCGGTGCTGCGGGCGGTGAGCTGGACCTACACCTGGCTGTTCCGCTCGGTCCCGCTGATCGTCGTCCTGATCTTCCTCTACAACTTCAGCGCCCTGTACAAGACGTTGAGCCTCGGCGTCCCCTTCGGGCCGGCCTTCGTCACCTTCGACGAGTCGAAACTCGCCACCGACATGACGGTCGCCGTCATCGGTCTGAGCCTCAACGAGGCGGCGTACGCGGCCGAGGTGGTGCGTGGCGGGATCCTCTCCGTCGACCAGGGCCAGCACGAGGCGGCGGCCGCGCTCGGCCTGCCGCCCTCGACGGCCCGCACGCCCACCTCGCCGAGCGAAGCGAGACGGGGGTCCCCCCGGCCGGAGGCTGGGGGAGGGTGGGCCGTGCCGCCCGTTACCAGGTCGGCGTCTACGCCTTCGCCGCCCTCGCCGACCCCGCGGACCCGGGCGCCTGGGCCGACCCGCACACGCTCGTCGGCCCGGGAACCACCGTACGGATCAAGCCCGTCGAGCGTGTTCCCGAGGGATGGGAGGTCCTCGGCGGCGGGGAGGGCGTCCAGCTCGTCGACACGGCGCTGCGCGCCGAGCCCGCCCCGGAGGCGGTACGGCTGGGAGCCGCCGACGTCCCCGAGATCCTCGGCCTGGTCGCCCGTACCCGGCCCGGTCCGTTCCTCGAGCGGACCGTGGAGATGGGCACCTGTCTCGGCATCCGGCACCGGGGACGGCTGATCGCCATGGCGGGCGAGAGGTTGCGGCTGCCCGGCTGGACCGAGACCAGCGCGGTGTGCACCGAGCTGGCGCACCGGGGCCGGGGGCCGACCACCCGGCTGGTGCGCGCGGTGGCCGCC
Organism: Streptomyces sp. NPDC054834; assembly: GCF_053611185.1. NCBI lineage: Bacteria > Bacillati > Actinomycetota > Actinomycetes > Kitasatosporales > Streptomycetaceae > Streptomyces > Streptomyces sp. NPDC054834. Next base: position 38,268 of record NZ_JBSGZV010000009.1, on the reverse strand, counting down.
GGCATCCGGGAGCGCGGGGACGTCCCGTTCCTGCACGCCGCCGCGGACAGCGCGCGGGCGATCCGGCTGTACGAGTCGATCGGCTTCACGCTGCGCCGCCGGTCGCCGATCGTCCAGGTCCGCAGCTTCGGGAACACCGCGCGGGAGCCGGCTGTTGCGACTGAGGACGAGATGCGCTCGGCGCCGCACGCACGGCCCGCCGAGCCCCGGCGTACGGAGGTGGCGGACATGACACGTGTCGTCCGCCCCCGAGCTCTGAAGCCGAACCGCTCCGTCGTGCTGCACTCCCGGCCCCACATCGACCTCCAGCGCGTGGCCGGCGCCCTCTGTTGCTCCTGACCCGTCCTCACCCTCCTCGCCGGAGCCCCGCTCCCGTGCGGGCCGGCGCCCTCGAACGGACCTCCAGGAAGGCACCCACTCGTGTCATCGACCCCCGTTTCCCCCCTGCACCTCGCCGTCGCCCTCGACGGCACCGGCTGGCACCCGGCGTCCTGGCGCGAGCCGGTGGCCCGGCCCCGGGACCTGCTGACCGCCGGTTACTGGGCCGACCTGGTCGCCGAGGCGGAGGCCGGTCTCCTCGACTTCGTGACCATCGAGGACGGCCTCGGCCCGCAGTCCTCGCACTTCCTGGAGCCGGACGAACGCACCGACCAGGTACGCGGCCGGCTCGACGCCGTGCTCATCGCCTCCCGGATCGCCCCGCTCACCCGGCACATCGGCCTGGTGCCGACCGTGGTGGCCACCCACACGGAGCCGTTCCACATCTCCAAGGCGATCGCCACCCTCGACTACGTCAGCACCGGCCGCGCGGGCCTGCGCGTGCAGATCACCGCCCGGCCGGACGAGGCCGCGCACTTCGGCCGCCGCACCGTTCCCCTGATCGACGCCTATGACAGTCCGGCCGCGCAGGAACTGGTCACGGACCTGTTCGACGAGGCCGCCGACTACGTGGAGGTCGTCCGCCGCCTCTGGGACAGCTGGGAGGACGACGCGGAGATCCGGGACGCGGCCACCGGCCGGTTCATCGACCGCGACAAGCTGCACTACATCGACTTCGAGGGCCGCCGCTTCAGCGTCAAGGGCCCGTCGATCACGCCCCGTCCGCCCCAGGGACAGCCGCTGGTCACCGCGCTCGCCCACCAGACGGTGCCGTACCGGCTCGTGGCCCGGCAGGCCGACGTCGGCTACGTCACCCCGCACGACGCCGCCCAGGCCCGTGCCATCGTCGCCGAGATCCGCGCCGAGCAGGAGGCGGCCGGGCGCGCCGAGGACCCCCTGCACGTCTTCGGCGACCTGGTGGTCTTCCTGGACGAGGACCCGGCGCAGGCCGCGGCCCGCCGCGAACGCCTCGACGCCCTCGCGGGCACCCCGTACACCAGCGACGCCCGGATCTTCACCGGCACCCCCGGCCAACTCGCCAACCTCCTTGAGGAGTTGCAGGGCGCCGGGCTGACCGGCTTCCGGCTGCGGCCGGCCGTGCTCGGCCACGACCTGCCAGGCATCACGCGCGGGCTCGTGCCCGAACTCCAGCGCCGGGGCCTGTTCCGCAGCGCCTACGAGGCCGGAACCCTGCGCGGCCTCCTCGGGCTCGCCCGCCCCGCCAACCGCTTCGCCGCAGCCACCGCCTGAGCCGGAGGAACCCACGATCATGAGCAAGCCGCTGAAGCAGATCCACCTCGCCGCCCACTTCCCCGGCGTCAACAACACCACCGTGTGGAGCGACCCGGCCGCCGGCAGCCACATCGAGTTCAGTTCCTTCGCGCACTTCGCACGCACCGCCGAACGCGCCAAGTTCGACTTCCTGTTCCTCGCCGAGGGCCTCAGGCTGCGCGAACAGGGCGGGCAGATCTACGACTTGGACGTGGTCGGCCGCCCCGACACCTTCACGGTGCTGGCCGCGCTCGCCGCCGTCACCGACCGGCTCGGCCTGACCGGCACCATCAACTCCACCTTCAACGAGCCCTACGAGGTGGCCCGCCAGTTCGCCAGCCTCGACCACCTCTCCGGCGGCCGCTCCGCCTGGAACGTCGTCACCTCCTGGGACGCCTTCACCGGCGAGAACTTCCGCCGCGGCGGCTTCCTGCCGCAGGGGGAGCGCTACTCCCGGGCCAAGGAGTTCCTGGCCACCGCGAACGAACTGTTCGACTCCTGGCACGGCGACGAGATCCTCGCCGACCAGGCCACCGGTACCTTCCTGAGCGACGCGAAGGCCGGTGCCTTCGTGCACCGGGGCGAGCAGTTCGACATCCACGGCCGCTTCAACGTCCCGCGCTCCCCGCAGGGCCGCCCGGTGATCTTCCAGGCGGGCGACTCGGAGGAAGGCCGGGAGTTCGCCGCCTCCACCGCCGACGCGATCTTCAGCCGGCACGCCACCCTGGAGCAGGGGCAGGCCTTCTACACCGACGTCAAGGGCCGCCTCGCCAAGTACGGCCGGCGCCACGACCAGTTGCTCATCCTGCCCGCCGCGACCTTCGTCCTCGGCGACACCGACGCCGAGGCCGAGGAACTGGCGCGCGAGGTGCGCCGGCAGCAGGTCAGCGGGGCCACCGCCATCAAGCACCTGGAGTTCGTCTGGAACCGGGACCTGTCGGCGTACGACCCGGAGGGCCCGCTGCCCGACGTCGCCCCGCTGGTCAGTGAGGAGCACATCTCCCGCGGCCGCGCCCAGGTGCGGATGTACCGCGACCCGATCGCCATCGCCCGCGAGTGGCGCGAGCTCGCCGAGGCCAACAACTGGTCCATCCGCGACCTGGTCATCAACACCGGCAACCGGCAGACCTTCGTCGGCTCACCGGAGACCGTCGCCCGGACCATCAACGACTTCGTCCAGGCCGACGCGTCCGACGGCTTCATCCTCGTACCGCACATCACCCCGGGCGGCCTCGACCCGTTCGCCGACAAGGTCGTCCCGCTCCTCCAGGAACAGGGCGTCTTCCGTACCGACTACGAGGGCACCACCCTGCGCGACCACCTCGGGCTCGCCCTCCCCCACCCTCGGCTTCGCTCGAGCGGGGGGACCCCCATCGACGAGGTGCCCGGCGAGCGGGTGGCGTCGTGAGGTTCATCGCCCTCACGCTGATCGTGCACCGCCCGGACCCGGTGACCGGCGTCCAGAAGCCGACGCACGACCGGTTCCGTGAGGTGCTCGACAACGCGTTGCTCGCCGAGGAGCTGGGCTTCGACGGCTTCGGCGTGGGGGAGCGGCACGAGCGGCCGTTCATCTCCTCCTCGCCGCCCGTCGTGCTCAGCCACATCGCCGCGCTGACCAAGCGGATACGGCTGTTCACCGGCGTCACCACCCTCAGTCTGCTGGACCCGGTGCGCGCCTACGAGGACTACGCCACCCTCGACCACCTCTCCGGCGGCCGCCTCGACCTGATCATCGGCAAGGGCAACGGAGCCGCCCAGCGGGAGCTGTTCCACGTCACGCCCGAGGACCAGTGGGACCGCAACGCCGAGAGCTACGAGGTGTTCCGGCGGATCTGGCGGCAGGACAAGGTCACCGCGGCGACCCGTTTCCGGCCGGAGCTGAAGGACGCGGAGGTGTGGCCGAGGCCGTACCAGCAGCCGATCCGGGTCTGGCACGGCAGCGCCACCAGCAAGGAGTCGGTGGATCTGGCCGCCCGTTACGGCGACCCGCTGGTCTCGGCGAACGTCACCAACCCCATGGAGCCCTACGCCGCATTGATCCGCTACTACCGTGAACGCTGGGAGTACTACGGCCATGACCCGGCCGACATCGCGATCGGCGCCGGTACGGCGGGGCTCTACGTCGCTCCCACCTCCCAGGAGGCGCTGGCGGTGTACCGGCCGATCTTCGAGGCCAACCTGGCCTTCTTCAGACAGGCGGGCCTCCCCGTGGTTTTCGAGACCCTGGAGGACTACGTCGAGCGCAGCTCGGCCCTGATCGGCAGCCCGCAGCAGGTCATCGACAAGGTGCACCGCTACCACGAGCAGTTCGGGCACACCCTGATCCATGTGCCCGCGGACGCGAGCGGCCTCACCGACACCCAGCACCGCGACTCGCTGGAGCTCTTCCAGTCGGCGGTGGCCCCGGTGCTGCGGAGGGACATCCCCGACCCGCCCTTCGACTGGGCCCCGGTCCTTGCGGCACCGTCGGCCGGCGAGGAACCTGCCCATGTCTGACATCCCGCTCGGCGTCCTCGACCTGGTCCCGGTCTCCTCCGGATCGACGGCCGCCGACGCCCTGCGCAACTCCATCGACCTGGCCCGGCAGGCCGAGCGCTTCGGCTACGCCCGCCACTGGTTCGCCGAGCACCATCTCAACCCGGGCGTCGCGGGTACGTCCCCGGCGGTGCTGCTCGCGCTGACGGCCGACGCCACCTCCACCATCCGGCTCGGCTCGGGTGCCGTCCAGCTCGGGCACCGCACCGCGCTGAGCACGGTCGAGGAGTTCGGCCTGCTCGACGCGCTGCACCCCGGCCGCTTCGACCTGGGCCTCGGCCGCTCCGGCGGCGGGCCGCCCGGCGAGAAGGCCGCCGCGCCGGCCACGGCCACCCCGGTCGTCGACGGCCGAGCCCCGAACGGCCTGCGGATCCCGCCCCGGTTCTCCTTCACCCACCTCCTCGGCTCACCCCGCATCGCCCTCCAGCGCAGGCTGCTCCTGCTGCCGGGCGCCGAATCCCAGGACTACGCCGAGCAGATCGACGACATCCTCGCCCTGCTGGCCGGCACCTACCGCTCCCCCGAGGGCGCCGAGGCGCACGTGGTGCCGGGCGAGGGGGCCGACGTCGAGGTGTGGATCCTGGGCAGCAGCGGCGGGCAGAGCGCCGAGGCGGCGGGCGCCCGTGGCCTGCGGTTCGCGGCGAACTACCACGTCAGCCCGGCCACCGTCCTGGAGGCGGTGGACGGCTACCGGTCCTTCTTCCAGCCCTCGGACGCCCTCGACAAGCCGTACGTCAGCGTCTCCGCGGACGTCGTGGTCGCCGAGGACGACGCGACGGCCCGGGAACTCGCCACCGGCTACGGCCTGTGGGTGCGCAGCATCCGCACCGCGGAGGGCGCCATCGCGTTCCCGGCACCGGACGAGGCCCGGGCGCACACCTGGACCGACGAGGACCGGACCCTCGTCCAGGACCGCGTCGACACCCAGTTCGTCGGCTCGCCCGGCCGGGTCGCCGACCAGCTGGAACAACTCCAGGAAGCCACGGGCGCCGACGAGTTGCTCATCACGACGATCACCCACGACCACGCCGACCGGGTCCGCTCCTACGAACTGCTGGCCGAGGAGTGGCGCCGGAGGTGAACCGGGCGCGGTGGGGTCACTCCTGGCGGTCGAGCCGATCGGCGTGGCCGCGGACGTCTCCCTCCCCCGAAGGTGACGTCCGCGGCCGCTCCCCCGGTGCCGGACCGTGGTCCGGGCGCCCGCGTCGCGGCCTGTGCTGTCACCAGCACATGACGGCCGTCTCGCCCGAACCCCAGGTGGAGTACAGGCGGACGCGGACGAAGTAGCGGCGGCCCTTGACGAGCCGGACCTGGACGGTGGCGTTGAGCGGTGTGCCCCCGTCGTCCCGGCCGGCGAGGTAACGCGGCTCCCCGTCGCGTTCCTCGAAGACCACGAGCACACTGTCGGCGTCCCCGAAGGTGCCCACGGTGTACGCGCGGGTCTCCGGCGGCTCGACGGTGAAGTCGGCCTGTCCGCCCGGGCCGAGGCCGAGCGGCGCCGAGCGGAACGGCACCAGCGCGGGCGGCCGGGACGGCTCGGCGGGCGGATACCAGCGGAGCACGAACTCCTTGTCCGCCGGGGACAGGGAACCCGGCGGGTGCAGGCCCGCGCGGTACTGCTCAGGCTCCAGGACCAGCCCCGGCCCGAAGGGGAACTCCATGACCGACTGCGGGTCCCACACGGACCCGTTGGCCTCGGACGGGTCCAGCCTGCGCAGGACGCTGGTGTACGTCGTGTCCCGGCTCCAGAAGTTCGGCGGGCCCGCCAGATCGGCGTACACGGCCTCGTCGTCCCAGTGGATCCCGGCGACCGGGCTCTGGTGCTCGTGCAGCATGCCGAGCGCGTGCCCGATCTCGTGCAGCGCCGTCCCACGCTCCCCGGGCACGGTCAGGTCCCAGCCGAAGTTCATGGTGCGTTCGCCCCGGCCGACCGTCAGCGCTTCCCGGCCGACCGCCGACCACGAGCCGTCACCGGCCTGGAAGCCGATGCGCAGTTCCGCCTCCCGGCGGTCGCCGACCTCGGCGAAGGTCACACCGATGCCGAGGTCCTGCCACCGCCGGAAGCCCTCGCGCACCGCGTCCCGCTGCTCTCCGGCCCCGACCCACGACACCCGGCGGGTCTCCCCGGTCCCCGGGACGGGGATCACCGACGCGTCGGTGTCGGCGTCGAAGAAGTGGTAGTGCAGGACCGTGCCGTTGACCCACATCCGCCGCCCGCCGGTCAGCGCGCTCAGCCGCTCGGCGGTCAGCCCCGGTGCGAACGAGGGGGCCGACTGCTGCGGGAGCGAGCAGTAGCGAGCGGTCATGGGCCCAGCCTGCCGCCGCCCCCCCGCCGGGCGCCTGAGTCGAGGCCTACTCAAGTCCCCCTGTATCAGACGTGAGTATCTCGCCTCTCACTGATGTGACGACCTACGAACCGGACGCGCGGACACTCGAACCGCCCTGGCCGTTCACCGGCCGGGAGGACGAACTGGACCTGATCCGCCGGTCCCTGACCGGCGCCCGGCACGGCGTCGTCGTGACCGGACCGTCCGGCCGCGGCAAGACGCGGCTGGTCACCGAGGCCGTCCGGGGCACCGACCGCGCCCGGGTGACCGGGACGCCCGAGACACGCCGGCTCGACTTCGCCGCGTTCGCGCACCTGCTGCCCGGGGCGGTCTCGCTGCACCGCGCGCTGCGGCTGCTGTCCGCCGTGCGCCTGCTCGTGGTCGACGACGCGCACCTCCTCGACGACGCCTCCGCCGCCCTGGTCCACCAGCTCGCCGTGCACGGGCGTACCCGCCTCGTGGTGATCGCGGCGGACGACGGCGCACAGGTGCCCGCCGCCGTGTCCCGGCTGTGGACCGGGGAGCTGCTGCCCCGCCTGGCCCTGGAGCCGCTGCCGCGCGAGGACACCGCGAGGCTGCTCACCGCGGGCGCGGGCCGCACCCTGGAACCGCTCACCGTGGGCCGGCTGCACCGGCTGTGCGGGGGCGACCTGAGGCTGCTGCGCGAACTGGTGGGAGCCCTGCGCGAGGGCGGCCTGCTCACCCCCGTGGCGGGCGGCGGCGAATGGGCCTGGCGCGGCCCGGTGCCGGTGACCGCCGCCGTACGCGAACGCGTCGCCCACGTCCTGGACCGCCCGGGCCCCGGTGAGCGCGAGATCCTTCAGCGCCTCGCCTTCGCCGAGCCGCTGCCCCTGCACCTGGACGAGCTCGACCCGGACGATCTCCACCTGGACGCCCTCGAACGCCTCGAGGCCGACGGTCTCGTCCACGCCGACGACCAGGGCGGCGTCCGCCTCACCCACCCGCTGCACGGCCCGGCGCTGCGGGCCACCGCCGGGAAGCTGCGGGCCCGGCGGACGGCCCGCACACCGGACGGCCGCGGCCCCGCCCTGGCGGCCGAACGGGACACCCTGGCCCGCCGGATCGCGGCCGCGGACGTCCGGGCCGTGCCGGCACCGGTGGGGGAGTGGCTGGTGGCGGAGGGCGCCCGGGTACCGGCCGGGTACGCCGCCGTACGCGCCCGGTTCGCGCGGCTGCGCGGCGAGGTGCGCGAGGCGGCGGCCTGGGCGCGCGAAGGGCTGCGGGACGTACCGGACGACCCGGCCTGCCGGAAGGAACTAGCCGTTGCCCAAAGCGAGTTCGCGGGCGGGTGCGGTGACGGCGACATGTACGCCCGCTACGAGGCCGTACGCCTCGGTACTCCCGAGCAGGCCGCCGGGGACCTCCCGGCAGGGGGCGTGTTCGCCCGGCACACCGACGCGCTCGCCCGCGGCGACGGACCCGCGCTGGACCGGGCGGCCGAGGCGCTGCGGCAGCGCGGCTTCCTGCTGTTCGCGGCCGAGGCGTACGCACAGGCCGCCCACGCGCATCGCGACCCGGGCGCCGCCCGCACCTCCCGCACCCGCGCGCTCGCCCTGGCCCGCCGCTGCCAGGGCGCCCGCACCCCGGCCCTGTCCGGTCTTGTCCTGGGCGAACTCACCGCCCGGCAACGGCAGATCGTCGCCCTCGCGGCGACCGGGCTGAGCAACCGGCAGATCGCGGAGCGGCTCACGCTGTCGGTGCGTACCGTCGGCAACCACCTGTACAGCGCCTACACGCGGCTCGGGGCGAGTGACCGGGCGCAGCTGCCGGGGCTGGCGGAACCGCCGGTCGAGCAGCCGGCGTGATGCGACGTCAGGCCGCCCCGAACGCCGCGAACGCCCACCCGGTCGCCTGGTGCACCGCGTCCCCGGGCAGCGCGGCCCGGGCGTCGCGGAGCGCCTCGGCGAGGGACAGGCCCGCGTCCAGGCCCTTGTGCAGCGCGAGCATCAGCGGCACCACGGCCGCGTCGCTGACCGGCGCGCTGCTCGCCACCACCCCGGCGGTGCCCAGCGGCAGCAGCGCGGTCACCAGGCCCAGCAGCTCGTCGGCGCCGACCGAGGCGAGCCGGGCGGTGTCGCAGCTGGAGAGGATGATCCGGTACGGGCTGCGGTCCAGGCGTTCGAAGTCGTGCACGATGAGCGGTCCGTCGGCCATCCGCAGCGACGAGAACAAGGGGCTGTCCGCGCGGAACGTGCCGTGCGCCGCCAGATGGGCGAGCGTGGCGCCGTCGAGTTCGTCCAGCACCCGGGGGACCTGCGCGTCGTCGCCCTCCAGGACCGTCGCCGTGCCGTAGCGGCCCGCGAGTTCCGGCACTTCGGCGCCGCCCGTCGCCAGCCCCGGGCCGCGCACCAGCACCTGCCGGCCGCCCGGCGGCGGCTCGGTGTCCCGGGCCCGCAGCCAGCTGCCCGCCGACGGCGACACACTCAGCACCCGCTCCCCGAGCGACGGCAGCAGCGCCCACGGCACCCGGTGCAGCGCGCCCGGCGGCACCACCACGACCGGCCCGGACCCCAGGTGCCGTACCGCCCCGGCGAGCAGCAGCTCCTGAAGCCGGTGGCCCGCGGCCTCCACCACCGGCAGCCTGGCTTCCGCCCCCGGGTGGGCGAGCCGCCGCAACCCGGCCTGGACGTGTTCCGCCTCGGCCACCGCCTCCGCCAGTGCCCCGCCCTCGAACCGCCGCACCCGCCCCTGCCCGCACAGCAGCACGTGCACCCGCCCGTCCAGTACGGCCAGTTCGACGAGCCGCGTGTCACCGAGCCGGTCCAGCAGCCGCCTTGGGTCGAAGCGGTCCCCGTATCCGGGGGCGGCGCCGCGCATGTGCAGGGTGCGGGAGCGGATCTCCCGCTCCAGGCGCCGCTGTTCGCGCTCCAGGGCGGGCACCGGGCGGCCGTCCGTCCGGGCGGCCTCCGCGCGGGCGGCGATCTCCCGGAACGCGGTCAGGCCGCTGAGCAGCGCGGGATCGGCGGGCGGCCGGGTGGGCGGCGCGGACAGTATCGTGGCCCGCCACCGCTCGCTCCACTCCAGCAGCCGCCGCGGCCCGCCCCGGGCGAGGCCGGCCTCCTGGGCCAGCGCCGCGAGTTCCGCGCCCTGCGCGGTGGCCCGGGCCCGCAGTTCCGAGGCGCCCAGCGTCATCCGGTGGTCGTCGAGCACGTCCAGACCGCGCCGGCACGCCTCCAGCACGCCCCGTCCCGAACCTGCCGCCCGCGCCCTGAGCGCCTGCGCCGCCCAGCCCGTCATCCGGGCCAGCGGCGGCCCGGCCCGTCTGCTGCGGGCGGCCACCGCCAGATGCCGTTCCGCGTCCGCCGTCCAGCCCAGGGCGAGCGCGATCCGGCCCGCGAGCAGCGAGGCCTCCGGCGCGGCCGGCGAGCCGAACGAGGCCAGCCGCTCCGCCACCCGGGCCGCGTCCGCGACCATCCGCCCCGACCGGCGCCCCGCCGCCACCCGCGCTTCGATCAGCACCAGCCGGGCATGCGTCTCCCACCAGGAGCGCCGCTGACCGGCGAACAGCCGTACGGCGACGGCGGCCCGCGCGATCGCCGTGTGCGGGTCCCCGGCCGAGCGGGCCGCACGGGCGGCGGCCAGCAGCAGTTCGGCCTTGCGGGTGGACTGCCCGCCGATCTCGTCGAGCGCCGCGATCGCCGCGTCCGCCTCGGCGAGGGCCTCCGGGGCGAGCCCGGCGGCCATCAGCACCTCGCAGCGCCGGACGCACAGCATGAACGTGGGTGTGCCGAGCTTGGCGTACCGCTCCTCGGCCTCGTCGAGCAGCCTGAGCGCCGCCGGGATGTCACCGGAGCGGAACGCGGCCAGGCCCCGGCTCTCCACCGCGTCTGCCTTGTCGTGCTCCTGGCCGGTCGTCTCCCACAGCCGCTCGGCCGCCGTGAAGTCGGCGTCCGCGCGGTCCACCGCGCCCAGCGCCAGGTGCACGGTCGCCCGCAGGGTCAGCGCCCGGGCCGTCCAGATCACGTCGTCGGCCTGCCGCAGCACCGGTATCGCCCGGCGCACGTCCCCCAGTGCCTCCCGGTGCCGGCCCAGCACCCACCAGACGTAGGCCCGGCGGAACAGCACCCGCGCCCGGGTGTGCCCGGTGCCCCGCGCGACCCCACGCTCGAATGAAGTGAGCCCCTGCCGCGTGCGCCCCGCGTGCACCAACGCGACCCCGAGCGTGGCCAGGACGTCCGCCTCCCGGTCGGCGGACTCGGCCCGGGCCGCGAGGTCGCGGGCGCGCCGCAGATGACCGAGGGCGATCCGGATGTCGCCGAAGTCCCGGTGCCAGATGCCGATGACCTGGTGGGCGACCGAGGCGTGCAACGGCGGCGGATCGGCGTCCAGCACCCGCTGCGCCCCGGCGAGGGCCTCGTTGGGGGCGGCGAACACCATCGGCAGCAACTGAAGGACCGACGCGTCTGTCGCTGTCACTCCTCGGATGGTAGTGGTCCCGTCACGACCCGTCATGGTCCGGGCCTGTATCAATCGGCGGCCTGCGGGCTCAGACTGACGAAACCGGCCTCAGGGGGAGGACACGCCATGGCACCTCAGCGCTTCCATGAACAGTTCGAACAGGTCCAGCGGTCGATGCCGGACGTCCCGCTGGCGATGGGACCGGACGACTCCGCCGAGTTCTTCTACGAGAAGGGCGTCGTCCTCGCCCGCGACGGCGAGGAGGCCCGGCTCGTCGAGGACACGGTCCGCGGCCACTTCGCCGAAGCCACCGGGCTGGTCGCCGACCACGTGCGCCGGGAGAGCCCGGAGACGAACCGGACCGGCGTCACCCGCATCCGGGTCGGCGACCCGGGCCACGGCGACCGCAGCGGCGACCGCTCCGTGGCCCACGCGCTGCGGGCGATGCGCGAGCACGAGGGCCGCCAGGGCCGCCGGCTGGTCAGCCGCAACCATGTGGTGTCGATCGCGTCGGTCAACGCCTGCCCCGGCGACGAGCCCGTGCCGGCCCCTCTCACCGGGCCGTGCAACCCGGCGGCGGACGGGACGCCGTACGACGTGGACACCGCCGTCGCCGTCCTCGTCATCGACAACGGCCTCATGCACGACTACCGGTCCTACCCGCTGCTCGCCCGCACCGAGGGGGACGCGCAGCTCAAGGAGACCGGCGACGACGGTGTCCTCAGGCAGTACGTCGGCCACGGCACGTTCATCGCCGGACTGCTCGCCGCCGTCGCGCCCAACACCGACCTCACCGTTCGCAACACGCTCGACGACGCGGGCGCGATCCTGGAGTCCGATTTCGGCGCCAGGCTCTTCGAGGCCGTGGACCGGGGCGGCTGGCCCGACATCATCAGCCTCTCCGCCGGCACCCCCAACGGCCGCACCGACGGCCTGCTCGGCGTGGACGCCTTCATGCGCGAACTGCGCGAGCAGCACACCCTGCTGGTCGCGGCGGCCGGCAACAACGCCAGCGCCACACCCTTCTGGCCCGCCGCCTACGCCTCGCTGCCCGACTACGAGGACGCCGTGCTGTCGGTCGGCGCGCTGCGCGGCGACGGCGAGTTCGGCGCCTGCTTCACCAACCACGGTTCCTGGGTACGGGCGTACGCGCCCGGCGAGCGACTCACCAGCGCCCTGACCGGCTTCGACCGGCCCGTGCCGTACGCCTACCAGCACTCCACGTACGACTCCTGCCGGTTCGGCTTCGCGTACGCCTGCACCTGCCAGTACCCGCGCCACACCGGCGTGCTGAGCGAGGAACGGCAGGGCACCTCGGTCAAGGCGGACCAGGTCATGTTCGAAGGGTTCGCGCAGTGGAGCGGGACCTCGTTCGCCACCCCGGTCGCCGCCGGACTGGTCGCCGCCCACATGACCGCGCACAAGGAGCGCGACCCGCGCGCCGCACGCAGGCAGTTGCTCGACTCCAACACCGAGTACGCCGAAGTACGCGGGGCGCACGTACCGGCGCTGAAGCCACCCACCTGGCGCCCGGTCCCCGTCGTGCGACTGGTTCCCGGCGCATGAGGACCGGATGCGTCCCCTCCGCGGCGTACGATGACTTGCCGTACACGAGGGGTGGGACCGTGGACCGAGCAGATGTCGGGGCGCTGGTCCGGTCGGCCGTCGAAGGCGACGCGGCGGCCTGGAAGGCGCTCGTGGAAGGGCTGAGTCCGCTGGTGTGGTCCGTCGTGCGCGCGCACCGGCTCTCCGACGCCGACGGCTCGGAGGTCTACCAGACCGTGTGGTTCCGATTCGCCCAGCACCTCGGCCGCATCCGCGAGCCGGAGAAGGCGGGGTCCTGGCTGGCGAGCACGGCCCGGCACGAGTGCCTGAAGGTGATCAAGGGCCTGACCCGGCTGATGCCGACGGACGATCCGCAGGTCCTGGACCGGGTCAGTGAGGACCGTACGCCCGAGCAGTCGCTGCTCGACTCGGAGGAGGCGGCCGCCGAGGCCGAGCGGATCCGGCGGCTGTGGCAGGAGTTCGAGGAACTGGGCGACCGCTGCCGCCAGTTGCTGCGCGTCCTGATGGCCTCGCCGCCGCCCAGCTATCTGGAGGTGTCCGCCGCCCTCGGTATCGCGGTGGGCAGCATCGGACCGCTGCGCCAGCGATGTCTGCGCAGGCTGCGGGCGCGGCTGGACGCACGAGGGGCGGTGTGAGCGCGATGCACGAGGACGACTTCCGCGACCGGGACGCGTTCGGCGAGGACTTCGGCGCCGGGTTCCTGGAGGAGGAACTGCGCCAGGCCGCCGCCATCCTCGACCCCGTTCCCGCCGAGCTGCGCCAACTGGCGGTCGACGCCTACGCGTTGCACGATCTGGAGGCTCGCGTCGCCGAGCTGACCTTCGACTCCCTGGTCGATGCCCTCCCGGTCCGGGGCGCGCCGGACCCGCCCCGGATGCTGACCTTTCGCGCGGGCGGGCTGACCGTGGACGTCGAGGTCGGCGAGGACGGGCTGATGGGGCAGGTGCTGCCCCCGCAGTCGGCGCGCGTCGAGGTGCTCGGCGGCCCGCAGACGGCGGTCCCGGTCGCGGCGGACGCCCTGGGCCGCTTCACCAGTGCGGCGCTGCCCAGGGGCCCGTTCGCGCTGCGGCTGCGGACCGGCGGGGACGTGATCGTCACGGAGTGGCTGCGGGCCTGACCGCGGGCTTTAGGGCCTGTTCCGAGCCCTAGCGGGAGGCGCCGTCCACGAGGGTGGCCAGGGCCGAGGCCAGCCGGGACAGTCCCGGTTCCACGGTGGGTCCGCCGGGCTCGGTCATGTAGGTGTCCCGGCGGATCTCCACCATCAGGGCGCCGACGCGCCGGTCCGTGCCGTAGAACTCGAGCGGTACGTACGCACCGCTGAACGGGCTGTCCAGCCCCGTCTCCCCGCACCGCGCGAACACCTTCCGGGCCAGCTCCGCCAGTTCGGGCGGCGTGTGGAAGGCGTCGGTGCCCACGCAGACCGGCGGGCGGGGCCCCGTTCCGTGCAGCTCGTAGGGCAGCGCCTCGGTGGGATAGGAGTGCACGTCGATCACGACGGCCCGCCCGGTCGCGGCCAGCCGGTCGGCCACCGCCCGCGTCATGGCGTGGGCGTACGGCCGGAAGTACCGCTCGACCAACGGCTCCGGGTCGGTGCCGGCGGGCCGCAGCTCGGCCCGGTGCGTGGTCCGCGTGTACACCGCGCCCATCCCCACGGCGAGCATCTCCTCCCGCTCGTCCGGGAACCGCTCCGGGTCGACGACCAGCCGCGACAGCCGGTTGACGAACCGCCAGGGCGTCACCCCGGCCAGCCCGGCCGCGGCCTCGGTGATCTCGGCCGTGTGCGCGTCGGTGATGTGGTCCAGCTCCCGCTCCAGCGCGGCGTCGTCCAGCACGATCCCGGCCCGCACGGATTCCGGTATCTCCCGCGCGGAGTGCGGCACATGCAGGATCACGGGCGAGTCCTCGGCACCGGGCAGGAGCTCGTAGGAGGGCAGGGGACGGGACACGGGCGGCTCCAAGGGCGTTGTCGTGGGTGGGCAGGGTGCGTGTTCCGGTCGCCGCCCGGCACGACTGCGCCCCGGCCGGGCGGTGCCGGACGGGGCGGAGTCGGTCAGCTGGACGGCGCTCGGGCCGTGTTGCGTCAGCTCAGGGACGCGAGGGCCTCGTTCCAGGTGGCCGACGGGCGCATGACCGCGTCCGCCTTGGCCTTGTCGGGCTGGTAGTAGCCGCCGATGTCGGCGGGGGAGCCCTGGACGGCGTTCAGCTCGTCGACGATGCGCTGCTCGCCCGCGGAGAGCGTCTCGGCGAGCGGGGCGAACGCCTTGGCCAGGTCGGCGTCGTCGGTCTGCTTGGCCAGCTCCTGCGCCCAGTACAGGGAGAGGTAGAAGTGGCTGCCGCGGTTGTCGATGCCGCCGACGCGGCGGGTCGGGGACTTGTCCTCGTTGAGGAAGGTCGCCGTGGCCCGGTCGAGGGTGTCGGCGAGGACCTTGGCGCGGGTGTTGCCGGTGGCCGCCGCGTACTGCTCGAAGGCGGGGACGAGCGCGAAGAACTCACCGAGCGAGTCCCAGCGCAGGTAGTTCTCCTTGACCAGCTGCTGGACGTGCTTCGGCGCGGAGCCGCCGGCGCCGGTCTCGAACAGACCGCCGCCCGCCATCAGCGGGACGACCGACAGCATCTTGGCGCTGGTGCCCAGCTCCAGGATGGGGAAGAGGTCGGTGAGGTAGTCGCGCAGCACGTTGCCGGTGACCGAGATGGTGTTCTCGCCGCGGCGGATGCGCTCCACCGACAGCTTGGTCGCCTCGATGGGGGAGAGGACCCTGATGTCCAGGCCCTCGGTGTCGTGCTCCGGCAGGTACTGCTCGACCTTGGCGATCAGGTTGGCGTCGTGGGCGCGGGTGGCGTCCAGCCAGAACACGGCCGGGTCGCCGGTGGCGCGGGCGCGGGTGACGGCGAGCTTCACCCAGTCCTTGATCGGCGCGTCCTTGGTCTGGCAGGCGCGGAAGATGTCGCCGGCGGAGACCGTCTGCTCGATCACGGCGTTGCCGGCCTGGTCGACCAGGCGGACCGTGCCGGTGACCGGGATCTCGAAGGTCTTGTCGTGGCTGCCGTACTCCTCGGCCTTCTGCGCCATGAGACCGACGTTCGGGACGGAGCCCATGGTCGCCGGGTCGTAGGCGCCGTGGGCGCGGCAGTCGTCGAGGACGGCCTGGTAGACGCCGGCGTACGAGGAGTCCGGCAGGACCGCGAGGGTGTCGGCCTCCTGGCCGTCCGGCCCCCACATGTGGCCGGAGGTGCGGATCATGGCCGGCATGGACGCGTCGACGATGACGTCGGACGGGACGTGCAGGTTGGTGATGCCCTTGTCGGAGTCGACCATGGCCAGCGCCGGGCCCTCGGCGAGCTCGGCGTCGAAGGAGGCCTTGATCTCCGCGCCCTCGGGCAGCGACTCGATGCCCTTGAGGATGCCGCCCAGACCGTCGTTCGGGGTCAGGCCGGCCGCGGCGAACGTCTCGCCGTACTTCGCGAACGTCTTCGGGAAGAAGGCGCGCACCACGTGCCCGAAGACGATCGGGTCGGAGACCTTCATCATCGTGGCCTTCAGGTGCACGGAGAAGAGCACGCCCTCCTCCTTGGCGCGGGCGACCTGGGCGGTCAGGAACTCGCGCAGGGCGGCGACGCGCATCACGGAGGCGTCGACGACCTCGCCCTCGAGGACCGGCACGGACTCGCGCAGGACGGTGGTGGAGCCGTCGTCACCCTTGAGCTCGATGCGCAGCGAACCGGCCTCGGAGATCACCACGGACTTCTCCGTGGAACGGAAGTCGTCGACGCCCATCGTCGCGACGTTGGTCTTGGACTCGGGGCTCCAGGCGCCCATGCGGTGCGGGTGGGTCTTGGCGTAGTTCTTCACCGAGGCCGGGGCGCGGCGGTCGGAGTTGCCCTCGCGCAGCACCGGGTTCACGGCGGAGCCCTTGACCTTGTCGTAGCGGGAGCGGATCTCGCGCTCCTCGTCGGTCTTGGGGTCGTCCGGGTAGTCCGGCAGCGCGTAGCCCTTGCCCTGGAGCTCGGCCACCGCGGCCTTGAGCTGCGGGATCGACGCCGAGATGTTCGGCAGCTTGACGATGTTGGCCTCGGGCGTCTTGGCCAGCTCGCCGAGCTCGGCCAGCGCGTCCGGGACGCGCTGGTCATCGTTCAGGTACTCCGGGAAGTGGGCGATGATGCGCCCGGCCAGCGAGATGTCGCGAGTCTCCACGTCGACACCGGCCTGCGAGGCGTAGGCCTGGATCACCGGCAGGAACGAATGCGTCGCCAGGGCCGGGGCCTCGTCTGTGTAGGTGTAGATGATGGTCGAGTCAGTCACCGGGTGCTCCGCTCCACGTCTGCAACATTGCTCGACATCAAGATATCTCGTGACCGCCGTCCACTCGACAGGGGTCCGCCCTCAGGCCCGGACCACATCGGTGTCGTCCGGGGGCAACCGAGGGGCTCGATTCTGCGGTCCAGCAAGTAGATCGCCCATTCACCGACGGCCGGGCCCGACCACCCCGGCCGCCCGAGCGAAAGCGGACCATGAGATATCGCACCAGAGTGACGGCCCCCGCGGCCGCCCTGATCGGCACGGCGACCGCACTGACCGTGGGCTCCGCCGCCCACGCCGCCCCCCGCACCGGCGGCGACCCGGGGACCCCGGGCCCGGAGACCCTCGGCGACCCGGTCTTCCCGGCCCTCGGCAACAACGGCTACCGCGTCTCCTCGTACGACCTCGACCTCGCGTACGACCCCGCGACCGGGCTGGTCGAGGCGACCGCGGCCCTGACACTCCGCACCGACCGGCGCCTCACCCGGTTCTCCCTCGACTGCCTCGGCCTGGACATACGCTCCATACACGTCGACGGCCGCAAGGCCGACTTCGAGCAGGCGGACGAAAAGCTGCGGATCACCCCCGCCGAGGCCCTGCGGGCCGAGGACCGGGTCACGGTGTGCGTGGCCTACTCCGCCGACCCGCACCGCGCCCTGCCGCACACCGGCTGGGTCGTCACCCCTGACGGGTTCGCGGTGTGCGGCCAGCCGAACTCGGCGCACACCGTCCTCCCCTGCAACGACCACCCCTCGGACAAGGCGGACTTCACCTTCCGCATCACGGTCCCGAGCGGCCTGCGCGGCGTGGCGAACGGCATGCTCACCCGCACGGAGACCCTGGCCGACGGCCGCACGGCGTACTCGTACCGCTCCCGCTCCCCGATGGCGACCGAGCTGGTCCAGATCAGCGTCGGCGACTACGTCGTCAAGGACCGGCAGGGCCCGCACGGGCTGCCCCTGCGCGACGTCGTACCGACCGCCCGCGCCGCCGCCCTGGAACCGGCCCTCTCCCTCACCCCCGGCCTGGTGGAGTGGCTGGAGGCCCGACTCGGCGCCTACCCCTTCGAGACGTACGGCCTGCTGCCCTGCAACTCCGACGACCCGAACGCCTTCGACTTCACCGGCCTGGAGACCCAGACCCTCACCCTGTACAAGCCGAACTTCCTGCTCCAGGAGGAGAAGAAGATCGGCTCGCACATGATGCACGAGCTGGTCCACTCCTGGTTCGGCAACCTGGTCAGCCCCGCCACCTGGGCCGATCTGTGGCTGAACGAGGGCCACGCCGACTTCTACGGGCTGCTGTACCGCTACGAGCGCGGCTGGCCCGACTCCCTCGGCCTCACCACCATGGAGGCCCGGATGAAGGACACCTACGCCCGCGGCGACCAGTGGCGCCACGACTCCGGCCCGGTCGCCGCCCCGAACGCCGTCAATCTCTTCGACAGCCAGCGTTACCTGGGCGGCGTCCTCGTCCTGTACGCCTTCCGGCAGCTGGTCGGCGAGGACGTCTTCCGCGCCGTGGAGCGCACCTTCCTCACCTGCTTCCGGAACTCCTCCGCCTCCACGGAGGACTACATCGCCGTCGCCTCGGAGGTCTCCGGGCAGGACCAGTCCGGCTTCCTGCGCGACTGGCTGTACGGCACGACGACGCCGCGCATGCCCGGCCACCCGGACTGGGCGGTCTCCCCGGTGACCCCGTCCCTCGCGACCCCGCACAGCCTGCGCGGCGGCCACCACCACGACAACTCGGCGACGCTCTAGCCGGTCAGCTCCCGCTCGATCCAGCGGCAGACGACGGCCACCACGTAGGCGCGCTCCGCGCGGCTCAGCTCCCGCCCCTTGGGGATCTGGTGCCAGCGCTGGAGACAGCCGCGGCAGCAGGTCGCGGTGGCGTGCTGGGCGACGAAGACCGGGTGACCGCGGTACGGCGTCTGCTTGCCGTCCTTGTACGGCTCGGCCGGCGCCAGCCGCTTGGCGATCAGGTCGTAGGCGTGCCACCGCATCGTGGCCGGGCCACCCAGCTCCGCGGTGGCCCGGTCCCGCCCGCGCAGGCGGAACTTGGCGCGGAACGGCTGCCGCGCGATCGCGTCGAGCCGCTGGTCGAGCACGCGGGCCGGCGGATCGGGAATCGGTGAGTCCGTGGGAGAGGCCATGTTGCGTCGAGCATACGGCGGCCGTGCCGGTGGCCGCCGGGACGCCGTCCGGCCCCGCCGCGCACCCCGGTCACCCGGCCGGGGTGCGCGGTCCGGTGGTGCGGGCGGGAAACGCCTGCCAGGTGCCTCGGCGGGTGCCGGTACCCGCCGGACGTGTCAGCCGACGATGCCGGGGCCCGACGGCACGTCCTCGGCGCTGCGCTGCTGCGGGATCACCACCGAGCCCTGCTGGAGCGCGACCGTGCGGGCGGGCGCGGGGATGCGGATGCCCTCCTCGCGGTAGCGGCGGTGCAGACGCTTGATGAACTCGTGCTTGATCCGGTACTGGTCGCTGAACTCGCCGACGCCCAGGATGACCGTGAAGCCGATGCGGGAGTCGCCGAAGGTGTGGAAGCGGATGGCGGGCTCGTGGTCCGGGACGGCGCCGGTGATCTCGGTCATCGTCTCGGCGATGACCTCCGTGGTGACGCGCTCGACGTGGTCGAGGTCGCTGTCGTAGCTCACCCCCACCTGCACCAGGATGGTCAGCTGCTGCTCGGGACGGGTGTAGTTGGTCATGTTGCTCTTCGCCAGCTCCCCGTTGGGGACGACGACCAGGTTGTTGGAGAGCTGGCGGACCGTCGTCTGGCGCCAGTTGATGTCGACGACATAGCCCTCCTCGCCGGTGCTCAACCGGATGTAGTCGCCGGGCTGCACGGTCTTGGAGGCGAGGATGTGGATGCCCGCGAAGAGGTTGGCGAGGGTGTCCTGGAGGGCCAGGGCGACCGCCAGACCGCCCACGCCGAGGGCGGTGAGCAGGGGCGCTATCGAGATGCCCAGCGTCTGGAGCACCACCAGGAAGCCGATCGCCAGGACCAGCACCCGGGTGATGTTGACGAAGATGGTGGCCGACCCGGCGACACCGGAGCGGGACTGGGTGACGCTCTGCACCAGCCCGGCGATCACCCGGGCCGCGGACAGGGTCACCACGAAGATGAGCAGCACCTTGAGGCTCTGGTTGGTGTGGTGCTGGACGGACCGGGTCAGCGGCAGCGCCGCCCCCGCACCGGCCGCGCCGGCCGCGATCGCCGCCCACGGCACCACCGTGCGCAGCGCGTCCACGATCACGTCGTCGCCGCTCCACTTGGTGCGCTTGGCGTGCTTGGCCAGCCAGCGCAGCAGGGTGCGGGAGGAGAAGGCCACCAGCAGGCCCGCCGCCAGGGCGATGCCCGCGAGGATCAGGTCGTCCAGGGTCAGCGCGCGGTTCACCGGTCACCTCCGGGGCGGGAGGCTGCGGCGAACGGCGTCGCCGACGGCCCAGTGTGAACACCGGTGTGAAGAATCGTCACGTTGTCACCTGCTCGTTTCAGGGATGTGCGGTCGCGCCGGCCGGTCGGACGCCGGCGGTCGGCGCGACTTTTCATCCTGCCGTATCGGGAACGGCAGTTCGCACGCCTGCGGCCCCTCAGCGCGAGAACGAGCCGTGTCGTCCCTCACCTCCGGCGAACCGCGCCGCGCCCTGGAGTGCCTCCGTCAGCACGCCCACCCCGTGCCGGAGTTCACCGCGCAGCGCGCTCTCCTCGTCCAGCCCCTCCTGCTCCAGCGCCGACGCCCGGTCGGCGCGCAGGCAGGCCTGCGGGAAACGGGCGATGGCCGCCGCGAGTTCCTCCGCCTCCGCGCGGGCCCGGCCCGTGGGGACCAGGCGGTTGGCCAGGCCCGTCTCGTAGGCCTCGCGGGCCGGCACCGGGCGGCCGGTGAGGATCATGTCCAGGGCGCGGCTCGTGCCGATCAGCCGGGGCAGCCGCACCGTGCCGCCGTCCACGAGCGGAACGCCCCAGCGGCGGCAGAACACGCCGAAGACGGCATCCTCCTCGGCGACCCTGAGATCGCACCACAGGGCGAGCTCCAGGCCTCCGGCGACGGCGTGTCCGGCGACCGCGGCGATCACCGGCTTGGACAGCCGCAGCCTGGTCGGGCCCATCGGGCCGTCCCCGTCCTCGGCGACCCGGTTGCCGCGCTCCGTACCCATCGCCTTCAGGTCCGCACCCGCGCAGAAGGTGCCGCCCTCGCCCCACAGCACGGCCACCCGCGCCTCGTCGTCGGCCTCGAACGCCCGGAACGCCGCCACGAGCCCGGCCGCGGTGGGACCGTCGACGGCGTTGCGGACCTCCGGGCGGGAGAGGACGACGGTGGTGACGTGTTCCTGGCGTTCCACGCGGACCGACACGGGGACTCCTTCGCTGACCGGGGGTGCACCGGCAGCCCAGCATGCCCGGTCCCAGGGCCCGTTGGGGATCCGCCCCTCGGATCACCGTCAGCGGCGACAGCGCCGTCAGCGTCGGAGCACCGGGCATCAGGTGGGGCTTGCCACGGGAGTGATCGCGCGGGTGGGCCGGGAGCGGGCACGGCCCCGGTGGCGTCCGGGGGACTCAGGCGGGTCCCGGCGACTGTGGTCGGGCGCCCGCCTCAGATCACCTTCAGCCGCACCAGCGCGCCCAGCGTCAGCGCGCCGGGCACCAGCGGCACCCATACCGTGATGATCCGGTAGGCGAGGACGACCGCGGTGGCGACGGCCGCCGGGCCGCCCACCGCGACCAGGGCCACGATCAGCGCCGCCTCCACGGAGCCGAGCCCGCCCGGCGTCGGCACGAGCGCCACCGCTACCGTCGCCGCCAGGTAGGCCAGAGCCATGTACGCGGCCGGCACCGGCAGCCCCAGCGACTGGCCCACCGCGGCCAGCCCGGCCGCCTGGAGCGCGGGGAACGCCAGCGATCCACCCCACAGGGCCAGCGCCCGGGCCGGGCGGGCGTGCACCGACCGCGCCTCGCCCAGCGCGGTCCGCAGGAAGGAGAACGCTGCCGTGCGCAGCCGTCGTACGAGCAGCAGCGCGGCCACCGCCGGCAGCAGCACGGCACCGATGCCCAGCAGCAGCGGGCCCAGCGCACCGCCGGGCAGCAGGCTGCCGAGCCGCAGCGCGTCCGGGAAGGCGATCAGCAGCGCGGTGAGCAGGACCAGCCGGCCCACGCACTCCGCGAGCAGGTACAGCGCGAGGGCCGCCGAGGAGCGGGCGAGCGGCACCCCGCACATGGTCATGAAGCGCAGGTTGACGGCGCTCGCGCCGAGCCCGGTCGGCAGCAGGTGATTGGCCGCTCCGGCCGCGAACTGGGTGGCCAGCAGCCGCCGTCTGGGCAGCGGCTGCACGACGGCACCCTGCCGGGTGAAGGCGGCGGCGACCCAGGTCAGACAGGTGGCGCCGGCCGCCGCCAGCAGCCACGGCCAGGACGCCGTGCGCAGATGACCGAAGCCCGCGGCGAGCACGGAGCGGTGCCGCACCGCGGCCACGGTGACGAGCAGGAGCGGGACCAGGCACAGGGCCTGGCGGACGGGGACGCGTCGGGGGAGTCGTCCCTGGCGGAGTTCGGGGAGTTGTACCGCTGTCACATCGCAAGAGGCTTTCCGCGCCGTGCCAACGGCGAGTGGCGGAATCGGGACCGGCGGCTTACGGACGGGAAGCGGGTGAGGGAGAAGGCGCGGGGGAGGGCTCATCGGGTCCTTCGTGCGAGGGGACGGCGGGCGGGTATTGACCTCAACGATGCTTGAGGTTCTACGTTCTCTCCCATGAGCATGGAGACCACAGCGTGGACACAGTTGCACAGCGTGATGAACGCGCAAGCGGAGCGTCGCCCCTTCGACCGTAGGACACTGCGCCGCATCGCCGCCTTCGCCCGCCCGCACCGCCGCCGCATCGTCTGGTTCGTGCTGCTCGGGGTGGTGACCGCGCTGCTCGCCGTCGCGACCCCCGTGCTCGCCGGCCGCGTCGTCGACGCGATCGTGTCGCACGGCGACGAGGGCACGGTCGTACGCCTGGCCGTGCTCATCGCGCTGATCGCCGTCGCCGAGGCCGCCCTCGGGATCCTCGGCAGACGGCTCTCGTCGACGCTCGGGGAAGCGCTCATCCTCGATCTGAGAACGGCTGTGTTTGATCATGTGCAGCGCATGCCGGTCGCGTTCTTCACACGTACTCGTACGGGAGCGCTCGTCTCCCGACTCAACAACGACGTCATCGGCGCCCAGCGGGCCTTCAGCAACACCCTGTCCGGCGTCGTCAGCAACATCGTCACGCTGCTGCTCACCCTCGCCGTCATGCTCACCCTGTCCTGGCAGATCACCCTGCTCGCACTGGTGCTGCTGCCGGTGTTCGTGGTGCCCGCCCGCCGCATGGGCAGCCGGATGGCCCGGATGCAGCGGGAGGCGGCCGCCCTCAACGCGGCGATGGGCACCCGGATGACCGAGCGTTTCTCCGCCCCCGGCGCCACCCTGGTCAAGCTGTTCGGCCGGCCGGAGGAGGAGTCGGCGGAGTTCACGGCCCGCGCCGCCCGGGTGCGGGACATCGGTGTCCGCACGGCGACCGCCCAGTCGGCGTTCATCACCGCCCTGACGCTGGTGTCGTCCCTGGCCCTCGCCCTGGTCTACGGCCTCGGCGGCTGGTTCGCGCTGCGCGGCCACATGGAGCCCGGCGCGGTCGTGTCGCTGGCGCTGCTGCTGACCCGGCTGTACGCCCCGCTCACCGCGCTCGCCGGGGCCCGTGTCGAGGTGATGAGCGCACTCGTCAGCTTCGAACGGGTCTTCGAGGTGCTCGACCTCGAGCCGCTCATCCAGGAGAAGCCGGACGCCCGTGAGCTGCCCGAGGGCCCGGTGGCGGTCGAGTTCGACGGCGTCCGCTTCGGCTACCCCTCCGCCGACAAGGTCTCCCTCGCCTCCCTGGAGGAGGTCGCCGCCCTCGACGGCCGCGGCGGCGGTGAGGTCCTGCGCGGCGTCACCTTCCGCGCCGAACCGGGGCAGACCGTCGCCCTCGTCGGCTCCTCCGGCGCCGGCAAGTCGACCATCGCCCAGCTGCTGCCGCGCCTGTACGACGTCGACGAGGGCGCCGTCCGGGTCGGCGGCGTCGACGTACGGGATCTGACCGCGGCCTCCCTCAGGGCCGCCCTCGGCATGGTCACCCAGGACGGCCACCTCTTCCACGACACCGTCCGGGCCAACCTGCTGCTGGCCCGCCCCGGGGCGAGCGACGACGAACTGTGGGACGCGCTCGGCCGCGCCCGCCTCGACGACGTCGTACGGTCCCTGCCCGACGGCCTGGACACCGTGGTCGGCGAGCGCGGCTACCGCCTCTCCGGCGGCGAGCGGCAGCGGATGACCATCGCCCGGCTGCTGCTGGCCCGGCAGCGCGTCGTCATCCTCGACGAGGCCACCGCCCACCTGGACAACACCTCCGAGGCCGCCGTGCAGGAGGCCCTGACGGAAGCACTCAGGGACCGCACCGCGCTCGTGATCGCCCACCGCCTGTCCACCGTCCGCGCCGCCGACCTGATCCTCGTCGTCGAGGCCGGCGGCATCGTGGAACGGGGCACGCACGACGAACTCCTGGCGGCCGGCGGGCGATACGCGCAGCTGTACCGCACCCAGTTCGAGAAGCGGGACGCCCACACCGCGACCGGGACGGCGACCGCGACCGCGACCGAGGCGGCCACCGAGGTGGCAGCCGGGGCGTGACCGGCGGCCGGCAGGGCACCCGAGGAGGCGTCCAGTACCTGCGGAACGACCCCGCCCGGGAGGCAGAGACCGTGTCGAAAGCGCAGATCGGAAGTGCCGTGGCCACGCTCGTCCTGGCCGCCGGATTGGCGGCCTGCGGCAGCGACGACGGCTCCGCGGCGGGCGGCGACGCCAAGGGCGGCGCGAGCGCGACGCCCAGGGCCGAGGCAGTCCGGGACGCCTACCGCAAGACCGTGGCCGCGGACACCGCGCGGATGACGGTGAGCACCAAGGCGGTCGCCGACGGGCAGGCCGTCACCGCGCACGGCACCGGACTGGTCAAACTGGGGGAGGGCGCCAGCCGGATGACGCTCACCTCACAGGGCACCGAGATCGAGCAGCGCGTCGTCGACGGGGTCGTCTACCAGAAGCCGTCCGGCGCGCGGAAGGGCACGGTGCCGGACGGCAAGACCTGGATGAAGATCGACCTCGCCCGGCTGGCCCGGTCCGGATCCGCCGGCGGGTCCCGGTTCAGCGACCCCGCCCAGCCGCTGCGCTACCTCAAGGGCGTCGGCTCCGACAACGTCACCCGCGTCGGCACCGAGACCGTCGACGGCACCGCCACCACCCACTACCGCGTGGCGGTGCCCGTGTCGGCACTGGCGTCCGGCAACGCCGGCCAGGCCGCCGAACTCCGCCGCCAGCTGGGCACGTCCTCCCTGCCGGTGGACGCGTGGGTCGACGGGCAGGGCCGTCTGCGCCAGGAGAGCGTCCGCCTCGCCCTGCACCCGCTCAAGGACCGGGCGCCCGGGCAGCGCGACACCCAGGTGGTGAGCAGCACCGTCCTGAAGTTCGCCGACTTCGGTACGAAGGTGGACGTCGCGGCGCCGCCCGCCTCGGACACCGCGGACGTCACCGGCCGGCTGACGAAGTCCGGCGGGTCCGCGCAGAGCGGCTGACCCCGGCCCGGGCGTCCCCGGGGTGCCGGAACGTGTCAGCTGCCGCAGCCTGGATACGCGGTCAACCACGGCAGCACGGCGCGTCCGGAAGGTCATCCACGCCATGGGCAGCGACACGTACGGCGACGAACAAGTCGAGAAGCAGGACACGGGTCACGGCGAGACCCCCGACGCCGGGACGGGCCCCGCGCCCCC
The DNA here is from genome assembly GCF_053611185.1 of Streptomyces sp. NPDC054834. NCBI lineage: Bacteria > Bacillati > Actinomycetota > Actinomycetes > Kitasatosporales > Streptomycetaceae > Streptomyces > Streptomyces sp. NPDC054834. Next base: position 12,654 of record NZ_JBSGZV010000009.1, on the reverse strand, counting down.
GGCCCCGTACCGCTCGGAAGTCACCCTCCGCGTCAACGGGAAACCCCACACCCTCCTCGTCGACCACCGGCGCGCCCTGCTCGACCTGCTGCGCGAGGACCTCGACCTCACCGGCGCCAAGAAGGGCTGCGACCACGGCCAGTGCGGGGCCTGCACGGTCCTGGTCGACGGGCGCCGGGTCAACAGCTGCCTGCTGCTCGCCGTGGCCCTCGACGGCAGCGAGGTCACCACCGTCGAGGGCCTCGCCGGCGACGGCGAGGAACCGCACCCCCTCCAGCGGGCCTTCCTGGACCGCGACGCCTTCCAGTGCGGGTACTGCACACCGGGGCAGATCTGCTCGGCCGTGGGTGTCCTGGCCGAGGCCGGCGCCGGCCATCCCTCGCACGTCACCGACCCGTCGGCCCCCTCCGGCCGGCCCGTGCCACTGGACCGGCCCGAGATCCGTGAGCGGCTCAGCGGCAACCTCTGCCGCTGCGGGGCCTATCCGCGCATCGTCGACGCCGTGGAGGACGTGAACCAGTGAAGCCCTTCGCCTACGTACGGGCCCGCAGCGTCGAGGAGGCGGTCGAGGCGTACGCCGCGCACCCGGGCGCCCAGTACCTCGGCGGCGGCACCAACCTCGTCGACCTGATGAAACTCGGCGTGGCCCGGCCCGCCACCCTCGTCGACGTCGGCCGCCTGCCCCTGGACACGGTGGAGGAGCTCGACGACGGCTCACTGCGCGTCGGCGCCACGGTCCGCAACAGCGACCTCGCCGCCCACCCGCTGGTCCGCGACCGCTACCCCGCCCTGTCCCAGGCCCTGCTCGCGGGCGCCTCCGGCCAGCTGCGCAACGCCGCCACCACCGGCGGCAACCTGCTCCAGCGCACCCGCTGCCCCTACTTCCAGGACCTGTCCAAACCGTGCAACAAACGCGACCCCGGCTCCGGCTGCGGCGCCCGCGACGGCGTGCACCGCGACCACGCCGTCCTCGGCCACTCGCCGCAGTGCATCGCCACCAACCCCTCCGACATGGCCGTCGCCCTGTCCGCCCTCGACGCCCGCGTCGAGCTGTACGGCACCGACGGCGCCCGGAGCGTGCCGGTGGCCGACTTCCACCGGCTGCCCGGTGACCACCCGGAGCGGGACACCGAGATCCGGCCCGGCGAACTGATCACCGCCGTCGTGCTCCCGGCCGCCACCGCCGGAGTGCCCTCCGCCTATCGCAAGGCCCGCGACCGCGCCTCGTACGCCTTCGCGCTCGCCTCCGTCGCCGTGCTGCTGCGGGTGGCGGACGGCAAGGTCAGCCAGATCGGCCTGGCCTTCGGCGGGCTGGCGCACCGGCCCTGGCGGGCCCGGCTGGCGGAGGAGGCCCTGCTCGGCGCGGCCGCAACCCCGCCCGCCTTCGAGGGCGCCGTCGACCTCGAACTCGACGCCGCCGAGCCTCTGCGCGACAACGCCTACAAGGTGCCGCTCGCCCACAACCTCGCCCTGGAGGTCCTGGGCCGCCTCGCGCCGACGCCCGTGGGGAGCTGAACGGTATGCCACAGGAGGACACCATGGCCCGCACCGGCCCCGCTCTGGGTGCCCCGGCCGAGCGCCGGGAAGGCCGGGAGAAAGTCACCGGCCAGGCCCGCTACGCCGCCGAGCACCCCCTGCCGGGCCGCGCCCACGCCTGGCCCGTGCCCGCCACGGTCGCCCGCGGCCGGATCATCGCGATCGACACGGTCGCCGCCCGGGAGGTCCCCGGCGTCCTGGACGTGCTCACCCACGAGAACGCCCCCCGGCTCACCGAACCGGAGGACGCCACCCTCGCCGTGCTCCAGAACCCCCGGGTGCCGCACCGGGGCTGGTTCGTCGCCCTGGTCGTCGCCGACACCCTCGAGGCGGCCCGCGCGGGCGCCCGGGCCGTCCTGGTCACGTACGACACCGAGGAGCACGACGTCACGCTCCGGCCGGAACACCCCCACGCCTACGAACCCGAGGAGGCCAACGGCGGCTACCCCGGCCGCACCGAACGCGGCCACCCGGACGGCGCCTTCGCCGCCGCACCCGTCCGCGTCGACACCGAGTACCGGGTGCCGCCCCTGCACAACCACCCCATGGAGCCGCACGCCAGCACCGCGCACTGGGACCGGGCCCGCGACAAGCTCACCCTCCACACCTCCAGCCAGGGCGGCACCACCGTCCGCTCCGTGCTCGCCGGGCTGTTCGACATGCCCGAGGACCACGTCACCGTCGTCGCCGAACACGTCGGCGGCGGCTTCGGCTCCAAGGGCACCCCGCGCCCCGACGTCGTCCTCGCCGCCATGGCCGCACGCCACACCGGCCGGCCGGTGACCGTCAACCTGCCGCGCAAGTACCTGGCCGCGGTGGTCGGCCACCGCGCCCCCACCCTGCACCGGCTGCGCCTCGGCGCCACCGCCGACGGCCGCCTGACCACCCTCATGCACGAGGTGACCACCCACACCTCCCACGTCCGGGAGTTCGTGGAGCAGGCGGCGGTCCCGGCGCGGGTCATGTACGCCGCCCCGCACCTGCTGACCGTCCACCGGGTCGTCCCGCTGGACGTGCCCAGCCCGTCCTGGATGCGCGCCCCCGGCGAGGCGCCCGGCATGTACGCCCTGGAGTCCGCGATGGACGAACTCGCCCACGCGCTCGGCGAGGACCCGGTGGAGCTGCGGATCCTCAACGAACCCGACAGCGAGCCCGACAGCGGCAAGCCGTTCAGCAGCCGCCACCTCGTGGAGTGCCTGCGCGAGGGCGCCCGCCGCTTCGACTGGGCGCACCACGCCCCGCGCCCCCACGCCCGCTCCGAGGGGGCCCTGCTGATCGGCACCGGCGTGGCCTCGGCGACCTACCCCGTCCTGGTCTTTCCGTCCACCGCGGCGGCCCACGCGCTGCCGGACGGCACCTTCCTGGTGCGGGTGAACGCCGCCGACATCGGCACCGGCGCCCGTACCGTGCTCGCGCAGGTGGCGGCCGACGCGCTCGGCGTACCGCTGGAGCGGGTACGGACCGAGGTCGGCAACAGCGACCTGCCGTCCGCCTCGCTCGCCGGCGGCTCCTCCGGCACCGCCTCCTGGGGCTGGGCCGTGCATGCCGCGTGCGCGCGGCTCGCCGACCGCCTGGCCGGTCATACCGGGCCGCTGCCCGACACCGGCCTCGTGGAACGGGCGGACACCACCGGACGCGTCGACGTGGACGAGGGGTACGCGCGCCACGCTTTCGGCGCCCACTTCGCCGAGGTGGCCGTCGACACCGTCACCGGCGAGGTCCGGGTGCGCCGGCTGCTCGGCGTGTACGCGGCCGGGCGGATCCTCAACCCCCGTACCGCACGCTCCCAGTTCGTCGGCGGCATGACCATGGGACTCGGCATGGCGCTCACCGAGGGCAGCACCATGGACGCCGCCTTCGGCGACTTCACCGAGTCCGACCTCGCCTCCTACCATGTGCCCGCGCACGCCGACGTCCCCGACATCGAGGCGCACTGGATCGAGGAGGACGACCCCCACCTCAACCCCATGGGCAGCAAGGGCATCGGCGAGATCGGCATCGTCGGCACCGCCGCGGCCATCGGCAACGCCGTCCACCACGCCACCGGCATCCGCTTCCGCGAACTGCCCCTCACACCGGACCGGGTGCTGACCGGTCTGTCGGGAGTGTGACGACTTCCGCGCTCTACTGCCGCGCTCCAGTACGAGTACGATGATCCCTGTCGAAATGCCATGTCAATGGCCTGGCCTGTCGCCGGACGGTTTCGCGAGCCCGTCAGGGCGGGCGCTTCGGAGGGTGGGTTCCACAGGTGGATGCATCGGGCAAGCAGCGGCCCACGATGGCGGACGTCGCCGCGAAGGCGGGCGTCTCCCGGGCGCTCGTCTCGATCGTCTTCCGCAACCAGCCGGGGGCGAGCGAGGAGACCCGGGAACGGGTCCTGCGGGTCGCCGACGAAATCGGATACCGTCCCGACAGCGCGGCCCGGCTGCTGGCCCGCGGGCGCAGCCGCACGCTGGGCGTGATGTTCACCGTGCAGCAGACCTTCCACACCAACCTCATCGAGGGCATCTACCCGGAGGCCGAACGGCTCGGCTACGAGGTCCTGCTGTCCGGCGCCACCCAGGGGCGCAGCGAGGAGAAGGCCGTCGAGGCGCTGCTCAGCCACCGCTGCGAGGCGGTGATCCTGCTCGGCTCCTTCGCCGAGCCCGCCTTCCTCCACGAACTGGGAGGCCGCACGGTCGCCGTCTCGGTCAGCCGCCGCGTCCCCCACGCCCACGTGGACTTCGTGCACTCCGCCGAGGGCAAGGGCGTACGGCAGGCGATGGACCACCTCGTCGAGCTCGGGCACCGCCGGATCGTGCACATCGACGGCGGGCACGGCCCCGGCTCGGCCGAGCGACGGCGCGCCTACCGCGCGGCCATGCGCCGCCACGCACTGGAATCCGAGGCCCGGGTGATCCCCGGCGATCACACGGAGGAGTCCGGCATCGACACCGGCCGTCTCCTGCTCGCGGAGCGCGAGGAGGGGCGGCCACTGCCGACTGCGGTCCTCGCGGGCAACGACCGCAGCGCGATGGGCCTGTTGATGTCCCTGACCCGGGCCGGTGTCGAGGTCCCGCGCGACCTGTCCGTCGTCGGATACGACGACAGCCACCTCTCCCACCTCATGCCGATCGGCCTGACCACGGTCCGCCAGGACGCGGCGCTCATGGCGGAGCACGCGGTGCGGTTCGCCGTGCAGCGACTGGAGGACGCCGGCCTGGAACCGCGGGAAGCGGTCGTGGATCCGAAGCTGGTGGTCCGGGGCACCAGCGGGCCGCCGCCGGCCGCAGCGGCCTGAGGCCGGCCCGGCCGGTCGTGGCCCTTGCGTCGCTCACCGCGTCGAGCTCGCGTACGGGGTCCGGAGCCGGCCGGAGACGACGCACCGGGCCGCCTCGGCGGCCTCGCAGTGCGGGCGTCGTGCGCGGTGCGCGGCTCGGTGTACGTCAGCGGTGTGCCGTCCCCCGCCGGGGTGAGGACGATGTCGCCGGGCCGGCAGAAATGCCCGGGCAGGCTCAGGGCGGCATGGGTGCCGGCGATGACGGCCGTGGTGGGAGTGTCGCTGAACAGGGTGGTATGAACGATGCCCTGGTTGCCCTCGGCGTCGCGGAGCAGCGCGCAGACCTGGCCGGCGACGCCCGCGGGGTGCGGCTGCGCGGAGGCCACCACCTCGGCCGGTGCGCCGAGGGCCGAGACGGTCAGGGTGAGCGGGTAGGTTCCGAGGTCGCCTCCAGCCGCACCCGGCAACGGCGACACAAGCGGCTCCGTCAGGCGGTGCCGTTGGGGCGCCGGGTTCCGGTCAGGCCGCATCCGGCCAGGTGTTCGCGGGTGCTGATGGCGATGGGCAGCGGTACGTCGGGGGCGCAGGGGTAGAGGTCCTGCTCGACGATCACGAACAACTCGGCGTCGAGGTCGGCGAGTTCGGCCACGACGTCGGCGGGGTTGGGCACGCCGGCCGGGGGAGACACGCATACGCCGCGCTTGACGGCTTCGCCGAAGGAGAGGTCTTCGGCGGCGACTTGGGCGAGTACGGCCGGGTCCATCTGCTTGATGTGGACGTAGCCGACGCGTTCGCCGTAGCGGCGGATGAGGTCGAGGTTGTCGCCGCCGCCGTAGGCGACGTGTCCGGTGTCCAGACAGAGGTTGGTGTAGCGGGAGTCGGACTCGTTGAGGAGTCGCTCGATCTCGGGCTGGGTCTGGATGTGGCTGTCGGCGTGGGGGTGGATGACGAGGCGTACGTCGTACTCGTCCAGGAGCAGCTTGCCCAGCCGGTCGGCCGCCTTGCCGAAGCCCGCCCACTGCTCCGCCGTCAGCACCGGCGACTCGGTGAACGCACCGCTCTTCTCGTCCCGGTACATGGGCGGGATGAGGACGAGGTGGTGGGCGCCTGCGGCGGCGGTGAGCGTGGCGACCTGGCGGACGTGGGCGAGCATCTCGGCCCAGGCTTCGGGGCGGTGCAGGGCGCCGAAGGCGGTGCCGCCGGAGACCTGTAGGCCGCGGGCGTCCAGTTCCTCCTTCAGCCGCTGGGGGTCGGTGGGGAGGTAGCCGTAGGGGCCGAGTTCCAGCCACTTGTAGCCGGCCGCGGCGAGCTCGTCGAGGAAGCTGGTGAAGGGGACTTGGTGGTCGTCCTGGGGGAACCAGACGCCCCAGGAGTCGGGGGCGGAGCCCAGGCAGAGGTTGCCGATGGTGGTGCGCAGGGGAGTTGGCGCCGTTGCCATGACGTGTCCTTCGGGGAGGGGGACAGGGTTCAGTCGGAGGTGGGGAAGTTGAAGCCGGCGGTGTGCTGGTGGGTGGGCTCGGGCCAGCGGCTGGTGACGACCTTGGGGCGGGTGTAGAAGCGGATGCCTTCGGGGCCGTGGATGGGGTTGTCGCCGATGAGGGAGTCCTTCCAGCCGCCGAAGGAGTAGTAGGACATCGGGACGGGCACCGGCACGTTGATGCCGATCATGCCGACCTTGATCTTCCGCTGGAAGCGGCGGGCGGCCTCGCCGGAGGCGGTGAACAGGGCGGTGCCGTTGCCGTAGGGGTTGGCGTTGATCACGTCGATCGCCTCGTCGAGGGTGTCCACGCGGAGAATGGCCAGGACCGGACCGAACAGCTCCTCCTTGTACGCCTCCATCTCGGTGGTGACGTGGTCCAGGAGGGAGGGGCCGGTGAAGAAGCCCTCTTCGTGGCCGTCGATCTTGAGGCCGCGGCCGTCGACGACAACCGTGGCGCCCTGTGCCGCGGCCGTGCCGACCGCGTTCTCCACCCGTTCCTGGGCGGCCTTGGTGACCAGCGGGCCCATTTCCGTGCCCGGCTGGTCGCCGGGGCCCACCTTCACCTCGCGGGCCTTGCGCTCCAGCACCTCCACCAGACCGTCGGCCGCGGCACCCACGGCCACCGCGACGGAGACGGCCATGCAGCGTTCGCCCGCGGAGCCGTAGGCGCCGGCGGTGATGTGGTTGGCGGCGAATTCGAGGTCGGCGTCGGGCAGGACGACGGCGTGGTTCTTGGCGCCGCCGAGGGCCTGGACGCGCTTGCCGTGGGTGGTGGCCTGTTCGTGGACGTACTTCGCGATCGGCGTCGAGCCGACGAACGAGACCGCCTCGATGCCGGGGTGGGTGAGGATCGCGTCGACGGCGTCCTTGCCGCCGTGGACGACGTTGAAGACGCCGTCCGGGAGTCCGGCCTTCTTGTAGAGGCCGGCGACGAAGTTGGCGGCGGAGGGGTCGCGTTCGCTGGGCTTGAGGATGAAGGTGTTGCCGGTGGCGATGGCGATCGGGTGCATCCACAGGGGGACCATGGCGGGGAAGTTGAACGGGGTGATGCCGGCGACGACGCCGAGGGGCTGGCGGAAGTTGTGCACGTCCACGCCGCGGGAGACCTGGTCGGAGAAGGACCCCTTGAGCACGTCGCCGAGGCCGCAGGCGAACTCCACGACCTCCCGGCCGCGGGTGATCTCGCCGCGGGCGTCGTCGACGGTCTTGCCGTGCTCGGCGCAGATGATCCGGCCCAGCTCCTCCTCGTGCTCCACGAGCAACTGGCGGAAGGCGAACATCACCTGGGTGCGCTGCGTCAGCGACGACTCCGACCAGGTCTCGAACGCGGCGGCGGCGGCCTGGACGGCGGCGTCGACTTCGGGGCTGCCGCCCAGGACGACCTGGGCCTGCTCGGCGCCGGTGGCCGGGTCGAGGACGGGCTGGGTGTCGGTGCCGGTGACCGGGGAGCCGTTGATCCAGTGGGGGATGGTTGTCACGTCAGGGTTCCTTGTCAGAGGTAGTGCCGCTGGGCGCGCTTGTGGGCGGCGTACGTCTCGTACGCGCCTTGGGTGGTGTCGAGGGCGGAGGTCTGGCTGACGGGGACGTCCCACCAGCCGTGGCCGGGCGGGTTGGGTCCGTAGAGGTCGGTCTCGACGTGGACGACGGTGGTGCGGGTGGCGGCCCTGGCCTTCTCCATCGCCGCGCGGAACTCCTCGACGGAGGTGGCGTGCAGGACGTCGGCGCCGAGGGATGAGGCGTTGGCGGCGAGGTCGACGGGCAGGACCTCGCCGTCGAGGAGGCCGGAGTCGTCGTTGCGGAAGCGGTACTTGGTGCCGAAGCGCTGGGAGCCGAGGGATTCCGACAGGGCGCCGATGGAGGCGAAGCCGTGGTTCTGGACCAGGACGATGATGACCTTCAGGCCCTCGGAGACCATGGTGACGATCTCCTGGGCCATCATGAGGTAGGAGCCGTCGCCGACGAGGACGACGACCTCGCGACTCGGGTCGGCCATCTTGGCGCCGACGCCGGCGGCGACCTCGTAGCCCATGCAGGAGTAGGCGTACTCGACGTGGTAGGCCTTCGGGTCCCGGGCACGCCAGAGTTGTTGCAGGTCGCCGGGCATCGAACCGGCCGCGTTGATGACCACGGCCCGGTCGTCCAGGACATTGTTGAGTGCACCGAGGATCTCGGTCTGCGCCGGCAGAGGACCGTGACCGACGTTGAAGCAGGCCTCCTCGATCTCCCTTGTCCGGGCGATCAGTTCGCGCGTGCGCTGCCGGTGGGCCGGGTCGACCTCCCAGCCGGTCAGCGCTCCGGCGAGAGCCTGGACGCCGAGCCGGGCGTCGGCCACCAGCGGCTCCGCCGAGTGCTTGACGGCGTCCAGGCGGGCGACGTTGAGATTGACGAAGGTGACGTCCGGGTTGCCGAAAACGGTGTGACTGGCGGTGGTGAAATCGCTGTACCGGGTGCCGATGCCCAGGACGACATCGGCGTCCTTCGCCAGCTCGTTGGCCGCGTAGGAGCCGGTCGAGCCGATCCCGCCGACCGCGTACGGGTGGTCCCAGGGGACGGCGCCCTTGCCGGCGTGGGTGTCGGCGACCGGGATTCCGGTGGCTTCGGCGAAGGCCCGCAGCGCGGTCTCGGCGCCTGAATAGACGGCACCCCCGCCCGCCACGATCAGCGGCTTCCTCGCGCCGCGCAGCAGTCGCGCGGCCCGCTCCACGGCGGCTGGTTCGGGCACCGGGCGGCCCACGTGCCAGACCCGGCGGCGGAAGAAGGACACGGGCCAGTCGTAGGCCTCGGCCTGCACGTCCTGGGGCAGGGCGAGGGTGACGGCGCCGGTCTCGACCGGGTCGGTCAGCACCCGCATCGCCGCGAGCGCGGCGGGGATGAGCTGTTCGGGACGCGAGACGCGGTCGAAGTACTTCGACACGGCGCGGAAGGCGTCGTTGACGGTGACGTCCCCGCCCCGGGTGTCCTCCAGCTGCTGGAGCACCGGGTCGGCGGCGCGGGTGGCGAACATGTCGGAGGGCAGCAGGAGTACGGGCAGCCGGTTGGTGGTCGCCAGCGCCGCACCGGTGATCATGTTGGTGGAGCCCGGCCCGGTCGAGGCCGTGCAGGCGAACGTGGCCAGCCGGTCCCGCATCTTGGCGTACGCCACCGAGGCGTGGACCATGCCCTGCTCGTTACGGGCGAGGTAGTAGGGCAGGTCGGCCTCGCCGGTCGTGGCGGCCTGCAACAGGGCCTGGCCGATACCGGCGACGTTGCCGTGGCCGAAGATGCCCCACACGCCGGGGATCAGCCGCTGTTCCTGGCCGTCGCGCTCGCTGTACTGGCCGGCCAGGAAGCGGACCAGGGCCTGGGCGGTGGTGAGTCTGATCGTTTCCATTACTCGGTCTCCCCGGCGCCGAAGGGCAGCCGGTCGTCGACGTCCTGGGAGTCCCAGCTGCCGCGGACCCAGCCGTGGGCGGGGTCGTCGCAGATCAGCCAGGCTCGGTCCTGGCCGGGGCCGGCCATGACGTTGAGGTAGTACAGGTCGTAGCCGGGCGCGGCGATGGAGGGCCCGTGCCAGCCGTGCGGGATGAGGACGGTGTCGCCGGAGCGGACCTCGGCCAGCACATCGATCGGCCGGTCGTAGGTGCCGTACACGCGCTGGTAGGCGAAGCCGCCGTCACCCTGGACCTGGAAGTAGTAGATCTCCTCCAGCTCCGACTCTTCGCCCGGCCGTGCCTCGTCGTGCTTGTGCGGCGGATACGACGACCAGTTGCCGCCGGGCGTGAGGACTTCGCACACCAGCAGCTGCTCGGCGTCGAAGGTGCCGGGCAGGCAGTAGTTGTTGACCTGCCGGGAGCACGCGCCCGCGCCGCGCAGCTCGACGGGCACGTCCTCCTTGCGCCCGTACCGAGCCGGGAGGCCGCTTCGCCCGGTACGGGCGGAGGGCAGCGCGAACCGTCCCCCGGACGCGCTGCTGATGACGGCCTCCGACTCGCGGGGGAGGTAGGCGAAGTCGGTGACCGAGGCGAACACTCCGGGCCGGCCGGAGAGTTCGAAGCTCTGCCCGTCGACGGCGACGGTGCACGCGCCGGCCAGGGGCAGGACCAGGAACTCGGAGTCCCCGGTGAACAGGGTGTGCGCCTCGCCCGGCTTCAGGTTCAGGATCCTGAGGCCGGAGTAGCCCCAGCCCGCCGACTCGGGCGTGACCAGGAGGTCGTAGGGGCCGTCGGCGGCAGTCCCGTGAGGGAGGTGGTACTTGCCGGTGTCCGTCACAGCAGGCTCACCGCCTTGTCCACCGCACCGGCCACGTCACCGTTGGACGGGTAGAGCAGGGAGCGGCCGACGACCAGGCCCTGCGCGGTGGGCTGCTTCAGTGCCTTGCCCCAGGACGTGAACGCCGCCTCCGCATCCTTCACCTCACCGCCCAGCAGCAGCGCGGGCAGCGTCGAGGAAGCCAGTACGCGCTCCATGTCCTCGACGACCGGCAGCTTCAGCCAGGTGTAGGCGCTCCGGCGGCCCAGCCCCGACGCGATGCTGACCGACTTGACGACGGCGTCCGTGGAGAGGTCGTTGCGGATCTTCCCGTCCTGCCACACGGAGATGAACGGCTCGACCATGGCCATGAGCTGACGGTCGTTCAGTTCATTGAGGGCCCGTGCCGTCTCGGACAGGGCGGACGGGGTGGCCGGGTCGTCGAGGGCGATGCGGGTGAGCATCTTGCCGCCGTCGAAGCCCATGGCGGCGATGGTCTCGGCGTCGTAGCCGGTGAACCGGTCGTCGATCTCGAAGGTCGAGCCCGCGAGTCCGGCGCGGTTCATGGAGCCGAAGACGCTCTTGCCGTCCAGGACGCCGAGCAGCAGCAGGTCTTCGAGGATGTCGGCGGTGCCGAGGACACCGGTCACGCCGGGGCGCTCCAGCGCGATGCACAGACGGTCCAGCAGCTCGAAGCGGTCGGCCATGGCGGTGGGGTTCCCGCCGACGCCGTTGGCGCCGCGCGCGGGGTGGTCCGCGGCGATGATCATCGCCTTGCCGTGCTCGCCGAGCAGCGACGTGGCTTTCACGCGGCGGGCGGCCGCGGCCGCGATGGCGCCGGGGTCGCCCACCCGGGCGGACACGATCCGGCTCACGTTGTCGGACAGCACGTCGTCACGCCTTTCGTTCGGCAGAGGCAAGGGCCGCCTCGTGGAGCTCGGTGTCGACCTCGGCCTCGGTCGGCATGGCGTCGGAGCAGGCCAGCCGGCCCGCGACGATCGCGCCGGCGGCGTTGGCGAAGGACACGGTGCGGCGGGTGTCCCAGCCGGACAGCAGCCCGTGGCACAACGCCCCGCCGAACGCGTCCCCGGCACCGAGTCCGTTGACCACGTCCACCGTGACCGGCGGGATCTCGACGGCGGAACCGTCCCGGTCCACCGCCAGCACACCCTTCGGCCCCTGCTTGACCACCGCCAGTTCCACCCCGGCGGCCAGCAGCGCCTTCGCCGCCGCCAACGGCTCACGCTCACCCGTGGCGACCTCGCACTCGTCGAGATTGCCGACCGCGACCGTCGTATGCCGCAACGCCTGGGCGTAGTACGCACGCGCCTGATCCGGGTCGGCCCCGGCTGTGCCTTTCCAGAACGTCGGCCGCCAGTCCAGATCGAAGACCGTCGTGCCCGCCTTCGCCCGGTGCTCCAGCGCCGCGAGCGTGGCCGCACGGCTCGGCTCCTCGCTCAGCCCGGTCCCCGTCACCCAGAAGATCCGCGCCTCGCGCACCGCCGCCAGGTCCAGCTCAGCGGGGGAGATGTCCAGGTCGGGTGCCTTCGGCAGGCGGTAGAAGTACAGCGGGAAGTCGTCCGGCGGGAAGATCTCGCAGAACGTCACCGGCGTCGGCGCGACATCCGATGTCCCCACGAACCGGGCGTCGACGCCGTACCCCTCCAGCGCCGAGCGCACGAAGTCGCCGAACGGATCCCGGCCCGTCTTCGTGATCACCGCGGCGGAACGGCCGTAACGGGCGGCGGCCACCGCCACATTGGTCGGGCTGCCGCCCAGGTACTTGCCGAACGAGGTGACCTCCGCCAGTCCCACACCCGTCCGGAGCGGATACACATCCACCCCCACCCGGCCCATGGTCAGCACATCGAACGACATCACGCTGGTTTCCCTTCGCTCCGGGGTTCCGGGGAGTGGTGAGGAGAGATATAAAGCGCTTTAAGCGCGCTCTGGACCCTACGATGCCCTGAGCTAAATGTCATGTCAATAGTTTGTAAGGACGTTCGGCCTCGATCGGGTGCGCCGAACGGAGCCGCGGCTCGTCACGAACAGGTGGCCAGGTACTCGTTGATCTTTTCGCGCATGAACACGGAGGACTCCTTGGCCCGCTCTTCCCAGGCGAAGACGCAGGCGGTGAGGGTGCCGTCGAAGC
>NZ_JBSGZV010000008.1:195073-278348 GCF_053611185.1 Streptomyces sp. NPDC054834 | reverse complement strand
GCTTCGACGGCACCCTCACCGCCTGCGTCTTCGCCTGGGAAGAGCGGGCCAAGGAGTCCTCCGTGTTCATGCGCGAAAAGATCAACGAGTACCTGTCCACTCGGAATTGACTCGCGGGCACACACACGAACGGTGGGGTCGATCACGCCGACGCTTCCAGCGGCAGTCCCCGGGGCCTGGTGCGGTCGGCCGGCCCGTGGCTGCCACCGTGCACGCCCCAGCCCGCCCCCCGCGTTACCCCGGACGCTTCATGATTCGTTACCGGTGTCACCGCGGAACGCGGCGAGCAGCGGGTCCAGGCCACCGCGGATTCTGGCCGCGCTGAGATGGTCGAAGTAGTCGCGGGAGCTTACGATCCGGCCGTCGCGCACCCGCATGACGAAGATGCCGGGCAGAGCGAACTCCTCACCGGTTTCGGCGACAGTGCCTTGATACTCGAACTCCGCGACGATGACCTCTGGGTCGAGGGTCTCGTGGACGGTGATGTTCGCCGGGCGGCGGACGAGGCGATGGCCTGTGTCCGTGGGGGCGAAGTGCTCGCGCAGTTCCTCGCGGGTGCGCAGGGCCGGGGCGCGCAACGGGTCGAAGGGGTGCACCACGTCGGTGTGCTCGGCGTAGAGCTCGGGCAGTTCCTCCCAGCGGCCTTCCGAGACTCCGTTGACAAGGGCGAGGAAGACTTCACGCGGGCTGCGGTTCTCGGACAAGGGGAACCTCCTCGGCGGACCGTCATCGGGTCCGCTACGATCCGGAGTGACGACTCCGCAGTATATGGAGTCGTCACTCCGGTAGCCGGCGTTCGCACGAGGAGGCCAGGTCCCATGCCGCAGCGGTCCGACGCCCGGGCCAACCGTGAGCGCATCCTCGACGTCGCCGAGGACGTCTTCGGGCACGGCGGAAAGTCGGCGTCGACCGAGGACGTGGCCCGCCTTGCCGGGGTCGGGATCGCCACGGTCTTCAGGAACTTCCCCACCAAGGCCGCGCTGTTGGAGGCCGTGCTCGTCAGGCACTTCGGCCGGCTGCGGGCCGAGGCCGAGGCGCGGCTGGGTACCCCGGACCCGGGCGGGGCGTTCTTCGGCTTCTTCCGCCATCTGGTCGCGGACGCCAAGACGAAGATCGCCATAGCGGAAGCCCTGCTGGAAGTGGGAGGCACCGACGGCGGTGAGGCCGCCGAAGCCTCGCAGGCTCTACGTCGAGCGGTGGGAGAGCTCCTGCATCGCGCCCAGAAGGCCGGCGCGGTGCGAAACGATGTCGAACTGCCCGAGGTCTACGCCCTGCTGGTCGGCGCATCGCGCGCCGTCGCCCGCGGGAGCCTGGACGACCAGGTACGCTCCCGCATGCTCGCCATCGTGTTCGCAGGACTGATGCCCGGCGCCCGCGAGACCGGCTGATCCAATGGACGGCGGTGAGCCCGATCAGTCGATCAGTCCGATCGTGCTCATATTCTCAGCTCAGCTGCATCCTGTAGCCGATCTGCTCCCCGAGGCTCTGCTCCTGGCACATGAACCAGAGGTCGGTGATCTTGCCCTCGTCGTCGAAGTGCAGCACGCCGATCTCATCCCACTCCAGGCGCTTGCCCGTCGCCGGCGCGCCCGCGAACGTGCCGGAGTGCAGTGCGGTCATGTGGGACTGGAGCACGACGGTGTTGCCGTAGCCCGCAATGTCCCGCGTCCGGAACGTCTGGTCGCTCAGCGCCGCGGACAGTTCCTTCCTGGTGACCAGCGGACGGATGACGTCGAAGCGCCCGTTCGGCATCGCATCCTCGAGCAGCAGCCGGGCGGTGGCGATGTTGCGCTGGACGGTGGTGTCGTTCATGTCGTTCCTCACTGACTTCCGGTGCACATCTCCAACCTCGACCCGAACAACGGCATTTCGGCCCTCCAGCCTGGCCCAGTCAGTCCCTGGCACCGAGTGTTCCGCGAGGGCGAGGGAGCACATATCTGCCAAGTACTCTCATTTTAAAGGGACTTGGCTGTATGGTCGGCCGCGGCTCCTCACTGGGAGGGTGCCGACGCAGGGGGGAGAACTGTGTCAGGGATTTCCCGGCGGACCGTACTGGGCGCCGCCGGCACGGCCGCAGCGGCAGCGCTGCTCACCGCGGCAGGGACAGCGCAGGCAGCCGACACCGCAGACGACACCACGGCCGCCAAGAGTGAAGACACCCGGCAGGCAACGAACCAGGAGACCGATACATCCATGGCCGTCACCACCGAAGAGCAGAAGTACGAAGCCTACGTGGCCACCGACGAAGGCGAATGGGTGGCCAACGCCACCTTCGCAGCCCACTCCGACCCCGGTGACATGTGGGCCTACGTCGACGCGGCCGTGGCTCGCCTGCGGCAGAAGTACCCGAACTCGACATTCACCGGGAACGTTCGACGGTACGACCAGGTGATCACCGACATCGCACACCCATAAGGACGCACTGGAGCACTCAATGCAGGTGCTCTGGACGGGGAATGGTCCGCCGTTCTGCCCTGGGCATGCCGCACGCGATCATGACCCCCTACTCTTCCGCTGACCGAATCATTCACGGATGCAGGACCGAAGCGGGGGAAGGTACATGACATATCGGCGCGCGGTGATACCGGCACTGGTCGGAGGCCTGCTGATCACGCTGTTGCTGTGGTGGGCGGGGGCGAGCGCGCAGGCACTGCAACTGCCCGGCACCACGAACGTGTTCGACATTCAGTCCGCGAGCGAGCTCCGGCGATGGCTCGCACCCTGGTCGTACGACCCCCCAGCGACGCTGCTGTCCGACGGGCCCGCGGGCACGGGCGGGGACACGGTCTTGAGCGGAGGCACCCAGTACGCCGATCTCTACAGCACCGCGATGCAGATCAGATTCGTGGCGGTCTTCGTTTTCTTCCTGGCCGGCGCGCTGCTCCTGGTCCGCAGGATGCCGCCGGCGCAGGGCCGTACGCCGGGCACGCTGCTCGCGCTGTGGGCCTGGGGCCCGGTGGCCGGAACGCTGGCCGTGACGGTCTCCGCGCCGTGGCTGATCGCATCCCGGGGGCACGGCACTTACCGGGTCCTGCCGCAGCTGGCGAGTGTGATCGCGTCGAGTGGGCCGGTCGCGGTGTTCGCAGCGCTGTTGACCGCCCCGCTCACGGTGATCGTGGCGCGTGTCACCGCCAAGGATGCGGAGCCGCTGCCCCGGCAGAGTGTGCCGCCGCGCGCCGCCCGTCTGGCCGCGAGCGCCGGGACCGCGGTGATCGCGCTGTCGTTGGTGATCCTCTCGTACGACTCGGTGGCGGCCTGGATCCAGACCTCCTTCGGCGGCGGCGGCCTGCTGTCCGAGCCCGGCGACCTGCTGCGCCAGTGGCTGCTGCTCGGCGGCTGGGCGGGCCCGGCGACCGCACCCCTCGGCGACTGGCTGCTGTACCGGGCCGCCGACGTGGTCATGCTGGTCGTGGTGTGGTGGGCGCTGCGGCTGCTGCCCGGCCTGCTCACCCGGACCACGGTGCCGGCGATGGCGGCAGGCGCGGTCTGCGCGACCGTGCTGGGACTGCTGGCGAGCCAGGTGCTGCACATGGCGACGGACGACACAGTCGGTGTGTGGGGGCCTGTTCACCTGTTCTCGAACCTCGGCAACGGCGTCCCGGCCGCCCTCACCTTCGGCATCACGGCAGGGCTGGCGGCCCTCGCGACACTGCGGCTGGCCGGGGGCCGTGACACTGACAAGAGCCCCAGTTGACCTCACAGGTGGTCCCGGCCATACCCGCCGATCCTCGCTTACGACGGGGGTTTCGGTTTCTGCCAATCCGCCCTCCACCGGATCCGGGCGCATGCCGTGCCTGCCTGGGATGCGGTTCCCTGGCAGTGACTGCCGGCGGAGTCGGTCGCTCGCGCTTCGGCCGTGCTCGCGCCGCGCTCGAACGGCAGCTAACGTCGCAGTGCATGCGCCGGTCGGTGAAATCCTCCCGGCCGTAGTCGACGACGTGCGCGGCGCCCAGTGATCGCAGCGCACCGGGCCGGCCGTCCACCTGCCGAACACCGATTCGCACGTCATCAGGCTGCGGCGGGCGAGCAGGGTGACCTGGTAGCCGGGGCCCTGCCAGAGGGTGGCCGTCTCCGGGGCCGGTGCCATGCCGGTTGGTCCGGGGCCTGGCCGGAGTCGCCCCGGTCGGTGGGCACGCAGGCCCAGTAGGAGCATTCGCCGCCCACGAGTTCGCGCTCGCCAACGGTGTCCTCGCATGCTCGCCGGCTAGAGGTCGAGGACGACTTCGGTTGTCGGTGCGCTACAGCAGATGAGGATGGTGCCGACTTCGGTGAGTTCCAGGGGTGGAGTGGTGTAGGTGATGTCGCCTGCCACGAGGCGGGTGATGCAGGTGTGGCAGACGCCGGTGCGGCAGGACCATCGAGTGGGAATGTCGCAGGCTTCGGCGAGATCGAGGAGTGACGTGTGTGCGGGTGACCACCCAGTGGTGATGCCGCTGCGGGCGAAGGTGATGAGGGGGCCGGTCCCTGGTGGACCGGGGGGTTGGTGCGGCCGGATGGCGGCGGTGGTGGTGACGCCTGGGTTGATGGCTGGGAGGGCGCTGAACTGTTCGGTGTGGATGTGCTCGGGGCTCAGGCCGTGATCGCGCAGGAAGCCGCCGAGGTCGTCCATGAAGGCGGGTGGTCCGCAGAGGTAGGCGTCGGCGTCGGTGGGGATGCCCATGGCCGTCAGGGATCGGGAGGTCGGGCGGCCCCGGGTGATGTGGGGCTCGTCGGGATGCCGGACGGCTTCGGCGGTGTAGTAAATGTGCTCGTGGGCGTTGGGGAGTTGCGCCAGCAAGGTATGGGTCTCGTCCGCGAAGGCGTGCTGGGCGCGGTCGTGGGCGGTGTGGATCCACCAGACGGGGCGTGGGTCTCGTACGGCGACGAGTCGGTGGAGCATGGCCAGTACGGGCGTGGCACCGATCCCCGCGGAGATGAGGACCACCGGGCGGGTGGTTTCTTCGAGCACGAATGTTCCGCGGGGACTGGCGACGTCCACGAGGTCCTCGGGACGTAGGGCGGCGTGGAGGTAGCTGCTGACTTTCCCGCGGGGCTCGTGCTTGACGCTGATGCGGTAGGTGCTCACCGTGGGGCTGGAGGACAGGGAGTAGCTGCGCACTGCCGGGGCGGATTCACCGACGGCGAGGCGGAGGGAGAGGTACTGGCCCGGGCGGGCTTCGGGTAGCGGTGTGCCGTCGGTGGTATCGAGGTAGATCGATGAGACGGTGGGGGTCTCGGGGACGATGCGGGCGACGCGCATGGCCTTGAAACCCGGCCATCCCGGTTCCTGTCCGGGCTGCCGAGCGGCGGCGAGTTCGCGGAAGGACTGTTGCCATCCGGGGCTGAGGGCGGGAATGTTCAGCGCCTTGCGCAGCTTCGCGGGGTCGCGGTCGGGGAGGTAGAGCAGTGCGTCGGCGTCGGCGACGCTGAGTTCTTCCGGGCCCTTGCGGGTAAGGGTGATCTCGTCGCCGGCCTGGACTCGTCCCCCGGTGATCACACGCAGGTAGAAGCCGGGGCGGTGGTGGGCCACCAGCAGGGAGGCCATGGCGGGTTCGCCCAGGCGCATGCCGACGCGATAGCAGGTGACGCGGGGCTGGGTGACTTCGAATTCGGCTTCGCCGATGCGGTACCGGTCGCCGATGCACACTTCGTTGTCGGGCAGGCCGTCGACGGTGAAGTTCTCCCCGAAGGCGCCGAAGGCCAGGTCGTCGCGGCCGAGGTGCTTTCGCCAGTACTGGTAGGACTGCAACTGATAGACGAGGACAGCACGGATGTCGCCGCCGTGCCCGGCCAGATCTCCCTGACCGTCTCCGTCGACGTTCAGCCGCCGGACCATGCGGGGGCCCTGGACAGGAGCCTTCCAGGCTCCGGTGTGGACGGTCCGTCCCTGCCAGGAGACGTCCTTGGGCAGCCCTACGTTGACGGACAGCAACGTCGCCATTGCGGACCTCCTGGGGGTGGCCGGCCGGGGCAGCCCCTCATGGCGCTGTGATCTGTGCGCTGCTACCGATCCTAGTTCCATGCCGGTGCCGCCGCTTCCGTGTGGCAAGGTCACCCGCCACAGGGACCTCGGCGACACCGTGATCGCCCGCTCCAAGCACCCCGTCGCGCTCTACGGGTCGGGCTTCGCGCCGCCTGGTGGTACCACGACGCCCAGCGGGAGGTCGAGCGGATCACCGACCACTGAGCGAGATGCCCAGAGCCGGACGCCGTCCCCGAAGAGACGGCGTCCGGTCCCTGATGTACGGTCAGGACACCGCGGCGGACGCGTGTTCGACAGCGCCCTTCCGCACCCCGCCCGCGCCGTCCCTCACCCACAGCGGCTTGAGTCGGTAGGTCAGCAGGTAGTGAGTTCCACGAGCTGATCGTCGTCGGCGCCGACAACTCCAAGCTGGAGGCGCACTACCGCACGCTCATGAACCAGCTGGCGTACGCGCGTCCGGTCCGCACGTCCCTGGCACAGCCCGGTCGCCTGACCGAGTCCGACCACGAACACCACCGCGTCGTCGACCTCATCCTGGCCAAGGACGGCGACGGCGCGGAACGCGCGATGCGCGAACACGTCCGCCGCAGCCACCTGGCACTCATGACCGGCATGGCCGAGCGGGAGCACGAGTAGCCGACCACATCCCGGGCCTCGTAACGGACTTGAGTCCGGTCCGCGTCCAGTCGCGCGCGACCGCGAGTCCAGTGACCGTCCGGCACACTGGCCCGGGGTGGTGCTGACTACACCCTTGTAGACGGGTTCTGGGACCCGTGTGCGGGGGCCGAGGCGCCCGTAGCGTCGTGCGCGGAGCACAAGACGTCCGGACGGAGAGTGATGACGATGTTGCGCGCAGGTTCGCGCCACCGGCAGGTCACGGCACCTGCCAACGACGCGTTATGGCTGGTGAAAGTGACCAAGACGCACGGCACCGGCGACAGTGCCGTGACCGCGCTTGACGGGGTCTCCCTGCGGCTGCGGCGCGGTACGTTCACCGCGGTGATGGGGCCCTCGGGTTCCGGAAAGTCAACGCTGCTGCGGTGCGCCGCCGGTCTCGACCGGCCCGACCGGGGCATCGTGCGGGTCGACGGCGTGGAAATGACCGGCGGTACCGAGGCGGCGCTGACGCGCTTCCGGCGGGACCGCATCGGTTTCGTCTTCCAGGACTACAACCTGCTGGAGACGCTGACCGTCGCCGAGAACACGGTGCTGCCCCTGAAGCTCGCCGGACGGCGCGTCGTCCCGGAGCGGGTCCGGGAGGTCCTGCACCTGGTCGGACTCGGTGACCGCCTGCGACACCGGCCCGACCAGCTGTCCGGCGGCCAGCGGCAGCGGGTGGCGATCGCCCGGGCACTGGTGACCGAGCCTCGTGTGATCCTCGCGGACGAGCCCACCGGCGCGCTCGACACGCGGAGCGCGCGGGAGGTGCTGCGGCTGCTCCAGGAGGCGGTACGGGTGCACGAACGGACCGTGGTGATGGTGACGCACGACCCGGTGGCCGCCTCCTACGCCGACGCGGTGGTGTTCCTGGCGGACGGACGTGTGGCAGGAGAGCTGCGGCAGCCGACGGCGGAGGCGGTCGCCGAGCGGCTGGCGCACCTGGGCGACGATGTCCCGGCGGAGGTGTAGGCAATGCTGACGCTGGCTGTGAAGTCCGTCCGCCACCGCCCGGGCCGCTTTCTCGCGACCTTGCTCGCCGCCTTCCTCGGCGCAGCCGTCGTGATGGTGTTCGCCTCGCTGCACGACACGGCCGCCCAGCCGGGCATCGACCGGGTGAGCGCCGATTCGCTGGGCACCGCGTCGAGCGTCGTCGGCGGCTACGGCGCCATGCTGGTGTTCTTCGCCATCGCCTCGACGCTGACCGTGAACGTGCGGCAGCGGTCGGCCGAGCTCATGCTGCTGCGCTGTTCGGGAGCCACCCCGGCGCAGATGACCGGCATGGTCGTGGGCGAGGCGGTGGCCGTGGCGCTGGCGGGCAGCCTGCTGGCGATCGGTCCGGCGACGGCCGGCGGGCGGGCCCTGTTGGGCGTGTTCCGGGACAACGGGCAGGTGCCGCACGACGTCGCCTACCACTTCGGTCCCATCGCCTTGCTTTCCGGCACCGGCGTCACCCTGATCGCGGCGGCAGGGGCGGCCTTCCTCGCCGTACGGCGGGTGACGCGGCCGGGTGCGGTGCACGGCCGGGCCCGTGCGGTCCTTGCCTGCGCGGCCCTGGTCGGCGGTGCCGGGGCGGTGCTCTCCACGTACGCGTTCCCCGCGACCGACGAATGGCTGATGGCGGCGCCGGCGTACGGGGCGATCCTGCTGTCGGTGGGCTGCGCCCTGCTGTCCCCCCTGCTGCTCAGGGGGCTGCTGAAGCGGCTGCCCCTCGACGGCGCGAGCGGCTGGCTGGCCGTGCGAACCGTGCGGCGGCGGGCCGACCACCTGGCCGGGATTCTGACCTCGGTCGTCCTGTTCACGGCCGTTGCCACCGTCACCCTCTACGCACAGACCGTGGAGACCGATGCCCTCACAGCCTCCGGCACGGTCCGGTCGGTCGACGCCAAGACCCTCCAGAGCGTCAATCTCGCCGTCGTCGGCATCGTCGTGGTGTTCGTGTGCGTGATGCTGGTCAACTCCATTTACGCGGCGACGTCGTACCGAGGACGCGAGTTCGGGCAGCAGCGGCTGGCGGGCGGGACCCCGGGGCAGGTGCTCGCGACGGTGGCGGCCGAGGGCGTGATGGTGACGGCGACCGGCGTTCTGCTGGGCACCCTGACCGCGTTGGCGGGGATCATCCCCTTCACGATGGTCCGCGCCGGATACGTGCTGCCGCACGCGGGTCCCGGCATCTGGCTCGCGGTGGTCGCGGTCGCGACGGCGGCCACCCTGGGCACCAGCCTGCTGACGGCTCGTCGGGTCGTACGGAAACCGGCGGTGCAGGCGGTGGCGGCCGCCTGAAACCATGACCAGCCGGGACCGAACGCTGCGTGCAGCTCCACCAGCACCCCGGCGTCCGCCGGGCCGTCAACGGCCGACGCACAGCCCGGGGCGCTGACACCGGGTGGGCTTCACATGTGACCTGGCCGCTCCTGGTCCCGGCGGGAGAAGGCCAGGTAGCCCACGAAACAGACGATGGCCGCCGTCCAGGCGAGGGTGACCGGCGCCAGCCCGAACCCGAGCCCACCCCGGGTGTGCCCGAGCGCCATCCAGTCGGCGAGGGAAGCGCCGAGGGGGCGGGTGATGACATAGGCCGTCCAGAAAGCGGGCACGGCGTTCAGGGCGGCGAAACGGTGGGCGACCGCGGGTACGCAGATCGCGGCGCTGAAGAGGACGACCGACCCGAGGTAGCCGAAGCCGATGGTGGCGGTCAGATCTCCGGCTGCGGTGCCGAGGGCGAAGGTGGCGAGAACGGCTGCCCAGTAGAAGATCTCGCGGCGGCGGGTGCGGATGCCGTGGATGGACAGCGTCCGCTCGACGGCGTACCAGAGGGCGAAGACGGCGGCCAGTGCGGCGAGGAAGAGCGGCGTGGACACCGTGTAGGGCACGCCGAGACCGACGTGCAGGACGTCGGCGGCCATCGTGCCGAACACGCTGACCATGACGACGGCGGTCCAGTACACCCAGGCGACGTACCGGCGGACGGCGAACTGCACGACGAGGGAGACGGCCAGAGCGAGCCCACCGAGCGCGACCGCCGGCACCGGACCGAGCACTCGGGCCAGAAGGTCCGAGGCGGTCTCGCCCATCCCGGTGGTGAGCACCTTGATGATCCAGAAGTAGACGGTCACTTCCGGCACCTTGTTCGCCATGGCACGAACGGAAGCAAGGGGGCGGTTGTCGAGGAGACGCTCTGTGGTCATGAGCCGCACGATGACATGGTGAACTCCCGGTGCCACAGATGCCTTTGCGATTGTTTTGTAGCTTCTGGTGCAGGAGTTTCAAAACCGCCCGGCCGACCTGACAGCAACCTGAACGCGTCGACAAAGTCCCTGGTCATGCCGGTTGGGCGGGTGATACCGCGCGACAACGACCGGACGTGGCAGTGACGGGAACGGATGTCCGTTGTGCGATCGGCTAGAGTTCCAGACAGCGTCTACAGGACTGTAGTCGATTGATGACTTGCGTGAAGCCGAAGTTGTCCACCGGAAGGGGTCATCGTCCATGACCGCACCGATCCACGCCGCCTCACAGCTGGCCGTGAACGTGCTCGACGCCCATTCGCTGCTGGCGGCCTTCGGCGTGCTGGGCGTAGCAGTGGTGATGTTCGCCGAGACGGGGCTGCTGCTGGGGTTCTTCCTCCCGGGGGACTCCCTGCTTTTCACGGCGGGCCTGCTGTGCACGAGTACGGCCGAAGACAGTGTGCACCTGTCCCTGGGGCCCTTGCTCGTGGCGGCTGCGACGGGAGCGCTGGCCGGGGCTCAATGCGGATATGTGCTCGGCCGGAAGGCGGGCGGAGCGCTGTTGGCGCGCGGTCGCTCGCAGCGTCTGCACGAGGGCATGAAGCGCGCCGAGGAACTGCTCGACCGGTACGGCTGTGCGAAGGCCATCGTGCTGGCCCGTTTCGTGCCGGTGGTACGGACGGTGCTCAATCCGATGGCGGGCGCGCTGGAGGTTCCGCTGCGGACATTCACGCTGTGGCAG
Source organism: Streptomyces sp. NPDC054834 (assembly GCF_053611185.1). NCBI lineage: Bacteria > Bacillati > Actinomycetota > Actinomycetes > Kitasatosporales > Streptomycetaceae > Streptomyces > Streptomyces sp. NPDC054834. Next base: position 267,763 of record NZ_JBSGZV010000008.1, on the reverse strand, counting down.
GTCGTCGGCGGGCTCGTCTGGAGCGTCGGCCTCACCCTTGCGGGGTATGCGCTGGGCTCGTCGATCCCGAACGTCGACCGGTATCTCCTGCCGCTGGTTGCGTTGATCGTCGTCGTGTCGCTGGTCCCTCTTGTTTCCGAGGTGTACCGAGGCCGCCGGGCGGCCGGGTCCGAGGGGGGACGCAAGTGATCATCGCCTGGTCGGCATACGGGAATCCCCTGGCAGAACGCCTGCGGCCGCTGCTGACGGTTTCATGAACCGGCGTGCCGCCGCCGATCTGGCCGGCAGCATCGCTCTCGGCGCCTGGACGGCCTTCGGGGTGCTGTGCGCGATCGTGGTGGGTCGACAAGGTGTTCCGTTGTGGCTGGACGACGGGATTCTGGCCTGGTCGGTCGGCCATCGCCCGGTGGTTGCCCTGGCTGTGGCCCGCGGGGTGACGGATACCGGGACCGGGGTCATCCCCTACGTGCTCGCGGCGCTCGCCGGTGCGGTGGCAGGGCGAAACAGGCGGGAGCGGCTACTGACCGCCGCCTTGAGCCTTGTCTGTCTGGGAGCCGGGCAGGCGGTGCGGCGCGGGGTGATGACACTCGTCCACCGGCCGCGTCCGGCGCACGCCGACTGGGCAGCACATGCGAGCGGGTGGGCATTTCCATCGGGGCACACCACCACAGCGGCCCTCACCGCCGGGCTGCTGATCATCGCGGTCCGGGTACGCGCTCCGCGCGGCGCCACCTGGCTCGGCGTCGTCATCGGGTGCTGGGGCGTACTGGTCGGTCTCTCCCGCGTCTACCTCGGCGTGCACTGGTTCACCGATGTCGTCGGGGGCTGGCTGTTCGCGACCGGCTGGCTCGGCGTGTGGCTGTGGGCGGTGGCCCGGTGGCTGCCCGCATCGTTCGTCTCAGGCACGGCCCGTACGGCCGATGATCCGACGGAGGACCATGCGTCACAAGATCCTGGTCGTTGAGGACGATCACGCCCTGCGTGACGTGCTGCGCCGTGGCCTTGCCGAGGAGGGTTTCGAGCCCGTGCTCGCCGCCGACGGCGCGACCGCGATGCGGCTGGTCGCCGACGGCATCGGCGCGGTCGTCCTGGACGTCGGGCTGCCCGACGCGGACGGCCGGGATGTGTGCCAGGCGATGCGCGCCAACGGGTTCGGCGCCCCGATCATCTTCCTGACCGCCCGCCACCACCTCACCGACCGGCTGTCCGGGTTCTCCGCCGGGGGCGACGACTACCTTCCCAAGCCGTTCCATCTCGCCGAACTCGTCGCCCGGCTGCGGGCCACGCTCAAACGCGCCGCGCCATCGGCCATGGCCACGGCCGGCGACCTGGTCCTGGACGCGACCCGGCACAGTGCACGTGTAGGTGAGGCCGACGTCGACATCGACCTGTCCCCGACGGAGTTCCGTCTGCTGGCCACGCTGGTGGCCGCGGACGGCGGCATCGTGCGCCGGCGCGACCTGGTCAGGGCCGCCTGGCCGGACGGCGCACAGGTCAGCGACAACACCCTGGACCAGTACCTGAGCCGACTGCGCCGCAAACTGCGCGAGGCGGGCAGCGGCCTGAGCCTGGGAACGGCGCGCGGGATCGGCCACCGGCTGTCATGAACCGTCTCCTGCGGCGTCTGGCTCCGCGTACCCTGCGCGGCCGGCTCTCGCTCGTGGCGCTGACCACCGCCGCGCTCCTCATGACCGTCCTGACCGTGGTGTTCAACACCGTGGTGGACCGGCACCTGCGGCATCTGGCGGACGACGAACTGCGCAGTCGTTCGGCCGCTGTCGCCACGACCGTCGACGCCGACGGTCCCCGGGTGCGGGTTGTGGAGTCCGTCAACGACCGCCTCCTCGACGCGAACGCGTGGATCTACGCGGGGACCCACCTGTTGGAGAAGCCTCCGTCGGCCTCGGCCGACGGCACGCTGACCCGGGCCGCCGACCGGCTCGCCGCACGAGGGCACGGACGCTGTACGACCGTCGAGGCCGAAAGCCCTCACCTCGTGCGTCTGTGTTCCCGGCCCGTGACCGGTCACCGCACCGCCACGATCGTGACTGCCCTGGACCTCGCCCCCTACCGCAACTCGGCGAACACCCTGCTGCTGGGTTCCCTGATCCTGGACGCGGTCATGCTCACGTGCACCTACGCGCTGACCCGCCTGGCCGTCGGCCGTGCGTTGCGTCCCGTGCGCACCATGACCGACCAGGCCACCCAGTGGAGCGCCGTCGGCTCCGACCAACGGTTCGGCGCCGAGGCTCATCCGGCCGAACTGGCCCGCTTGGGCAGCTCGTTGGACGCGCTGCTGGACCGCATACGCACCGTACTGCGCCATGAGCAGCAGCTGACCGGCGAGTTGTCCCACGAACTGCGCACACCGCTCACCCGGATCATCATCGAGCTCGACTGGTGGCGGGCCCGCCCGCGCTCCGCCGCGGAAACCAGCGCCACCCACGAGGTGATCGCCGAGGCTGCCCAGTCCATGCGCACCATCTGCGACACACTGCTGAACGATGCCCGCGAAAGCGCGCAGGACGCCTCCACGGCCCCTGGCGCGACGGCCGTCGTACCCGTCCTGTGCCGGCTGGTCGACAACCTCGGCACACCGGAGCGGGTGAAGGCCGTCGTCGAGGTGACGGATCCCGAGCTGGCGGCGGGCATCGCGCCCGCTCTGCTCGAACGCATCGTCAGCCCGCTGCTGACCAACGCGATCCGCTACGCCCGCTCCAGGGTGACCGTGTCCTCGCGGCAGGGGCCCGGCGGCGTGCGGATCTACGTCACCGACGACGGTCCCGGCGTGCCCGAGGCGTTCGTCGACGAGCTCTTCCAGCCCGGCCGCCGCGCGGACCCCGAGGACGGGCACGACGGCGCGGGCCTCGGACTGCCGCTCGCGCGGCGCCTGGCCCGCGCCGTCGGCGGTGAGGTGTCCCACGATCCCGGGTACACCTCCGGCGCGCGCTTCCTGGCCGACCTGCCGGCCGGATGACCGGCTGCCGACCCCTAGCGGTCTGCCGCGTCTGCCCGGCTGGGCCGTGAGACCAATCAGGGCGGTGAGCAGTACGGCGGAGGAGCCGGCGGTACCGAGGTTCAGGCCGCCCACGTACTCGTGACGTCGAGGCCGGTGAGGAATTCCGGCTGCTGCCAGGTGGGGGCTCCTTGTTCGGTCGTACCGCAGGGCGAACCCACTCGGCGACATCTGGGCCGAATTGACCGAGGGAACCGCCGCCGAGACTGGGAGCGTGCGCGCTACGAGTGGAAACCGGGCGATGACACAGTCACCATCACCACGCTCGACTCCAAGCTCTTCGGAGCCGGCGGCGGCTGGGCCTTCTGGATGGCTCCGAGGGCGACGGCACCCGGGGCGACGTCGAACTTATGCGGCAGCCGAGCACATTGAAGGGAAAGATGGTTGCGGCACTGCTCCCCGTCGCCGCTCGTTCAGCCCCGCGCAAGTCCTTCGCGAGACCCCTGCGGGCCAAGTGACCCACCACTCAGACCGGAAGGGGTCGGCAGCGCGAGCTGCCGACCCCTTCGTCGTGTCGCTCGCCGGTCAGTTCGGGGAACGCGGGCGAGTGGTCAGTGCCGGGGCGGGAGCACACACCGGAAGCTGGAGGCGGCGGTCGGGTCGCCGTGGCCCTTGTAGCGGGACACCTGGGGGTAACTGCACAGGTGCCGGGTGGCGTTCTGCCCGGAGGTGTTGACCAGAGTGGCGGACAGGGTCCCGGGAGCCTTGCCGTGCTCGACCCAAGCGGTCAGCGCGGCGAGGCCGTCGGCCGAGCCGTCGGTGCCGTTGAGGCCGCAGTGGTCTGTGCCCGGGGCGAGGAAGAGGCGGTAGAAGTCGTCGACCCGCTTGGAGCCGCCCATCTCACGCTCGACCTGCTCGCGGTACTCCACGGTGCCCTGGGTGGGGATGTACTGGTCGGCCTGGCCATGCCAGGTCAGGAGCTTGCCACCGGACTTGCGGAAGGCGGACAGGTCGGGCGCGTCCGTGCCGATGACCTTGTCGTACTCGGCCTCGGACTGCCTGAACAGCTTCGCGAATCGGCCGTAGGTGATCGTCGAGACGTCGAAGTCCGGCTGCTTCTCCAGCCACGTCGCGACCCAGGTGGCGGGCACACGGAACGGCGCCCCCTTGACGTTGCCGTTCGCGTCGGGCGGAGTGGTGCCGGCCAGAGCCGACAGGTCGGCTCCGACCGGGACGCCGGGCCACAGCTTCTTGCCCGACGTGGTGCGAGGGCCGTCCCAGATCTTGCGCACCACGGCCGCGTCGGCGGCCGTGATGGTCAGCTCCTTGCCGTCGCACACCACCTTGGTTCCGACCAGGCGACGGGGGTCGAAGTCGCACCGCGCCGGGTCCTCGACCAGACCGTCCTCGACGCCGTCGAGCGAGTCGCAGGCCTTGACGGCGGTGTCGGTGAAGGCCTTGAACTCGCAGGAGGACGGGTAGGCCTTCTCGTTGTTCATGACCACCTGCGGCCACAGAGTGGCGACCTCGAACTCGTCCCAGTTGATCGCGGGCGCGTCGGCGAGGATGCCGTCGAAGTCGTCGGGGTGGCGCTGGGCCTCCATATAGCCCTGGCGTCCGCCGGTGGAGCAGCCGTTCCAGTAGGAGTACGAGGCGGCCTTGCCGTAGACCTCGTCGACGACCTGCTTGCCGACGAGCGCCAGCTCGTGCTGGGAGCGGTCGGCGAAGTTCTTCAGCAGGGCGGTGTTGACCTGCCGCGCACTGTTCAGCGCCCAGCCGGTGTCCAGGACGTCGCCGACGCCCGCGTCGGTGGTGGCGGCGGCGTAACCGTTCTTGACCGCGGTGGCCAGTCCGACACCGTTGTCCCCGGCCGCGTAGGCGGCGCCTCCGATGGCCTGGAAGCGGCCGTTCCAGCCGTTCACCGGCAGCCACGTCCGCACCTTGGCGTGGTCGCCGTCGCCCGGGTGGGTGAGGGTGACCGTCAGCTCGCAGTATGCCGGGACGTCGGTGACCGTGCCGCCCAGGATGCCGGTCCCATGGACGGTGCCGCCCGCCTGGTGGACCGCCGTCACCGACTCCACCCCGGTGCCGGCCGGGGCCTTCACCGAGAACGTCGAGCACCGTAAAGGCGCGGAGGCGGAGCTGTTCTCGGGCACCGCCGACGCGGTCGGCAGGTACGCCATCGCAGCCAGCGGCACACCGGCCGCGAGGACGGTCAGAAGTCGTCTCATCGCATTCCCATCCAAGAAGTGGGTGTGCGTCCGCCAGTGCACGGCGACACATGTGCACACCACATGAGCAAGACAAGTGGGGAGGCCAGGGGATTCACCGCGGACGACGGCCGCATGTGTGCCTCCATGGCGTCGGTGTACGACCCGAGAAAAGCCTCGGTTTCACCGAAGAACGATCCGGACTGTATCACCGGTTAAGAAGGTGACGAAAGAGCGAGGTTCACATTCAGGTGACCGCGCGGCGAGAACACACCTGGCCTGGCTCCACCGCGACCCGTGCGCCGACGGCTCGCGCCGGCCGTTCTGGTGGCCCGTCCGCCCCAGCTGCTGCTCGACGAGCCCAGCAACCACCTGCCCCCACACCCGCGAGACGAGCCGGAGGCGGCGCCGGGCGTCGAACCGGGGGCGACCGTGGTGGAACGGTGACGATCCTTGCGCCCTGCGACAGTCACCTGTCAAGATGGTGATGTGAATCTTAACCATGTATTCGTATGCGGGCACCCGGCCCTCGACTTCGTGGCCACCCTCCGCGCCCGGCACTCGGCCCGGTTCGAAATGTTCGTGACACCGGAGCGGCTGAACGCCTGGTACCTGGAATCCGGACTCGTGGACACGATCACGCCGGGCGAGGAGGACGACGTCCGGGAGGCGACAACCGTACGCGAGGCCATCTACCGACTCGTCACGGACCGCCGACTCGGCGAGGAGTTCCATCGGGAGGCGCTCGCCGTGGTCAACGCCGCCGCGCGCAAGACCCCCGTGACGCCGCAGCTCACCATGGCCGGGCGGCACACCGACGCGACCCCAGCGCAGACCCTGGCGACTGTCGCCCGGCAGGCCGTCGAGTTGCTCAGCGGCCCGGACGTCCCCCTGCTGAAGGAGTGCGGCAACCCGGAGTGCACGCGGGTCTACATCGACCGTTCCCGGGGTTTCCGGCGGCAGTGGTGCGGCATGGATTCCTGCGGCAACAAGATCAAGGCGGCCGCCTACCGCGCGCGCAAGAAGACCACACCCGCCACCGCCGTGCGCTGACCCCCTCCCATGCCAGGGTCAGGCCCCTCACACAGTTCCGCGCACAGCGTGTTCAGCACCTGGCCGCCTGGCTCTTCACAGTGCAGGGGCGACAGCCCAGCACTTGCGCCGTCCGGTGGGGCCTTCGACCGGATCACGCAGCAGCGGGCCAGCGGATTCAACACACCTCACACACCTTGTCGGCGCTTCGAGGTGTCTCAGAGATACAGGGCGCGACGCGCCTATCGTGAACCCCACTGCGCGCAACGCCGGGGCAGTGCGAATGTCGGCTTCGGGGCGGTCAGGCGGCGGCGTCGATGGCGACGGGGATGTTGTCGCGCGTGGCCTTGGAATACGGGCAGATCTGGTGGGCGGCGTACGCGAGTTCCTCGGCGGTGGCCTGATCCACGCCGCCGATGACGGGGCTGAGGACAGCGGAGAGGGAGAACTCGCCGTCGTCGCCGTGGGTGAGGGTGATCTCGGCGGTGACGGTGGTGCTGGTGAGCCAGAACTTGCGGGAGGTGGCCGCACGTCGGAGAGCGCCGAGGAAGCAGGCGGCCCAGCCGGCCGCGAGGAGTTGCTCAGGGTTGGTCGCGGTACCGGCGCCGCCGAGTTCTTTGGGGAGGGCGAGGCTGGTTTCGAGCAGGCCGTCGGAGGAGCGGACGTGCCCTCCGTTGCGGCCCTCTCCATCGACGCCGACAACGGCTGTGTAGCTGACTGCCATGGCTGGTGCTCCCCATCCGGATCGAAAGGTCTTCGGTCGCCTCCGGACTAAAACACTTGCCCTGCATCACCAGTTAAGGAGGTGACACTATCGTGACGACACTCTGCGTCACCCGTCAATACGGTGACTGACGCATGCGGTCGGCACGGGAGCCACCGGGCGCGGCCTCTCACGCTGCGCGGATACCTACAGCCCCAGGTCGAGGGCCAGGCACGAGTAGTACTTCCACGAACCTTCGGGGTCGTACGAGGTATTCACCGCGCCGCTCGGCGCCGCCTCAACCTCTTCGGCCATCTCCTCGAAGCGGATGCGCTCGGGAAGCCTGCCGTACCGCGCGCGCCGCGCTGCCGCGGCGGCGTCCATGTCGAGTTCCTTGTTCATGGCCATTCTCCACTTCGTCGATCGCGGATCGCGTCCCGCTTGCCGCCAGGAACGACCATCAGCATGCCCCCTTTACGCGTCACCGGTCAAGCCGGTGACTTTCGATGTGCCCTGGAAGGTGTCCCGTGCTTCCCGCGGCGGAGTCAGACGGTGATGGTCTGGTACTCCGTGTAGGCGCCGAGACCGACAGCACCGTATTCGCGTCCGATGCCGCTGGCCTTGAAGCCGCCGAACGGGCCGTCGAAGGCGACGGAGGCGCCGTTGACGGTGATGGTGCCGGTGCGGATACGGCGGGCGACATCCAGGGCGTGGGCCTCGTCGGCGGACCAGACGCCGCCGGAGAGGCCGTATTCGGAATCGTTGGCGATGCGGACGGCGTCGTCCTCGTCGTCGTAGGCGATGACGACCAGGACGGGGCCGAAGATCTCCTCCTGCGCGATGCGCATGGAATTGTCGACGTCGGCGAACACGGTGGGCGTGACGTAGTTGCCCTTCTCCAGGCCCTCGGGGATCTGCGGGCCGCCGGTTACCAGGCGGGCGCCCTCGTCGATGCCGAGTTGGATGTAGTCGCGCACCCGCTCCTGCTGGTCGGGGCGGATCATCGGGCCGATGAAGGTGCCGGGGTCGCTCGGGTCGCCCACCTTCAATGACTCCACCAGTTCCTTCAGCGCGGTCACGACCTCCTCGTAGCGGCTGCGCGGGGCCAGGATCCTGGTCTGGGCGATGCACGACTCGCCGTTGTTGAGCAGGGAGCCGAACTTCAGGCCCGCGACGGCCCTTTCGACGTCGGCGTCCGGCAGGATCACGGCGGCGGACTTGCCGCCCAGCTCCAGACTGACACGCTTGAGCTGCTCACCCGCGATCGAGGCGATGCGGCGGCCGGCCCGCGTCGAACCGGTGAAGGCGATCTTGTCGACCTCCTTGTGCGACACAAGGTACTCACTGGTCTCGCGGTCCGCGGGCAGGACGCTGATCACGCCCTCGGGCAGACCCACCTGCTCCAGCAACTCGGCCAGGAAGCCCATGCTGAGCGAGTTCTCCGGGGAGACCTTGAGGACCGCGGAGTTGCCGGCGAGCAGGGCGGGGATGATTTTCGAAGTGGCCGAGGAGAACGGCGAGTTCCACGGGATCACCGCCGCCACGACGCCGACCGCCTCGCGGCGCACCACGCTGCGCACCGGGGACCCCGGGGCGGAGGGGGCCAGGGTCTCCTCCCAGCCGAACCCCTCCGCCGCCTTCAGGTAGGAGTTCGCCTGCCGGGTCAGGCCCGGTTGTCCGGCCCGGGTGAACCAGGCCGCCGAACCGTTCTCCAGCGTGATCAGGTGCGCGACCTTGTCCGCGTTCTCCTCGCGCAGCGCGTTGAACCGCCGCAGGGCCGCGATTCGCCGCGCCGGCGGCGTCGTTCGCCACACACCCGCTTCGAACGACGCTCGCGCCGCGGCCACCGCGCGGTCCACGTCCGCCGGCTGTGCCTGGGCCGCGCGGCCGATCAGCGACTGGTCGTGCGGCGAGGCGATGTCGAGCAGCTCCGGGTTGCTCGGCGTCACCCAGGAACCCCCGATGAAGAGCCGGTCGTAGGTGATCATCTGTTTTCTCTCTCTCGGATAGCTCGGATGCGGACTGAACTGTCACGCTAATGTAGCACTTGCATCCAGTACATTGACGCGAGAGTGGCAGTAAATCCTGAGACCAGCCGAGCTCGTCGTCACCTGTTTGACAGGTGACGACCCGTGTGCGAGGGTCGTCGCGCCAAGAGCCGCAGTGGTCTCGTACGGAGGGCTTCACATGATCAACAGGCGCACCTTCAGCAAGGCCGTCGGCCTGGGTACCGGCGCAGCCACGGTCTCGCTGTCCGGCCTGCGGGCCAGCGCGACCGCCGCGACCGCCGAGCACACACCGGGCCACACACCCGTTCCCACCGTGCCTGCCATCAAGCCCGGCACCCACACCGGCTTCCGCACGGTCAAGCATGTCAAGGCGGGCGTCCTCGACATCGGTTACGCCGAAGCCGGACCCGCCCACGGCCCGGTAGTCATCTGCCTGCACGGCTGGCCCTACGACATCCACAGCTTCGTCGACGTCGCCCCGCTCCTCGCCGACCTGGGCTACCGCGTCATCGTTCCCTATCTCCGCGGCCACGGCAGCACCCGCTTCCTGTCCCGCAACACCCCCCGCAGCGCCGAACAGTCCGCCATCGCCCTCGACGTCATCGCCCTGATGGACGCCCTGGACATCCACAAGGCCGTCCTCGCCGGCTTCGACTGGGGCTCGCGCACCGCCGACATCATCGCCGCCCTGTGGCCCGAGCGAGTCAAGGCCCTCGTCTCCACCAGCGGCTATCTGATCACCGACCGCAAGGCGCAGCTGGAACCCGCGGTCCCCGCCGTCGAGCACAACTGGTGGTACCAGTGGTACTTCGCCACCGAACGCGGCAAGAAGGCCATGGAGAACCACGACGAACGTATCGCCCTGTGCCGCTACGTGTGGACCCTCGTCTCCCCCAACTGGAACTTCGACGACGCCACCTTCCAGCGCACTGCCCAGGCCTTCGAGAACCCCGACTACGCCGCCGTCGTCGTCTACAACTACCGCTGGCGCATCGGCCTCATCGACGGGGAACGCCGCTATGACCGCTACGAGAAGCGACTCGCCGGCCAGCCTCCCATCATCGCTCCCACCATCACCCTCGACCCGGCGCTCGACCCCTTCACCCCGGCCGGCGACGGCTCCGTCTACCGCAATCACTTCACCGGCCCCTACGAGCACCGAACCATCGCGGACATCGGCCACAACCTGCCGCAGGAAGCACCCGCCACCTTCGCTCAGGCCGTCGTCGACGCCGACCACCTCTGAGACCCCGCCCCACTTGTCGTTACCGCCTTGACGGGTGATTGGGCGTCGTTGACAGATCATCACCAGTCAGGGTGGTGATGAGTGTCGACGCGAGGCCGACCCGCCCCACCGCCGCCTGGAAGAACAAGCCCACCTGGGACATCGTCACGACCCACGACCCCAACATCCCGACCGCGGTGCAGTGCTACATGGCCCAACAATGCGGATTCTCTGTCCCACTAATGTTGCACTTAGCATTGATACTTCCATGACGAAGTGGCACTAGATGCCCGACGTTTCACATGTGCCAGCTACACTCGGCGCCGTGAGAGCCGACGCAGCACGCAATCTGGAAGCCGTTCTGACCACGGGGGCGCGCATGCTCGCCGCCGACCCGGGCGCGAGCATCGCGAGCATCGCCGCCGAGGCGGGCGTGGACCGGCGCACCGTCTATCGGCGCTTCGCCTCCCGCGAGGAACTCCTCGCGGCCATCTACGCATCCCGCCTGGCAGCCATCGAGCGCGCCATCGAGGACGCCCGGCTGCGCGAAGCGCCCGTTGCCGTCGCCCTGCACCGCTACGTCGAGAACATCATCGCCGTCAACCGCACCTGGCCCGTCGACCTCACCCGCATGCTCGCCGACGACGCCGTTCGCGCCCGTCGCGACGCCTCCAGCCGCGCGGTCGACGCCTTTCTGCAACGCGCCACCGACGAAGGGCTTCTCCGCTCCGGTCTTCCGGAGGGATGGACGGCCGCGCTGCTGCCCCAGCTCATGCACCTCGTGTCCCGGCAGATGCCCCAACTGAGCCCCGCACAGGCGGCGGACGTCGTCGTCGACACCCTGCTGCACGGCCTCGGAGCGTCCTGACAAGCTGACGGCCTCCGGAAATTGTCACCCCTGCCGATGAGCTACGGTCAACATTGCCAACAGGGCCGGTGGCGGTGAGCCATTGCCCGACGGAGGCGTTCATGCTGCCGCACACCGGGTCCTCGGCCATACCGCAGCGCGGGGCGAAGGTGCGCATCTCGAAGTCGTGCTCGGACCCGTCGGGGTAAGCACCGATCGCGCCGACCATCCCGTCCGGGATAAGGGACAGGTCTGGTTCAGGTACGCACCGTCGAGTGCACCCTCGCGGACCAGCGGCGGGGCGGCGAAGGCCAGAGTGCCCTCGCCGCGGCGCACGATGACCAGGCCCGCGGCGCACTCCTGCACGATGCGGTCGGCGTGCTGCGGCGTGCCGCCGCCATCCAGCCAGGCCCGCGCGGAGCGGAGGGTGGGGTGCCCGGCGAACGGCAGTTCACCCTGGGGGGAGAAGATGCGCAGCCGGTAGTCCGCCTCCGGCGTGGTGGGCGGTAGTACGAACGTGGTCTCGGACAGATTCGTCCAGCGTGCCAGGCCTTGCATCTCCTCGTCGGCCAGGTCCGTCCCATCAGGGACGACCGCAACCGGGTCGCCGCGACAGGGGCTCGTGGTGAACACGTCGACCTGCGCAAACGCGCGTGCGTTGCCGCGGACGCCACGTGCCGTCGAGCGGAATGCCGACGGCCGCAGCGATCCGGTCGCGCGATTCCACCAGTCGGGTCTTCAGCGTCGGCAGGTCCACGCGTCCTGGGCATCTCGGAGCGCACCGTGGTGCGTCGTCCGGCACCGCTGTTCCACGACGGAACGCTGCGTGCCACAGCCGTGCGCAACCCCGTGTGGTTCCCCGATCTGATTCCGCTGGCCCTGCGCATCCGGTGCCGGCCCAACCGGATCAGTGCCATCGCCGCCACCCTGGCCCGCCGCCCCGACACCGTCTGGGTGGACGTTCTCGGCGGTGGCGACGAAATCTGCACCATCCTGTTCCTGGACGGGCCGGACGCACGCAACACGCTGCTGTTGCGCGATCTTCCCGCGACACCCGCGGTCCAGTCGTGGACCTCCCATGTTCTCCTGCGGGTCTTCCCAGCCGCCTTCGACTGGAGCGGCGGCCTGCTGTCGGAAGCCGAACTGACCAGTCTGCGGCCGGACGTACCTGCCGCGCCCGCCCGCTCCGCCCTCCTGCCCGTCGACCACCAGCTCGTCACCGCGCTGATCGAGGACGGACGAGCCTCCTACACCGACCTCGCCCGTCGCGCCGACACCACTCCTCTGACCGCCCGCCGCCGGCTGGAGGCACTGCTGGGCGGTCAGGTCCTCAGGCTCGCGACCGAAGTCGACCTGGCCCGGCTGGGCGTCTTTCTGAGCGACACCATCGGTGCCCTCACACACATCTCCACCATCGAGGTCACCCCCATCCTGAGCGGGGTAAGAGAACCGGCCTGGTCCGCCCAGGCAGCCTCTGAGGCCTTTGGCCAACGCCCCGCCGTGCCCGTGACCAGCGACGGAGCCATTGATCCGGGTGGCCGGACCAGCTGCCCATTCAATGCCCCAGCCGGAAGAGTCGGAGTCGGACGGTGCGGACAGCCACCTCGGAAAGGAAGCCGACACATGCATCCGCTCAAAGCCCATGACCAGGCACTGGACTTCGAGGACTACGTACGTACGCGCCACGCCAGTCTGCTGCGCTGTGCCCGGCGCCTCGTCGACGATCCACTCGACGCCCAGGACCTGCTGCAGACCGCTCTCGTACGGACCTACTGCCATTGGGACGGCATCGCGAACAAGCAACTCGCCGACGCCTACTTACGGCGCGTGATGATCAACACCCGCACCGAGTGGTGGCGCTCCAACAAGCTGAAAGCGGTGCCGACCGAGCTGCTGCCCGACACGTCGGTCGAAGACTCCACCGAGCAGCATGCCGACCGGGCCCTGCTGATGGACATCATGAAGGTACTGCCTCCCAAGCAGCGCGGCGTCGTCGTGCTGCGGCACTGGGAGCAGTTGTCCACGGAGGAGACCGCCGCGACCCTCCGCATGTCGGTCGGGACGGTCAAGAGCACCCTGCACCGGGCATTAGCCCGGCTCCGCGAGGAGCTGGAACGCAGCGGCACCGCTGCGCCGGAGAGGCCGGAAACTGACGCAGCACGTGCGTCCCTTCACCGTCCCGTCTCGGCCCGGGGTACCGCCGGCACCGGGCGGCGGTGCACGATCGCGAGCACCGCGCCCATCCCGATCAGGGCCGCGAGCGCGACGAAGCCGTAGATGAGCGTGGTGAGTGAGGCGACGGCCGCGACGAGGAGGGGGCCGCCCGCGTCGCCGAGTTCGCGGCCGAGTTCAGCCGCGCCCATGGCCCGGCCCAGGCGCTCCGTGGGAGTGCTCGTGGCCGGGGCGGCGAGCCGAGCGGGGTGATCAGGCATCGCACCGGCCTGGCCGCGGGCCTGGCCTGCGCGATGTCTGGGGATGGGCCTACGAGACCCTGAAGGGCCACCTGGAGCGCGGCAAGGTCACCTACAAGGTCTTCTCCTCGGGTGGCGGCTCTCCGGCCGCCGTGCCCAGTTGCGGTTCTACCGCGGGTGCGGCCAACGCCTACGGCACTTCGTCGAGACCGCGGTGCACGGTGGGCCCCCGCGGCCCGGCCCTCCGGCCACGGTCGGGCACCTGGTGTGCGCCCTCTCCGACGCGAAAGTGCGCCGCCTGGACGCGCTGGCGATCCGCCGGGTCGCCCCTGGCTGAACCTGTTACGCCCTGGGCGGGTGCGACTGGCCGGCATGGTTTCTGCCCAGTAGTTGCGTTGCCTTGTGCTGCGTGTGCTCGGCGGCCATCTGAGCCTCCGCCACGGCGTCACCCAGTTCTCGCACCAGGTCATCGTAGATCGGCATGTGATCGCTTTCGCTGGAAGTACGTATCACAGCGCTGCTCCTTTCGCTGTCGTGGGCTCGTAATGCTGTCAGGCCCGGTTCAGTCGGGCGGCGATCCCGTGACCGATCAGCAAATAGATGACGGCCGGGAGACCATAATTAAGGACAACACGCAGACTTTCTGTGTCCATCGTGAAAATGTCCTGTGCCCAACCGGACAGCCAGTCCGCCGTTCCGTGCACGAACTCGACGAATGGATTCGCCTGGTTCGCGTCGAGCAGGTAGAGCACGATCCACAGCCCCAGGAAACCGGCCGCAGTGTCGGCGATCGTGCAGATCGCAAGGGATGTCCGCCGTGCAGCGGCCTGGTTGCGTGCGGGGTGGCCGGGCCCCGAGGGCTGGTGGTAGGCCTGATTTCCGGAAACCGGGTCGGTGCTGTTCACAAAAAATCCGATCTGACGCGTGTTCTGCCGGCAGGGTCACCCAAGGAGCCGAGATACAGCACCGGCCAGTGACCCGTTCCTGCTTACTTCTGCGCCTCGGGAGCGCTGCCGCGTTACACCCACATCTGCGTCATCCCAAATGTCGCGGGCTATTCCGTCACGTGCCCAAATATTCTCCTACGAGGCACATTTACGGACGCCAAGGAAGAGAAGCGGCGCCTCCCTGCTCCCCGATCGTGTCGTGCGTCGGGTCAGCCCCTACGGGTTCGGGCGTGGAGCATTCGGCTGACCGTGTCCGAGCGTTCCAGGAGCGTCATGCGGACCACCGGGGCTGCTTCATGGGACGCCTGTTGGGCCTTTTCGATGTACGTGGGATCTATGGCCTGGGAGGGGAAGAGGTGGCTTGTGAAGGCGGCGGCCGCGATCATTCCGCCTTGGTGCAGATGGGGGATCGAGTCCAGGTAGCGCTGGGTGTAGGGCATCAGCAGCGCGTCCTGGGAGGGGCGCCAGAAGGCCGCCGCCACCTGGCCGACCGACTGGACGGGGACCTGGCGGTCCACGACCAGCTTCTGCCAGACCTCCGCCTTCGCGGCGGGGTCGGGCAGGGCGGCTCGTACGGTGAGGGCGCGGACCCAGGCGTCGGGGTCCGGGTCACGTTCCAGTAGGAGGGCGGCTTCGGAAGCCACGTCCCGGCCGAGTTCCGCCTCCCTGACCAGCGCGCGCCAGCGCAGGTCCACGTCGTCACCTGCCTGTTCGCGGAGCCATTCCAGGTCGTCCGCGTTCGCCGCCGTGCGGGCCAGACCACGCAGCGCGACCTGACGGTGACCGGGACTCGCGGCGAGACGCCGACAGGCTGCCGCGACTTCCGCCGTCAACCCGTCGCGTTCGCCGGACGGCGCCCACAGTTCGGCGATGTTCGCGGCGAGTGTCAGGTACGGCTCGATCACGGCGTCGGACGTCTCGGCCGTCAGGACCTCCGTGACGCACCGTCCGGCTTCCGTCGCCGTGACCTTGCCGTTCGTCAGCATGTCCCACACGGTGGACGCGGCCACGGCCCGCGAGACGGCTGTGGGCAGTTGTGCCGCCGTACGCAAGAGGGCGTCCCTCGTCGTGGAGTCCGGGCGGCTCGTGGCGAAGGTCAGGCCCTCGTCGTTGATCAGCAGGACGTCCGCCGCGGGTGGGAGGCCGGTGACCGCGGTACGGCTCCGCGTCACCTCCACCCGGACCAGCGCGCTGCGTTCCAGCGCTTCACCGTTCCTGCCGTACGCACCCACCGCCAGCACCTGCGGACGCGGGGTGCCTGCGGCCACCAGCGTGACGGTCTCGCCGTCACGCTCCAGCGAGAAGCAGTCGGTGCCCGCCCTCTCGAGCCAGGCCCTGCGCCAGGCGTCCAGATCACGCCCACTGACCTCCGAGAGGGCGTCGATCAGGTCCTGGAGGGTGGTGTTGCCCCACGCGTGACGGGCGAAGTAGGTGGCCATGCCGGCCGTGAAGCGCTCTTCGCCGACGTACGTCATGAGTTGTTGGAGGACGGAGGCACCCTTGGGATAGGTGATGCTGTCGAAGATCGACGCTGCCTGGGCGACGTCGTGGATGGGCTGGTGGATCGGGTGGGAGGCGGGGCCCTGGTCGGCCAGGTACGCCCGGAGCTTGCCGCCTACGAGGTGGCTCGCCCACACGTCGGTGTACCGGGTGGCGCGCTCGGCTGCCCAGTGGCAGGCGAACTCCGCGAACGCCTCGTTCAGCCAGAGGTCGTCCCACCAGCGCATGGTGACGATGTTGCCGAACCACATGTGCGCCATCTCGTGCAGCAGCACCCTGGCGAACAGCTCGCGCTCGGCGGGCGTGGGCGTGGCCCGCCGCAGGAACACGTCCGACCAGGTCACGCAGCCGTAGTTCTCCATCGCCCCGCCGAACTCGGGCGTGAACACCTGGTCGTACCTGCGCTGCGGGAACGGCATCGCGAAGGCCTTGCCGAAGAAGGCGAGGCCCTGGCGGGTGAGGGTGAAGATCTCGTCGGCGTCGCGAGCGAGGACCTCGGCGAGCGAGCGGCGGGCGTAGAGGCCCAGGTCATGGCCGTCGGCCTCGCGGCGGATTTCGTGGAACGGGCCCGCGTTGACGACGGTGTTGTACACGGACAGTGGCGGGGTGTCCGGGAAGATCCAGCGGCGGGCCGAGTCCAGCTCCTCGATACGCGGGTCACCGGAGTTGCTGGTGACCGTCCATGCGGGCGGGGCCGTGACGGTGAACGCGTGCGGGGCCTTGAGATCGGGCTGGTCGAAGCACGCCCAGACGAATCGGGCCTCGTCCGGTTCGAAACTCATCCACACATAGACCTCGCCGTCCGCGGGGTCGATCGCCTTGTGCACGCCCTCGCCCGTGGCCGTGTCGGCCTGGACACTCTCCACCCGCAGCACGTTGCGCTCGGCCAGGGCGGGCAGCGGGACCCGGCCGTCATCGGTGGGCGTGAGGGGGGTGCCGTTCAGCGTGGCGCTCAGTACCTGTGCCGCGCAGTCCACGAAGGTGTCCGCGCCCGGCTCGTGGCAGATGAAGGTCACGGTGGAGACGCATCGGACCTCGGGTCCCTCGGGCAGGGCCGTGAGATCGATGTCCACGTCGTATCGCTCCACCGTCAACAACGCGGCCCGTCGCTCGGCTTCGGTACGGGTAAGGCTCCGCATCCCCATGCGCCCTCCTTCGGCAAGACAGCAGGCGTCAGCGTACGACGGAGCCCCCCGGTGGCCGCAGGCGTTTTTCGACAGGGCAGCCGGACACCGTGCAGGCACAAGGCGATACACGAAGTAACTGTCCTGAATCCAATCCCTCCTGCCGTCGTCCGGTGCGGCGGAGCCGGGCGGTCTCCTGGACGTGCTGCGCATGGCAGCCGTCGTGCTGGATGCGCGCGGGCGGATCGTGTTGTGGAGTCCGCCGGCGGAGTCGCTGTTCGGCTACACGGCAGCCGAAGCGCTGGGCCGGTACGCCGCTCGCCTGCTGGTGGCCGCAGAACACTTCGACCTCGTCCTGCGTCTGTTCGACGAGGTCATGCGGACGGGCGAGAGCTGGGCCGGGACCTTCCCCATGCGGCAGGAGGACGGCAGG
Source organism: Streptomyces sp. NPDC054834 (assembly GCF_053611185.1). Lineage (NCBI taxonomy): Bacteria > Bacillati > Actinomycetota > Actinomycetes > Kitasatosporales > Streptomycetaceae > Streptomyces > Streptomyces sp. NPDC054834. The sequence continues at coordinate 250,366 of NZ_JBSGZV010000008.1, read as the reverse complement.
ACTCGGCTGCTGGAGTTCCGCAACATGCGTCTTCAGAACGACGAGGGCGACTACTACGCCCTCGGGCTGTGCGCGGAGCAGGAAACCCTGCGCAAGATCGAGCAGGACGTGGCCTTGTCGGTGCGGTTGGTGGAACAGTCACCGATCGGGCTGGCCGTACTGGACCCCGAATTGCGGTACGTAGCCGTGAACGCCGCCCTGGAGCGCATCGACGGGATCCCGAGGCGGGGCGAGGACCCGGGCTCGCATCGCAACGGTCGCGACCGGCCTCTTCCTTGAGCGCGGGTTCGAGGACGTGACCATCGCCGAGGTCGCCGCGGGTGCCGGGGTGTCCAAGGTGACGGTCTTCGCACACTTCGAGCGCAATGGAGACCTGCTGCTCGACCGACTCCCTGACTTCGTCGCCGTCATGCGGACCGTGATCCGTGAGCGGGCCGACGACGTCAACGCCGTCGAGGCGGTCCGCCAAGCGGCGCTCGCATTCGCCGAGCAACGGCATGCGCTGTCAGGGCTGGGCGAGGGAGTCGAGCCGTTCCTGCGGACGGTGATGGCCTCGCCCGCACTGATCGCGCGCCTTCGGGCCTTCCAGTTCGAGATCGAGAAAGAGCTGGCGGCGGAGCTCAGCGCCGACAGGCGGTTCTCCGGCGACAGCGCGTTGACCGCCGCGCTCCTTGTTGCCGCCTACCGGACGGTTGCCGTCGAAACCGCGCAGCGGCGGCTGGCCGGCGGTGCCCTCGCCGAGATCAGTGCGGACCATGAAGACCGTTTGAAGCGCGCTTTCGACGTGCTGGCCACTGGTCTGCCGAACAGTGAGGGCCACCGGAACTGATCCGCACCTGTCCTTGCCGGGGTGCCTGTGGTGCCTGTGGGGTGCCTGTGGTGCCTGTGGTGCCTGTGGTGCCTGTGGTGCCTGTGGTGCCTGTCAGATGATGCGTGAAGAGCGGTGGGAGAGGGTGGGACGGGGATCCAGGAAGCGGCCGGAGGCCGAGAACGCGGCTGCGTTGAAAGCCTCTTCCCGCATGTCGACCGCGGGGAACTCCTTACAGGCGGTCTGCGGCTGCGCCATGGACTCGCCGAACCGGCAGGCGACCCCGGTGAGCCTGATGGTGATGAAGTCCGCGATCTGGGCTCCGAATTCGATGGGCCTCCCGCCGATGGTGATGTCCCCGACGCCGAAGCCCTTGTCCGGGGGCACTTGGTAGACGGCGCGGACACGGTGCTCCGAGTCGCCCCTCAGATAGTTCCAGTAGCTCTTGGGGTCGGAGCCGTCCGGGGTCTCCCAGCCGTCCGTGGAAAGGTCGTCGAAGTACAGGCCGACCGGGTCGGCGAGGCTGATGTCGGCCTTTTGGCGGGCCAGGGCGTTGACTCCCGCGCCGATGTGCGGATCACTGTTGCGCTCCGCGGCGCCATACTTGCTACAGGCGATGAGCTCTTGCTCGGTGACCAGTTCCATGCCGTTGATGACGCGCCGGACGGTGGCCGCCGCGGCCAATTCGATCTCTGCGCCCAGTGTGTTGTTCTGCTGAATCAAGTGCATGACGCCGTGGCTCGTGGAGTTGTTCCACTTGTTGCGCGGCTGGTATCGGCCGCTCGGCGAGAACAGATCCTCCTTACGCACGTCCGGACCGATGAATCTCTGGTAGAGCTCGAGCGTCTTGTCCGGGTTCGTCTGCGCCAGGATCTCCCAGTACTCGGGACCTTCACAGGTGAAGGTGACCTGGGTGATCTTTCCCGAGCCGTCGCGGGTCACGCTCCACTCGCAGTACTCGTCCTGGACGTCACGGCTGGCGTCGGCGCGCTGCCATCGTTGGAGGTCGGAAATGGAGGTGATCTTGATGATGCGGGGGAACGCGGTCCATCTGATGGGGGCGCGCTGAACGTCCGCGGCCGTGTCGGTGCTGGTCAGGTTGTAGAACTGCGGTCTTGGGCTGTCGTTCCGTACCTGTTGGGGGTCGGGGCCCTGAATGGCCTCGTCGACCGTGTCGGAGATGAACGTGTTCCAGGCCTTGCGACCGAAGTCGTCCAGGTCGTCGAGGTTGCCGGGAGGTCCGTAGGCTTCCAGTCCGGCCATGGCGTTCTCCTTGCTCGTGAGGGCGGAGGGCGGCGTCAGATCATCTCTGCGACGGTGGCGTCCTCGCGCATCGCCAGCGGCGGGGCACCGGGGGGAATGTCGGTGACCGGCAGAGTGAGTTCGAACTCGTTCAGCTTCCTGAGGCGGAACTGTCGACGGCGGTACTCGGCGAGCCGGACGTAGTCGTCGAAGCCGGATTCGGTGCGGATGTGCTCGGTGACCTTGCGCAGATAGGCGTCCACCCGCTGTCCGAACACCGCCCGCCAGTCGTCCTCGGGTACCTGCCAGTGCTCGGCGAAGCGGCCCTCGGGGCTGTTGGCGGGCAGGTTTCGCGCGGCCTCCAAGATGGCCTGGGCGAGTTTGCCGCACAACTCCACCGCTTTGGTGGGCGTGGTCGGCACGTACTGCATGAGGTGGCTGCGGGCAGGGCTGAAGACCGGGTTGGGGAAGTCCACCATCAGTACGCAGGCGGCGAACCTGGCCGAGACAAGCCCCTTGCGGACCATCTGCCGGACCACTTCGTTGTCCTCGTGGGCGGCCTCGGGCACCACGAAGGCGAAGAACGTGTCGCCTGCCTGGGAGAACGCGCTGTGTTTCTCCTCCAGCCGGAATCCGAACCGGGTCAGGCCGGCCAGGTACCGGGCGGCAGGTGCCCTGGGCGGGACGGCCTGCGTGAACAGGCGAAGGTCGTCGAACAGGACGTCCTGGTTCAGCCAGAAGCCCGTGGGCAGCGTCAGTTCGGGACTGTCCGCCGTGATGTTGCTGCTCTGTCTGTCGGTGCTGGTCAGGTTGACCGTGGTGCTGGTGAACAGGTGGCGCAGCAGCCGGTCCGGATGGTCCACAACGCCGTTCGCGGTGACCGCGGCCAGGCGGGCCGCCGTCCAGCGGGTGATGAGGGACCTGACGGTCAGTTCCAGCTGCTGGGCTCCGATGACCTGCTGGAACAGCTGGTCATGGCGCAGCGGGTCGTCCTCGGCGAGCCGGACAGTGGCCCGCTCGGACTGCCAGTTCAGCCAGGGAATCCTCAACTCCTTCATCACCACGCCGCCGTTGACGTGGCTGTCGAAGCACCCCCTGCCTCGCGATTCCGGCTCCAATGCGTGCCAGGAGTTGCCCGACCACACCCAGCTGGATCCGAGCCGGGCATAGAAGTTGAAGACCTTCGCTTCGGGATCCCACGCCGCGACCTGAAGGAATCCCACCTCGGGGTCGCCACCCGCCTGGGTGCTGACCAGAAGGTCGACCTGGCTGGCTTCCACGGCGGTGGTGATCGCGAACCGCATGTCGCGTTCACCGATGGCATCCGGCGGGATCTGCCCGGCTTCGCTGATCAGATACACCTTGCGGGAGGCGGTGGCCGTCGGAGGGAGTCCGGACAGCAGGTCCTGCACGGTGGTGGGAAACATGCCCGCTCGGAAGAACTCGACCGCCATGGGGTCGTCCAGCGCCGCCAGTTCCTCATCACTGACCGGGCGCGCCCGGTCGTCCCTGCCGGTGATCCCTCGGTACAGCCGTCCGGGCTCCAGCACGGTGGAACCGGGCGCGTGGGCGGCGTCGACTTCCTCCAGGCCGGTCGTCCTCATCCAGGCTGTCGCCCGCCGCGGATGCGTGTGGTCGGGCATGGCCACTCCACTCCTGGATACGCACTCTTCCCTTGGGGTCGAATATCACATTATGTATAAATCCATGCCCCCTCATGGAAAGCCACTCCGGCCCCAGATCCACCCTGATGGCCCAGCGAATACACGGACCACGGAGCGGCAGGTCAGGTGGGGAGAGAACGGAGGAACCACACGACGAGTCGTCGGCTTTCCTGTGCGGGATCGCCGGACCAGCGCAGTACGCCGTCGTTCGCCTTGAGCAGCAGCATGACGTCGTTCGCGTCAGCGTCCCTGGGAATGCGCTCAGGGCTGCCCCATCCGGGTCGAGGACCGGTCCGGGTTCCCCGCCGCGATCGCGTCTGCCGCGGGAGCGGATCTCGCCGTGGTGGTCGTCGGCGCGACAAGGCCGGAATGTTCGGCATCGGCACCTCCGGCGAGGGCTGCGACGTCGAGGACCTACGGCTGCCCGGTGTGCAGGAGGAACTCGGGCTGACGGGCGACCGCCAACTGGTACCCACTGACGGGCGGTTCACCGTATGCGCGCGGGTACGGAACACCGGGGCACTGCCCGGTGCCGAGACGGTCCAGCTGTACGAAGCGGACCGTCGCCTCCTCACCGGGTTCCAACTGCACCTTGGCGAAGGCGAGCAGCGCCCGCACCGGCCGGGTGACCTGGGCGACCGGGTCGGTGAAAGCGTCCTCGGCAGTTGACAGGCGGATTCGGCCAGCCACGGCGGGCGTCACGTACAGTGCGCGAGTCGCGACGACCCGTCATGGATCCGTTGATCTACGAGAGCCCCAAAAAAAATCGGAGGTGATGTCGAGAACCCGTGACCGGCTCCGTCCCAGGGGTGAACGCGACGACAATGGGTCGCACCAGCACCGAGGAGAAACACGATGGCGAAGTACTTGCTGCTCAAGCACTACCGCGGAGCTCCGGCTGCGGTGAACGACGTGCCGATGGACCAGTGGACGCCGGAGGAGATCTCGGCGCACATGCAGTACATGCAGGACTTCGCGGCCCGGCTCGAGAAGACCGGCGAGTTCGTCGACGGTCAGGCGCTGGCCCCCGAGGGGACGTTCGTCCGGTACGACGGTGAGGGGCGCCCGCCGGTCACCGACGGCCCGTTCGCCGAGACCAAGGACCTCATCGCCGGCTGGATGGTGATCGACGTCGACAGCTACGAGCGCGCCGTCGAGCTGGCCGGGGAGCTGTCGGCCGCCCCTGGCGCGGGCGGGAAGCCGATCCACGAGTGGCTCGAGCTGCGCCCCTTCCTGGCCGCGCCGCCCACCATCACGGACTGATCTCATCGATGAACGAGGCCCTGCTCCGGAGCCTCACGCCGAGCGTGCTCGGGATCCTCGTCCGCCGCGGAGCCGACTTCGCGGCGGCCGAGGACGCCGTGCAGGACGCACTGGTCGAGGCGGTCCGCGTCTGGCCGGCCGACCCGCCGCGGGATCCGAAGGGCTGGCTGGTCACCGCGGCCTGGCGCCGGTTCCTCGACGCGACCCGGGCGGACGCCGCCCGCCGCCGGCGTGAGGACCTTGTCGACGAGGAGCCGGCACCCGGGCCCGCGACCGCGGTGGACGACACGCTTCAGCTCTACTTCATGTGCGCCCACCCGTCGCTGACACCGGCGTCCGCGGTGGCGCTGACGCTGCGTGCTGTCGGCGGGCTGACCACCCGCCAGATCGCCCAGGCCTACCTGGTGCCCGAGGCGACGATGGCGCAGCGGATCAGCCGGGCCAAGCGCACCGTCTCCGGCGTGCGGTTCGACCGGCCCGGCGACGTCGCCACCGTGCTGCGCGTCCTCTACCTGGTCTTCAACGAGGGCTACTCCGGCGACGTCGACCTCGCCGCCGAGGCCATCCGACTCACCCGGCAGCTCACGGCGGCGATCGACCACCCCGAGGTGGCCGGGCTGCTCGCGCTCATGCTGCTCCACCATGCCCGGCGCGCAGCCCGGACCGCGCCCGACGGCAGCCTGGTGCCGCTCGCCGAGCAGGACCGCAGCCGGTGGGACACCGAGTCGATCGCCGAGGGCGTCGAGATCCTCCAGACGGCCCTCGCCCGCGACCGGCTGGGCGAATTCCAGGCCCAGGCCGCCATCGCGGCACTCCATGCCGACGCGCCCACCGCCGAGGAGACCGACTGGGTGCAGATCGTCGAGTGGTACGACGAGCTCGCGCACCTGACCGACAGCCCGGTCGTCCGGCTCAACCGCGCGGTCGCCGTCGGCGAGGCCGACGGACCGCGCGCCGGCCTGGCGGCGCTCGCGGCGCTGGACGACTCACTCCCCCGCCACACCGCGGTGGCGGCGTACCTCCACGAGCGCGACGGCGACCTGATGACGGCGGCACGGCTGTACGCCGAGGCGGCCCAGAGGGCACCCAACCTCGCCGAGCGCGACCACCTCACGCGCCAGGCCGCCCGGCTCAACTCCCGCCGCTGCCGCTGACAGGTCGCTCTCTCGTGAAGCACGCGTGCGTTCCCGCCGACAAGGGGGACTTGCGCGTTTGGTGCAGCGGCGAGAACCGAATGCAACGCAGGGGATTTACGCGCCCTCTGAGGCTCCTATCATCCGTAACGCCCGACGAGTCGGCCAGTGTTCGTCCCGTCGAACTCCGCCGGGCCGAAAGGGCGCGTAGCGTCCGACCCCTCCGTAACCAGCATCTGCTGGTCGTCGAGGCGATCGGCTCGGACGGGAAGCGCTACTTCCGCTCCTGGACCTCCGGCAGCATCGCCGGGTCGTGGACACCGCTGGCCGCCACCGAGAGCAACCCGTTCGCGCGGGCGAGCGACGTCAGCTTCCCGGCCGGCTCCTGGACCAAGGACATCAGTCACGGCGAGATGATCCGCGCGGGCTAAGACCAGACCCTGCCCATCCCCTCCTGCAAGCTCCAGTACTCCCGTGGCGGCTGGGCCTGCTCACCCAGACCAACTCGGCCTGCTGACAAGGGGAACGGCAAGGAGCAGTACGGCGAGGGCGGTGAGGGTGATGCCCGGCCGGCCGAGCGAGTTGAGCAGGGGTGCGGCGAGGGCAGTGCCGACGGCGCCGGTCGTGAAGTACAGCACGAGGTAGGCGCTGAGAGAGGAACGACGCTGTGTCTGTGCGCCCGGCACACTCCGGGGACGTGGACGTCATCCGCGCGATCCGTAACCACGCGATCGAGCACTCGACGGTCCTGTGGACGCAGACCCCGCAGCCCCCCGCCGAGGGGGCGGCCTGGCTGGCGGTCCACCTGGAGCGCGGACCGGCGTTCGTGGCCGAGGTGGAGGGCGAGGCGGTCGGGCTCGTGGTCTACGGCCCGTGGCGGGAACTGGACGGATACCGGCACACGGTGGAGGACTCCGTCCACGTCCGCGAGGGCCGGCACGGGCTCGGCGTCGGCTCCGCACTGCGGGGTGCCCTGATCGCCTCGGCGCGCGAGGCCGGCCACCACGTCGTGATCGCCGGTATCGAAGCCGCGAACACCGCGCGATCCGGCTGCACGAACGGTTCGGGTTCCACCATGTCGGCACGGTGCCGGAGGTCGGCACCAAGTTCGGCCGGTGACTCGACCTGACGATCATGCGGCTGCCCCTGTCCTGAACGCCGACGCACGGGGTTGCCGCAGGGGAGGCGCCGGACGGGGCGGTTGCCGTCGGCCGGTCAGTGCCGTTCCGGTGGCTCGTAGCCGCCGGTGGGCGGGTCCGGTCCGAGATGGTGGTGTACCGCGCCGGTGCCCAGGTCGATCGTGGCGCGGGTCCGCATGGGGCCGGCACCTCGGCGGGACAGCAGTGCGATCTCGGCCACACGTGCGTGCAGCACGCCGAGCCGGGCGGCGCATTCTGCCGTGAGGACGCGCGGGATGCGAGTGCGCCCGAGCGAGAGGTGCGGGGTGAAGCGCGGGAAGCGGTCCGTGCAGTACGGGAAGGGCTCCGCCAGCGCGCGCCGGAGCTCCGTCCAGGGCGCGGCACCGGCCGCCGCGGGGTCGAGCCACACGGTGGCGTAGGACCGGTGGCGGAAGGCGCGGACCCCGCCGAGCCGGATGTCGAAGGGCCGGCACCCGGCGGCCCCGGCGGCCAGCAGCGGGAGTGCCGCCGGGAAGTCCTCCTCCGGTACGAAGCCGAAGAGCAGGTTCACGTGGGGCGGCCAACGGCGGATCTGCGGGTCGTGCTCGGCCCGGATGCGCTGGATGGCGGGCCACAGTCCGGCCGGGGGGAGCCACGCCACGGCGGTCCGAGGCGTGGGGCCCGACTCGAGGCGGCCGGGACCCGTGGCCGGGCCAGGAACCTCGGGTGGACCGGGCTCCTCGAGTGGGCCAGGCACCTCGGGCGGATCGGGTGTCGCAGGGCGGGGCACAGCTTCAGCATGCGCTGAGCCTGCCCGGTCAGCCACTGCCCCGCAGCGCTCGGGACAGCCCCAGTGCCGCCGTCCGTACGGCCGGGGCGAGTCGGGCGGGACTGAAGCGGGATCCGGGTACGGCCACGGAGAGGGCGGCGACCGTCGTGCCACCGGCGAAGACGGGGGCCGCGATGCAGCTCACGCCGAGGGCGGCCTCCTGCCCCTCGTAGGCCAGGCCGGAGACCTGGATCTTCTCCAGGGCCATACGCAGGCGTGCCGGGTCGGTGATGGAGTGGGGGTGAGGCTGAGCAGCGGCCGGGAGAGCACCTCCTCGGTCAGCTCGGCGCCCGGCGAGCAGGGCCTTGCCGACGCCGGTGCAGCTCAGCGGCAGGCTGCCGCCGATGCGGGAGGGCAGTCGCAGGGCCTCGTGCCCGTGGATGCGTTCGAGGCAGACCACCTCCAGCCCCCTCCCGTACGCCGAGGTGGACGGTCTCGCGGGTGGCCTCGAACAGGTCCTCCAGTTTCGCGCCGAGCCGGTAGTGCTGGCCGGAGCGCACCAGCCAGCCGAGCCGGAGAAGGTCCGCCGCCAGCCAGGCGGCCGCCACCCGGTACGGCCTCGACACCCGCGGCATCCTCGTCGAGGCGGGCTGCCGACGCATGGTCGGCGGCCAGGAGGACATGATCTCCGACATGCCCTGGACATGGCCGCCCGCGCCGACGCCACGGCCTGATCCGACCCGGCGTGACCGCTATCGGCCTCAACCACCAGTCACTTCGTCTAGCTTCGGAGGAGGGCCGTCTCGTGGGCCCAACGGGGCGCCATCGGCGAGGAGTTGAATGTGGACGCGCAGGACACGGCCAAGAGGCTGCGGGCGATCGGCGACGAGTTGTCGGACCGCTTCTACGAGCGGGCCGATGTGGTGCGGACGCTGGTGGTGACGCTGCTGGCCGGCCAGCACTCGTTGGTGCTCGGCCCGCCCGGAACGGCGAAGTCCGAGATGGCCCGGGAGCTCACGGGCAGGGTCGAGGGGGCGGCCTACTGGGAGATCCTCCTGTCGAAGTTCACCGCGCCGACACGGATGTTCGGCCCCATCGACGTCGCCGCGCTGGCCCGGGGCGAGTACCGCCAGGTCTACGAGGGCCGTGCCACGACCGCGCATGTCGCGTTCATCGACGAGATCTTCAAGTGCTCCACGGCAGCGCTGAACGAGACGTTGGGCTACCTCAACGAGCGGATCTACCATCCCGAGAACGGCGGCGAGCCGATCCGCTGCCCGCTGGTCGGGGCCATCACGGCGAGCAACGAACTGCCCAATGAAGAGGATGCGGCCGCGATCTACGACCGGCTGCTGGTGCGGCTCGAGGTCGGATACCTGGCGGACCCCTCGAACTTCGCCGCGCTGGTCCGCTCCGCCGTCAGCCGCCCGGCGGCACCGGCACGGACCACGGTCGAGCTGGCCGCGTTGCAGCACGCGGTGACCGAAGCCGTCCCGGCCGTGGACGTCCCCGACCTGATCGTGGACGCGGTGTGCACGCTGCGGGCGGCCCTGCGCCGCAGGAAACTCGTCGCCTCCGACCGCCGCTGGCGGCAGGCGGTGGGCCTGCTCCAGGCGTCCGCGTACCTCGACGGCCGCCCGGCGGTCGCCGAGACCGACCTGTCGGTGCTGACCCACGTGCTGTGGGACTCCCCCGCCGACCGCCCGACCGTCGAGCGCGAGGTGCTGCAACTGGTCAACCCCGACGCCAAGGAGGCGCTCGACCTGGCCGACGCCATCGAGGAACTGGAGGCCCAGCTCGACGCCATGGCCGGGCAGTCCCGCGAGGCGCTGAGCGACTGGGTCATCAAGAAGGCCCACAACAAGCTCGCCACCGCGGGGCAGCGGCTGGAGAAGCTACGCAGGGAGGCGGTGAGCGCGGGCCGCTCCACCGCGGCCATCGACCGGGTCACCGGACGCCAGCGCGCCGTCCGCGCCCGCGTGCTCACCGAGGCCCTCGGCGTGGACGCGAGCACGGTGCAGGCCCAGCTCTGAACACCCGGGGGGATCGGAACCATGGACGGAGCACCGAGCAGGCTCGACGAACTGGCGAGCCGGTCCGGGAAGTGGCTGGGCCTGTCCGCCGCCGCTTCCGAGCGGCACACCGCGGCAGTGATCGCGGACCGGTTCGACCGGATCACCTGGCGCGACACCTACGAGCAGTCGGCCGGACTGCGCGATCTGGGCGAGGAGCTGAGCGAGCACTACGACTACGCCCCCGACCTTCTGACCGACGCGTTCCTGGCCGCCTACAAGGTCAGCCCGCGGTTGCGCGAGCGCGCGGAGATGGCCCCCTCCCGGCTGGTCAACCACCAGGTCATCACCTCACTGGTGGAGTCACCGGAGTTCGCCGAGCTGCGCCGGGAGACCACCGGCGACCCCTACGCGGCCGCGATGGCCGTGCTCGCCCAGGCCGCCGCGCTGCGCGTGATGCTGGAGCGTTCCCGGGAGGCCCGGGAACGGGCCGAGCAGGCGAAGAGGGCCCAACAGGGCGCCGAAGACGCGGCGACCGCCGTGGGCGAACCGCTCCAGCGGGCGGCGGGCGAGGCGGACTGGTCCGACGGGGTCGGCACCGTGCCGGTCCCTGCGGCCGACGCCGTGCGACAGGCGGTCGAGGCCACCGAGGCCACCGAGGCCGCTGCGCGGCAGGCCGCCCAGGACGCCGCGCAGGCCCTCGCGGTGGCGGCCCCCGGTATCCGTGCCGCCGCGCGGAACGCGGCGGCGAAGGCCGCCGAGGCCGTGCGGAACGAGGCCGCGCTGATGCGGGCATGGGGCGTTGCCCCCGGCGAGCTGGAGCGGATGCCGTTCGACCAGCGCGCCCGGCTCGCCGAGCGGCTGCGCACCGGCCGGCTCGCGCAGTGGGCCGAGCTGATCGGTCGCTTCCGGCAGATGGCCGGCGGTGAGCGCGCCCGCAAGGTGGAGAACGCCGCCGGAGAACTGGTCGGCGTCACGCTCGGCAACGACCTCGCTCGTGTCATCCCCTCCGAGCTGGCCAACCTCGGCTTGCCCGAGCTGCGTGCGGTGTTCGCCGTGCGCTACGCCGCCGGGGAGCTGATGCTCTACGACAGCCAGGGAGAGCAGGGCACCGGCCGGGGCGCCGTCATCGCGTGCGTGGACACCTCGCACTCCATGTACGAGGCAGGGCCCGGCGGAGTCACCCGGGAGGCGTGGGCGAAGGCGTGCGCCCTGGCGCTGCTGGATCAGGCCCGCCACGCGGGGCGTGACTTCGTCGGCATCCTGTTCTCCGCCGCCGACAAGATCCAGGTCTTCCGCTTCCCGGCCGGCCGTCCTCCCGCCGGCATCGACCGGGTCCTCGACTTCGCGGAGACCTTCCTCGGCGGCGGAACCAGCTACCAGGCGCCGCTGTCAGTGGCCGGCGAACTGCTGGAGGAGGAGTTCGCCGACTCGGCCCGCGCGCGCGGCGACATCGTGATGATCACCGACGACGACTGCGGCGTCACCGAGGAATGGATGCGCGGCTGGAACGACGCCAAGCGCCGGTTGGGCTTCCGGGCCTTCGGCGTGGTCATCGGCGCCCCGCGCGCCGCCGAAGCCGACTCGGTCCTGGACGCTCTGTGCGACAACCTCCGCTCCATCGAGGACCTCACCGACGTCCACGCCGCCGCCGACCTCTTCCGCGTGATCTGACGTCGAGTGCGAGGCGCGAGGGTGATCTGTGCGGCTGCCATGCCGACCGGTCCCGGCGGCCGGGTCGACGACCTGCTCGACCGGGCCGCCCTTGAGCAGGCGTTCGACCGTGACCTCGAGTTTCTTGCCGGTGCGTAACGGATGTTCTCGCGGAGCATGTCGTCCAGGGGCACTCCGGCCGCGAGGAGCCCGAACAGCGGCATCCAGTGGCCGCCGTCGGGTTCCTCCGTGCCGATGACCAGGACCTCGGCGATCTCGGGGAGACGTTCGACGGCGTACTGGATGTCGGCGCTGCTCAGGCGCACACCGTTGCGGTTCAACGTGCTGTCGGAGCGGCCGTGGACGATCAACGAGCTGTTCCGTGACGGTGATCCAGTCACCGTGCCGCCACACCTGGGGTACGAGGAGAAGCAGGCGTCGCGGTAGCGGGTGCCGCCGGGGTCGCAGAGGAGGCCGTCGCCGCACTCGACGCCCAGCTCGGGCTCCTCTTCGGCCCGTCCTGGGCAATCGTGTGGTCTCCCAGATGGCTTTGCCCTCCGGAGTCGCTCCGATGGGGCTGACAGGAGCCGCCGCGGCCACCCGGCTGATCGCCAGCAACGGGCGGTGGCGGCGGACACTCCTGCCGGGGCGGGCATTGAGCGAAGCGCGGAGGCGTTCAGCGCGGAACCACCCAGCCCGGCGCCCAGGTCCCGGCGGCGTCGTGGCCGGCCGTTGTGGCGGCGAGGTGTGCACGGAGTGTGGCCAGCGCTGGGTGGGGGTTGTCGCGGTGCCACAGGAGCGAGTGCGGGTAGACGGGCGTCGGGTCGGTCACCGGGATGCGGCGCAGGCCGTGGTCGGCGGGCCAGATGAGGCGGGTGTGCTCGCCCATGAAGGTGGCCAGAGCCGGGGTGTCGGCGATGGTGTCGAGGAGCGCGTCGGAGCCGAAGTTGGGGCCGGTCGCCTCGATGGTGAGGCCGAATTCGGCGACGAGGTCGTCGTAGTAGGCGGCCCACTCGGTGCCGGGGGCGAGGCCGGGCATCCAGATCCGGTGCCCGGCGAGCTGGGCGACGGTCACCGACCGGGCGCGCGCCAGTGCGTGGGCTGGGCCGGTGAGGAGTTGAAGCGGCTCGTCGAGCACCCGGGCGGACTCGATGTCCTCGGGAAGGGGACGGCCGGGTACGGCGACGGCGCGGAAGGACGCGTCGACCGTACCGGACCGGATGGCGGCGATGGCTGTGTCGATGTCGAGCAGCATCAGCACGTCGAGGTCGATCTCGGGGTGCGCGCGGTGGAAGCCGCGCATCATGCCCGCCGCCGCGCTGCGCGAGGCGATCACGTCGACGCGCAGCGGACGGCGGACGGTGCGCACGGACGCGACCGCGCGCTCGGCGACGCGCAGCAGCTCGCGTGCGTGGGGCAGGAACGCCTGCCCGTCGATGGTGAGCTCGGCGCCGCGCGGCGTGCGGGTGAACAGCCGCACGCCGAGGTTCCGCTCCAGCGCGGCGATGCGCTTGGAAACGGCCTGCTGGGTGATCGACAGGTCGACGGCAGCTTTCTGGAACTGGCCCGCTTCCGCGAGGGCGACGAAGGTACGTACTGCTTCGAGATCCACGCCGGTTCACCTTATTGAACAACGGATGGTTGTGAACAACGGGCAGGGCAGTTCTTTGACCTCCTGCGTGCTGCTCGCTCGGCTCTCGCTGGTCGACGTCAGTTTGTTCGGATGGGACATCCTGCATGCGTGGGAGGTTGTCCTTCGCTTCATGCGGCTGCCGGCGACGGCCTGCGGATCTGACGTCGTCAAGGGGGCCGGGTACGGCCTGGTCATCGTGTGGCGCGCCTCGGCCCACAGGTGATGCTCACCGTCGTCGTCCGGATCACGCCGTGGGTGGTGCCCGCCGTGATACCGGGCAGAAGCCGTTGCCATCACGTTGCCAGACTGCATCGCGGAGCCCAGCGCGGCAGCCACCCTTGGCACGAACGGGTGGTGGACAATTGCGAAATTGATGGACATGAAGGTACGTTTCCGTCCACCGCTTCGAGAGGTCACCGGCAGACGGGGGCAATGGATGGGCACGGACCACCGCGTCGCACCCCCGTCGGTGACCGGTCGCACGACGACATCCCGGGCCGGGGTGCGTGGCTTTCGCGCAGGCGACGGCCCGCGGTTGGTGGAGGCGTGGCGCCGGAGTGCGCCGACCGACCCCATCACGCCGGACCGCTTCCGGTCCCTGGTGCTGCTCGACGCCAACTTCGATCCCGAAGGGCTGCGGGTCGCCGTCGACGGTGACCGTGTCGTCGGCGCGGCCTACGCGGTGCGCCGTCTGACGCCGTTGGCCGGCGCCGACCTCGAGCCGGAGCAGGGATGGATTGCGTTCTTCTTCGTCGATCCGGCCGCCCGTGGGCGCGGACTCGGCCGCCGGCTGCTGACCGACGCCGTCGACTGGCTGCACGGCCACGGCCGCACCCGGGTGGACTTCTCCTCGTACACCCCGAACTACATCCTCCCCGGACTGGACGCCGAGGCGTACCCGGAAGCGGCCGGGCTCCTTGAGTCCCTTGGCTTTCGCACTCTGTACGAGGCGGCGGCGATGGACCGCGCTCTGGTCGGCTATCGCCACCCCGAGGATGTCGCTTGCCGCCGGGACGAACTGACGGCGCGCGGCTATCGGTTCGCCACGCCGTCCGACGACGACCTGGTGGAACTCGTCACGCTCGCCGGGAGCCGCTTCAACCCGGACTGGGCGCGCGCGATCCGGGAGTGCCTCGCCTCGGGCACGCCGCTCGACCGGATCGTCGTCGCCCGGGACCCTTCGGGCCGGCTGGTCGGCTGGGCGATGCACGGCGCGTACGAGTCCGTGGACGAGCGGTTCGGCCCGTTCGGTGTGCTGGAGGAGATGCGCGGCACCGGACTCGGCAAGGTCCTGCTCCATCTGGTACTGGAGCGAATGCGGGCGCGTGGTGCGCACTCGGCGTGGTTCCTGTGGACCGGTGAGCAGTCCGCGGCGGGCCACCTGTACCGCAAGGCCGGTTTCACCACGACCCGGGTGTTCCGCGTGATGCGCCGGGAGTCCGCCCGATGACACCGTCGCGTCCCGTCGGCGGACTGAGCCGCCGTCACTTCGCGCTCGCGCTCCCCTCGGCGCTGCTCGCCTCCGGATGTGCCGCGCCGCACCGGGGCACCGGGCGGCCCGGGGATCCGATCGTCCTCACCCTGCTCTCCCACTACGCGAGCGGGGAGCTCAAGGAAGCCCTTCAGGGCCCGGTCGACGAATGGAACGCCACGCACGACCGGATCAAGGTGCGGACGAAGGCCGTCGAGTTCACGGACCTGCTGACCACGTTCATGGTCCGGCAGGCCGCGGGTCAGAGCGCCGACATCCTCCACCCGTACTGCCTCTGGAACGGCCAGCTCGTCCAGGCCGGCGTCCTGCGGCCCGCTCCGCCCGAGTACGCCGAGGAGATCAGGCGCGGCTACGGCGAGGCCGCGGTCGGCTCCGCCACGGTCGGCGGCAAGGTGTACGGCTACCCCACCGAGATGCAGACCTACGCCCTCTACTACAACAGGCGGCTACTGCGTGAGGCCGGAGTCGACGGTCCTCCGCGCACCTGGCGGGAGCTGGAGGAGACGGCGTACGGCACCGCCAGGCGGGACGGTTACGGCAACACGCTGGTCCAGGGGTTCGGGCTGTCGACGTACGACGACTCCACCACCGTCGGCCAGACCCTCGCACTGCTCAACTCCGCCGGCGGGCGGTTCGTCTCGGCGGACGGCAGGCGCACCGCCATCGACTCGCCGACAGGACGGGCCGTGTTCGATCTGGAGCACCGCCTTGTCGTGAAGGGCGCGAGCGCTCCCGGCGTCAATGTCTACAAGGCGTTCGCGTCCGGGCGGGTGGCCATGGTGATCAGCGCCGGCTGGTGGACCGCGAACCTCAAGGCCCTGATGGGCAAGGGCTACCGCGACATCGGCGTGGCACCGGTGCCCCTCCCGGAGACGGACGGCAAGCGTGCCACCCTCTCCACCGGCTTCATGCTCGGGGTCAACACTGCCAGTGAACACCCCCGCGAGGCCTGGGAGTTCCTGCACTGGCTCAACACCGAGAAGGTGAGCGGCACAACCCGGATGAGCGCCCTGCAAGTGTCGGTCGGCTCCCTGACCGGCCGTGCCGACGACATGCGGAAACTCCTCGGCGCGGGCGGCGATCCGAATCTGCACCCGTTCCTGGACGCGCTGGCGTACGCGGTGCCGGAGCCGAACGTGCCGGGCGCGCAGCAGGCCAAGTCGCTGTTGCGCAAGAACATCGAGGCCCTGTGGACCGGCCAGCAGTCGGTCGACGAGGCCCTGCGCACCACCCGCCGTCAGGTCGATCAGGAGGTGTCGCGCTCATGGTGAACGCCACCCTGGCACCGGAGTCGGCCGAGCGGGCGGCGCGCGACAAGTCCGCCGTCGGCGTCCGCGGCCGTGATCGGCACCGGCGCCGCCAGGCCGTCGTCGCCTACCTCTTCCTGACGCCGACGCTGCTGTTCTTCGCCGTCTTCCTCGTCCTGCCGCTCGGCTTCGCGCTGCTGCTGTCGATGTCCCGCTGGGCCGGATTCGACCTCGGTGACATCGATCCGATCGGCCTGGACAACTTCGCCGGCCTCTTCGCGGACGGATCGACGTTCCTGGCGCCGGTCCTCACCAACACGCTGCTGTTCGCCCTGGGCACCGTGGCGCTCGCGCTCGCCGGCTCCGTGCTCGTCGCCACCTGTATCGACAAGCTGCGGTTCCAGGGGCTGTGGCGCACCCTGTACTTCTTGCCGATCCTCACGACCGTGGTCGCCGTCGGCAACGTATGGAAGTACATGTACGAGCCGGGCGGCCTCGTCAACGGCGTCCTCAACACCCTCGGGCTCGGCTCGGTGGCGTTCCTCCAGGACCCGGACACCGCGCTGCCCTCGGTCGTGGTCGTACAGGCCTGGGCCTCCCTCGGCTCGGCGATCCTCATCCTGACCGCCGGACTGAAGTCCATTCCCGAGTCGTACTACGAGGCCGCCGCACTCGACGGCGCCGGGCCCGTCACCGTCTTCTGGAAGATCACGCTGCCATTGCTGCGGCCGTCCCTGCTGTTCGTGTGCATCACCCAGTTCCTCACCGGCCTACAGTCGTTCGCGCTCATCATCGTGATGACCAAGGGCGGACCGGGTGACGCGACCGATGTGGCCGCGCTGGAGATGTACCGGCAGGCCTTCGCCTACGGCGACTGGGGCACGGCGAGCGCCGCCGCCTTCGTGCTGTTCGTGGTGGTCCTCATGGTCACCCTGGCGCAGTTGTGGATCTTCCGGCGCAAGGGGGAGGACGCATGAGCCGCCGCCGTTTCCCATGGGTGTCGTATCTGGTGGTCGTGACCGGCGCCGTGCTCACCGTGGTGCCGTTCCTCGACATGGTGATGACGTCCTTCAAGGGGCCCGGCGAGTCCGGCACGCTGCCGTACCGGTTCCTGCCCGAGGCGTTCGGCCTGTCCAACTACCGGGCGGCGATCGACCAGCTCGATCTGCCGGTGCTCTTCCGCAACAGCGTCATCGCCACCGCCGTGATCACCGGATCGGTGCTGCTCACGTCGTCCCTCGCCGGCTACGCCCTCGCCAAACTCCGCTTCCCCGGACGGGACTTCGTCTTCCGGCTCGTGCTGTCGACGATGATGTTCCCGCCGTTCCTCTTCTTCATCCCGCACTTCCTGATCCTGGTGCACTGGCCGCTGGCGGGCGGCAACGACCTGTTCGGGCGCGGTGGCGCGGGTCTGACCGTGAGCATCGTGGCGCTGGCCATGCCGTTCCTCGTCAACGGGTTCGGGATCTTCCTGATGCGCCAGTTCATGGTCGCGATCCCGGAGGAGGTCCTGGAGGCCGCGCGCATCGACGGTGCGGGCGAGTTCGCCGTGTGGTGGCGGATCGTGGTGCCGCAGACCAAGCCGGTCGTGGTGACGCTCGGGCTGCTGACCTTCGTCGACGCCTGGAACGAGTACATCTGGGCGCTGCTCGTCTCGACCGCCAACCCGGACGTGATGACCCTGCCCGTCGGCATCCAGCTCCTCCAGGACTACGTCGACCCGACCCGCACGATGCCCATCGTCATGGCCGGCCTCGTCCTGAGCATCCTGCCGGTCCTGATCCTCTTCCTGCTGCTTCAGAAGTACTACATCCGCGGCGTCATGCTCAGCGGCCTCAAGTAACCAGGAGCGCCGGCCGGGTCAGACGTGCGTGAGGAGGCGCTCCAGGGGCCGGGGAACTCGTCCGAGGTCCAGGTGCGCCACGAGCGCCTGTGCGTAGAGCGCCTTGCGGCCGCTGTGCGTGCCCATGAAGCGCCGTAGCTGGTGCTCCACGGGCCGTTCCCGCTGCGCCGGCTGGCCCTGGAAGGTGTGGAAGGGACGCGACTCGCCCTGGGCGTCGATCACCTGCTGCACGCCCTCGGCCCCGACGGCACGGATCAGCTCGTCCTCCAGGTCGGCGACGCACACATGGAACCCGAGTGTCTCCAGTCCGGCGTGCGTGAGACCGGAGCCGAGCCCGACCCGCTCCAGATGACGCCGGAAATGCCGCTCCTCGCCGATGTCGCAGAGACCGGCCAGCGGCAGGCCGAGCCCCGGAGGACCGCACACGTCCAGGAAACGCCCGATGTTCGTCGCGCCTCCGAGCGGTACCACCGCGACGCCCTCCGCGCCGAGGTCGCGGCCGTGGCGCGTGGCCAGCGCTTCGAGCGCGATCTGATCGCTGCTTCCCTCGACGAGCACGATCGTCCGCACCCCGCCGCCGGCCAGCTCCCGCGCCATCGCGGCGGCCGCAGCCGCCCGCGCTCCGCCGGCCGCCCATGCGACCAGCGCCCGGCGGAATCGCCTCAACTCGTCCACGAGACCTCGCTTCCCGTCGCCATCCTGGCACGGCCGAGAACCCGTACGCACGCACGTTTTCCGGGGGAGGTGACTCAAGGAACCGGCGGGCGGCGACGGCCGGGGACCGGGACGCTACCTGGGGTCGAGGGCGCGGACGAGGTCGATGCCATGTCCGAGGTTGTCCAGGCGCGCCGCGAGGGTGTCGCCCGCCGGATAGAGGCGGACGGTGTCCACGCCCGTGGCGCGCCAGTCCGCGAGCCGGGCGCGGACCATCTCCTCGGTGCCGATCAGGGTGGTGGCGAGGACCATCTCGTCGGTGATGAGGCCGGTGGCGCCGACGCGGTCGCCGGCCTGCCAGCGTTCGCGGACCTGGGCGGCGACATCCGCCCAGCCCTGGCGGCTGTAGGCGTTGTTGTAGAAGTTGGTCGAGCCGGAGCCCATCCCGCCCAGCGAGAACGCCAGTTCCTTCTTGCGGCTGCCGACGACGCCGGCCAGCCGGCCTTCGTCGGGGACGATGTCGATCTCGGCGCCCTGGCAGATGTCGAGGTCGGTGCGGGTACGGCCGTTACGGGCCAGCCCGGTGTCGAGGTGGGTGAAGTAGGCGTCGGCGCCTTCGGGGACGAAGCTGGTGCCCAGCCAGCCGTCGGCGATCTCGCCGGTGAGTTCGAGCATCCTGGGTGACAGTGTGGCCAGGTAGATCGGCACCTGTACCGGCTTCATGCTGAGCCGCATCGGGCGGCCCTCCCCTTCGGGAAGGGGGATGGTGTACTGGCGGCCCTGAAAGGCGATCTTCTCGCCGGTGAAGGCCGCGCGGATGATCTCGACGGTCTCCCGCATCCGGGTCAGCGGTCGCGCGAAGGGGATGCCGTGCAGGCCTTCGATGACCTGCGGCCCGGAGGCACCGAGGCCGAGGCGGAACCGGCCGTCGGACAGATGCGCGAGTGTCATCGCGGTCTGCGCGATGGTGACCGGGGAGCGGGTGCCTAGCTGGATGACCCCGGAGCCGAGCAGGAGTGTCTCGGTTCGGGCCGCCAGATAGCCCAGCGGCGAGGGGGCGTCGCTCCCCCAGGCCTCGGCCACCCAGCACATGTCCAGGCCGAGCTTCTCGGCTTCCACGACGAACTCGGCGGTCTCGCGCCAGTTTTCGCCGGAGCCCTCGATGGTGGTCGCGGTGCGCATCACTTCTCCCGTTCGGCGAGGTTCTTCATGGCGGCGAGATTGGACTTGATGCCGGTCTCGAACTCGCGCAGCCGGACGAACACGATCTTCTGCTCCTTGTCGGGCATGGCCTCGATCGCGGCGCTCAGCCCGGACGGGGCCGGTCCGAGCTGGGCCCACTGTTCCAGCACCGTGCCGGCGTCCTGCGGGTGCAGCGTGAAGCGCCACACGCTCATCGGGTGGCCGGGGTCGCCCACCGCCCAGGCGAACCGGCGCGGCTCCGCGCAGTCGACGATCGTGCTGACCGTCTGCCACTCGCCCAGGGCGTGGTGGGCACTGCGCCCGCGGAACCGGCTGCCCACGCGGGGGCCGGTAGCGCCGTCGAGCCATTCGACCTCCTGCAACTCGACGCTGAGCTCGGGCATCAGGTGGATGTCGCTCACGTACCCCCACAACCGCTCGGGGCTCGCGTCGATGTAGGTCCTGGCGGACACCGTCGGGGTGTCCGCGTACACCTGTCCCGTCCACTCCATGACACCTGACTCCTTCTCCCTCGATCCTCCTCGGATGACCTGCATAGTTGCGTAACAGGACTCACTCGCGCAAGAGCGAATGGCTCCACTGCCTGCTGAGTTTCATTGAGAGACTCGTATCATCGACGTATGAGGCGTACGTCGTTCGCGAACTGGCCCTGCTCGGTGGCCCGGACCATGGATCTGCTGGGCGACTCGTGGACCCCCCTGGTGCTGCGGGAGGCGTTCTACGGCATCCGCCGGTTCGACGAGTTCCAGCAGGAGCTGGGCATCGCCCGCAACACACTGTCCGAACGGCTGCGCAGGCTGGTGGAGGCGGGGCTGATCGAGAAACGCGTCTACGAGACGCAGCCCGTCCGCCACGAGTACCTGCTGACCGAGTCGGGGCGCGACTTCTATGGCGTCATCCTCGCGATGACCAGCTGGGGCGACCGGTGGCTGGCGGACGAGGCCGGGCCGCCGGTGGTCACCCGCCACGAGACCTGCGGCCACGACACCCACGGCGAGGTGGTCTGCTCCCACTGCAAGGAGCCGCTGGCCTGGGAGGACGTGACCCCGCGCCCCGGCCCCGGCTACCCGCGGAAGCTGCTCGGGCGTCCGGACGTCCGACGGCGGTTCAAGCTGGACGAGCCGGAGCAGTCGACGACGGCCACGGACTGACCCCGGCCGCGCGCCGGACCTCCGGGACGCCGGTCAGGACTTCGGGTCCTGGCTGAGCTGGCGCCGAAGGCTGCGTGTGAGGTGTTCCACCATGGCTTCCGCGGCACGGTCGGGCTTGCGGCGCAGTATCGCGCGTACGACACGTTCGTGTTCCGCGAGCGTCGGGTCGTCGGCGCTCCTGGCACTTCTGAGCCGGAACACATGCAGATGGGAGTGGAGCCGCTCCACCGCGTCGGCAAGCAGCGAACGTTGCGAGGCCGCCGCGATCGCGTCGTGAAAGCGCTGGTCGAGAGCGGCGAAGTCGCGGTAGTCCGCGTACCGCCCCGTCGGCCCCGGATGGGTCTGCATCTCCTCCACGAGCCGTTCGATGGCGTCGAGTTGCTCCTCTGTGGCGTTGACGGCGGCGAGAGCCGCCGCCCTCGGTTCCAGCAGGAGCCGCATTTCGAAGAGTTCCTCGAGGCCCTCGCGGGTCAGCAACTCGGTCGCCCGGTACCCGGAGAGCGACCTTTTCACCACGAGTCCGTCGGACTCGAGCCTGGCCAGCGCCTCTCGGACGGGCGTGGGCGAGACCCCGAGAGCACGCGACAGCGCCTCGATCCCCACGCGTGCGCCCGGGGCGATCTCATGGTCCATGACCATGGCCTTGATCTGCTCGTAGACGCTGTCCGAGAGAACCTGGCGACCAGGACCGGCGGACTGGCTTCTTCCCTCGGACACGTAAGCAGTTTACCGAGGTGAGGGCGCCCGGAGCCGGTAGGCGTTCAGGGCCGTGCCGCCGAAGACGTCACCCCGTTCGTCCACGCTGAGCCCGAGCGTCAGCGCACGGGCCGCTTCGAGCACCTCCGCGTAGTCGGCGGCCACCGTGCACACGGGCCAGTCGGAGCCGTACATGACCCGGTCCGGTCCGAAGGCGCCGAGGACCGTCTCGGCGAAAGGGCGCAGGTCGTCGACTGTCCAGCTGTGCCAGTCGGCCTCCGTGACGAGGCCGGAGAGCTTGCAGCAGGTGTCGGGTTCAGCCGCCAGGGCCCGCAGTTCCGAGGCCCATGGTTCGAGCGCGCCCTCCGCGATGCGGGGTTAGCCGATGTGGTCCAGGACGAACCTGAGCCCCGGCAGACGGCGGGCCGCGGCGGTGGCCGCGGGCAGCTGGTGCGGGAGGATGACGAGGTCGTAGGCCAGTCCGGCGTCGGCCACCGCGGACAGGCCTCGCAGGACGTCCTCCCGCACCAGCCAGCGCGGGTCGGGTTCCGACTGCACCTGGTGCCGGATGCCCACCAGCCTGCCGCCACCGGGTAGTTCGCGCAGCCGGGCCAGCGTGTCCGCGACATCGGGAGCTGTCAGGTCGGTCCATCCGACGACCCCGGCGACCAGGGGGTCGCAGGCCGCCTGCGCCAGCATCTCGGGGGTCTCCTCCGGGACCGTCACGGTCTGCACCATCACGGTCGCGCCGACTCCGGCGCGCTCGGCCGGCGGACGCAGGTCGGACAGCGAGAAGGTCCGGCGCAGGGGCGCGAGTTCCGGACCGGTGATCCATTCCTGGTCCCGCACGGCCAGGTCCCACACATGGTGGTGGGCATCGAGGAGCGGCGTGACGCTCATGCGGTTTCCTCCTCCTCCACCGGCTGCCGGCAGGGTGCGAGCAGGTGGATCGAGTAGTTCCTGATGTGGCAGTCCCGCAGGGTGTCCAGCACCGCCCGGCCTCGTCGCGGTACGACTCGCGGTACCTCTCCGGCTGCTCCGGGCCGACCCGGACCGCCTGTGCCACGCGCTTCATTCCGCGCCCTCCTCAGCGGTCACTGCCGAGAGCGCACGGTCGTGGATGACGCGGATGATCCGGCCGCTCATCCCTTCGTAGTCGCGGTCGTTGACGACCTCGCCGCGGATGCGATGGTCGGCCATGACGAGGACACGGTCCGCCAGCGTGATCATCTCGGTGAGGTCGCTGCTGATCAGCAGGATCGGCAGACCTCCGCGGGCCAGCTCCCAGAGGAGCTCGTGGAAGCCGTGCTTGGTACGGACATCGACGCCCACGGTCGGCTCGTCGACGATCAACAGCCTGGTGTCGGCCGCGAGCCACTTCGCCAGACTCACCTTCTGCTGGTTGCCGCCGGACAGTTCACCGGCGCTCTGTTCGAGTCCCGAGACACGGATACCGAGACGGTCGACCAGGTCCTGCGCCACGTTCCGCTCGTCGGAGGCGGAGACGAACCCGAGGGCTGTGGCCAGCTTCTTCCACACGGTGACCGTGATGTTGCGGTGGATGGGCTGCTCGAGGAAGACGCCCTCTTCCTTGCGGTTCTCGGTCAGGTAGCCGATGCCGAACTCGTGCAGCGCCTGGCGGGGGGCAGTGATCCGGGCCGGCTTGCCGTGCACCCTGATCTCGCCGCCGGTGACCCGGTCCAGGCCCAGAACGGCCCTGACCAGTTCGCTGCGTCCGGCGCCGACGAGTCCGTAGAGACCGACGATCTCACCGGGCCGCACCTCGAGGGAGATGTCCTGGTGGCCGTCGGCGGTGGAGATCCCGTCGAGTGCGAGGACCGGGGCTGCCGTCCGCTCCGTGGTGCGCGGCCGCATCTCGGTCGCCGTATGCGCGCGGCCCACCATCAGGTTCACGATGTCGTCGTGCGTGTGCTCGGTGAGCGGTGCTGATTCCAGCACGGACCTGCCGTCGCGCAGCACGGTGACGGTGTCGCAGATCGCGAAGACCTCTTCCAGCTTGTGGCTCACGAAGACGACGCACGTGTCACGGGCCGTCAGCCGCCGGATGACATCGAAGAGGCGTTCCGCCTCCCGAGGGGACAACGAAGCGGTCGGCTCGTCGAGCAGCAGTACCTCGCTCTCGGTGTGGAGCGCCTTCGCGATCTCCACCAACTGCTACTGCGCCACCGACAGTTCGCGGACCGGCCGGTGCGGGTCGAGGTCCAGACCCAGCTCCGCCAGGCAGCGCAGGGCGGGCGCGTTCATGGCTTCCCGGTCGACGAGCCCACGGCGCGAGGGAGGGCTCTGGAGCGTGATGTTCTCCGCCACCGAGAAGTCGGGTATGAGATTGCGTTCCTGGTGGACGACGCCTATGCCGGTCCGGGTGGCCTCCAGCGGCGAGCGCAGACGGACCTCTTCGCCGCGCCGGGTGAGCCGGCCGCCGTCGGGCGGGTGGACACCGGTCAGGACCTTGATGAGGGTGGACTTGCCGGCGCCGTTCTCGCCCAGCAGCGCGTGCACGGATCCGGCCGTCAGGCGCAGGCCGACGCCGTCCAGGGCCCGTACGCCGGGGAAGACCTTGACGATCTCGTGGCCTTCGAGAAGGACATCGCTCATCGCGCACCTCCCGCGTTCGGCAGAGCGGCGTCAGCCGTCGTTTCCCGGCCGGCCGGTGCCGGCGGGGTACGGCCTTGCGCCTTGCCCTTCTTTTCCATATGTGTCTGGTGGAGGCGGCCACCGACCACTGTGCCGAGCACGACCAGGCCGATGAGGAAATTGACCCAGCTCGGGTCGAGCGAGAACTGGGCGCGTGCGGCGTCGATGAGCCGCATGACGAACGCCGCCAGTACCGTGCCGAACACCGCGACGGATCCGCCGCCCAGCGCGACACCTCCGATGATCGGGGCGGCGAAGCTCGGCAGCAGCCAGTCTCCGCCGACGCTGCGGTTGACGCCGGGCAGCGACGCCGTCGCGGTCACGGCGGCGACACCGACCAGGAGAGCGGACAGGGTGTGGGCGAGCACGATCTGCCGGTCGGTGGAGATGCCCGACAGTCTCGCCGCCAGCGGGTTGCCGCCTGCCGCGAGGAGCCGGCGACCGGCGGTCGCGCGGTACAGGAACGCGGTCAGCAGGGCCGCGGCGGCGAGCGCCGTGAGGAACACCAGCGGGAGGTTCAGGGGGGCCGCCCGGCCGAGGTGCTTGAGGGTCGGTGAGTAGCCGTCGATGGTGCGCGTGCCGACCAGCCGGTACTGGGCTCCCAGCAGGATGGTCATCGTCCCGAGCGTGACGATGAAGCCGTTGATCCGCGTCGCCACGATGAACACACCGGTCGCCAGACCGACCAGCGTCGCCGCCAGCACGCCCGCCACGACGGCGATCGGTGCCGGAACACCGACGTGGGCCATCAGGACACCCGTCAGACAGGCCGTGAAGCCGCCCAGGGCGCCGACGGCGAGGTTGAGCTGTCCGACGCACAGAGCGGCCGTCTGGGCCAGCCCGATGAGGATGGGCGTGGCCAGGTACTGGAGGAAGGTCCGTACCGACGGTCCCTGGAAGAACTCGCCCGAGGAGGCCACACCGAGGGCGAGGTATCCGGCCACTGTCACACACAGCAGGGTCATGGTCGTGGAGCGGGAGATGCGGCGCAGGACCGCGCCGGTCCGGGCTCCGCGATCGTTGATGGTGATCACGTGGAGCGCACCACCTTGCGGTAGGACACGACGGTGCGCACCCGGTCGGCCGACAGGGCGAGCAGGAGGACGCAGCCGAGGTAGATGTTCAGGCTCTCCAGGCCGACGCCGAGCAGATCCAGGCCCTTGCGGATCACGCCGACCAGTGAAGTGCCCAGCAGGACGCCGAGTACGGAGACGACGCCGCCGGTGAGGAGGGTGCCGCCGAGGACCGCGCCGAGGAACGAGGGCAGCATGAAGTCGTCGCCGATGGAGGCGCGGAACGTGCCGGTGCTGACGGCGGCCATGAAGCCGGCGAGCGCGGCGAGCAGTCCGGAGAGGGTGTGCGCGAGGATCACGCGGCGGCCCGTGGGGATGCCCGACAGTTCCGCCGCCGCGGGGTTGGCCCCGGTCAGCAGCAGCTCCCGGCCCATGCGGGTGCGGCCGTAGAGGAGACCGAGGCCGCCCAGCGCCAGGACCGTGAACTGCGCCAGTTGCGGAACGGCCGGGGATCCGCAGATGCGGCCGACGCAGATGTCGGCGAGCGAGGTGGAGCGCAGGTCCATGAGTCCGTTCGGCTGCGTGGTGAAGGCGGCGTTCTCGGTCAGCGCCGAGTAGAGCAGGGAGACCAGTCCCAGCAGGGCGAAGTCCATGGCCAGGGTGACCACGAAGGAGCTCACCCCGGTACGGGCGATGATCCAGCCGGTCAGGGCGCCGATGGCGACGCCGGCGAACAGGCACAGGAGCAGGCCGGGTTGAAGCGGCAGACCGAGCCGGTCGTAGCCGAGGCCCGCGAAGAGAGCGCCGAAGGCGGCCATCCGGCCGACGGCGAGGTTCATGTGTCCCACGGAGAGGACCACCATCTGGGCGAGCGCCACCACGGTGAGCGTCGAGATGTCCCGCAGCAGGGGGAACAGCACGAGCCGCTCGTCGAGGAACGCCGGCCGCAGAGCGCCGAACAGCGCTGCGAGAGCGACGGTGAGCACCAGGAGACCGAGTTGCTGGTTCACCCAGAACGGCAGTCTCTGCGGGGACTGCGGTGCGGCGGCGGCACCGTCGGCCCGGCTGTCGTTCTCCGGTGTCATGGCGGGCGCCTTCATGCCACCCTCCGGTCGTCGACGGCGTCCATGTCCCAGTCGATCCCGATACCCGGCACGTCCGGTGCGACGGCCAGTCCGTCACGGACCGTCAGTTCGGTGCGGGTCACCGCTCGCAACTGCGGAATGTACTCGACGAACATGCCGTTGGGGACCGCGGCGGCCAGGCTGACATGCAGCTCCATCAGGAAGTGCGGACAGACCATGGCGTTGTGGCTCTCCGCGGTGTGCGCGACCTTCAGCCACGGCGTGATGCCGCCGATGCGTGCGGCATCGACCTGTACGACGGAGGCGGCGCCCGACTCCAGGTACGTGCGGAACTGCATGGCGGAGTACAGGGACTCCCCGACGGCCACGGGAATCCTCGTCGCGGCCGCCAGACGGGCGTGTCCGCTGACGTCGTCGGCCGGAAGGGGTTCCTCGAGCCAGTACGGCCCATGGGGCTCGAGCGCGGCCGCGAGGCGGAGCGCCGAGGAGATGGTCTGTGACTGGTTGGCGTCGGTCATGATGTGCATCGACGGGCCGACCACCTCGCGGACGGCCCGCAGCCGCTCGGCGTCCTCGGCCACGTTCGGCTTTCCCACCTTGATCTTGACGCCGGCCCAGCCGGCCTTCTGTGCCTCGAGCGCGGACCGGACCAGGTCGTCGGTGCTCAGGTGGAGCCAGCCGCCTTCGGTGTCGTAGAGCGGGACCTCCTGGCGGTGGCCGCCTGCCAGCCGCCACAGCGGTTCACCGGCGCGCTTGCACCGCAGGTCCCACAGCGCGGTGTCCACGGCGGCGAGGGCGAGGGAGGTGATGGCTCCGGTGGTGGTGGCCCGCGTCGCGGCGAACAGCCGCTGCCACACCGCTTCGATGTTGCGGGCATCCGTGCCGACGAGGAGAGGCAGCAGGTGCTCCCGGAGCAGGGCCAGGACGGAGGACCCGCCGGTGCCGATCGTGTAGGCGTAGCCGGTTCCCCGGAGGCCGTCCCCGGTGGTGACGTCGACGAGGATCGTCTCCTGTTTGACGAAGGACTGCACCGCGTCCGTGCGGTCCTTCTCCACCGCGATGTCGGCGAGCAGCGCCGTGGCGGTCGTGATGAAGGTCATCGTGCGGGGCCCGCTTTCCGTAGTGCCGTCGGCGGTCACTTGCAGACGAGGTACGTGTCTGCGAACTGCTTCTTGAGCTGCTCGGTCTTCGCCTTCCTGGCCGAGTCGTAGGTGCCGACGTTCGCCTTGGTGACCACGAACGAACCGGAGTCGATGATCTGGCCCGGTCGGCGCATGACGCACTGCTTCGTCTGAAGCAGTGCCAGCGCCCAGGTACCTACCTCGGCCTGGCCCACGGGGTTCTGCACCACGGTGGCGGCGACCGAGCCGTCCTTGACACCGCTCAGGATCTTGGCGTCGTCGTCGATGGCCACGACCTTGGCCTTGGATCCGGAACTCCCGACCGCGTCGGCGGCGGCGACGGCGGGGTTGTAGGCGGTGGTGACGATGCCCTGGATCTGGTCGCCCTTGGCCGCGAGCAGGTCGGAGACCGCCTTCTGCGCGGTCTGTAGGTCCTTGTCGACGTCGGTGATGGTCTGGAGCAGCTTCACCTTGCCGCCGGACTCCTTCACCGCCTTGGCCACACCCTTGATGCGCAACTGCGTGTTGGCGTCCACGTTGTTGCCGGTGAGGTGAACGAGGGTGCCCCTGCCGCCCATTGCGTCGATCGTGGCCTTGGCCGCCTTGTAGGCGGCGACCTCCACGTCCGTGGAGAGGCAGAAGTCGGCCTTGTCGGTGCCGCCGGCCGGGCAGGAGGCGAGCGAAGCCACGGCGAAACCCTGTGACTTGAGGTCCGCGAAGGTGGTGTTGATGTCGGTGGGCGACACCCCGAAGACCCCGAACGCGTTGTAGCCGCGAGCCGCCAGCGTGGAGACCAGGTTGTCCTGCTTCTGCTGGTCCCACTCGGAGGTCTCGTCGAAGGTGACGTCCCCGAGGCCGTACTTCTTCTTTGCCGCGGCCCCCGCCGCCTTCCAGGGCTGGAAGTACGGGTGGGCGCCGCCGGGTACGAGGGCCACCTTGGTGCCCGACCCGTCGGCCAACTCGGCAGTGCCCGTACCCGACTTGCCGGACACGGGAGCCTGGGTCCCGGCGCCGGAAGGCCCATCGGAGGACTTGATGGTGCAGGCCGCCGAGCCCGCCATGAGCACAGCGACAGCGACAACTCCTGGCAGAACGGAACGGGTCGGGGGACGCATCTCCACCACTCCCCAGAATCAAATAGGAAATTGGGTAGGGCGATGCTCAGTCACACACTGCTCGCAGTCAACCCCTTGAACCTCACCAGAGCCGGTAAGGGAGGGTATGGCACGACGTTGAGGGGCTCCAGAATCCGGCCATATCGACCCCCTGGCCGGGTACGCGAACTGAGGATGCGAGCTCGAATCCTATAGAATCTTGCTGGCGACTCGAGCGCCTACTGACTGTCGCCCACCGCCTGTTCACGCTTGGATGGTGTCCATGAGCATCGATGAGCACGAACGGCTGATGCGGACCAACCAGGAGAACTGGGACGCGCGTACCCCGGTGCACGTGGCCAGCCGGTTCTACGGGCTCGATCAGACCCCTGACCCCGCACGCTGGTTCGCCCCCTTCGAATGGGATGACCTCGGGGACCTCGGCGGACGCGACGTCCTGCACCTCCAGTGCCACCTCGGCACCGAGACGATCGCTTTCGCCCAGCGTGGGGCGCGGACCGTGGGACTCGACTTCTCCGCCGCGTCCGTGGCGGCGGCCCGCACCGTCGCGGACCGGGCGGGACTCGACGTGACGTATGTACGGGCGAATGTCTACGACGCCGCCGAAGCCCTGGGGCAGCAGCGCTTCGACGTCGTCTACACCGGCAAGGGAGCCCTGTGCTACCTCCCCGATCTTCCGCTGTGGGCACAGACCGTGAGCCGCCTGCTGCGCCCCGGCGGTCGGCTGTACGTCGTCGAATTCCACCCGCTGCTGAACGCCCTCGGTCCGAAGCCCGCTCCGGGGGAGGGCCCCGAGCTGCTGCTGCGCCACGACTATCTCGGCGGCCGCGGGCCTGTTCACCGCGATGCGACGTACACGTACACCGACGGCCCGGCGGTCGAGGGCGCGCGGGACAGCTACGAATGGATGCACGGGATCGACGAGGTCGTCAACGCGGCGACGGAAGCGGGGATGACCATCCGGCGACTGCGGGAGTCCGACGAGCTGCCCTGGCCGCGCTGGCCACAGATGGTCCGTACGCCGTCCGGCTGGTGGCGGCTGCCCGAGCCCCGGATCCCGCTGCTGTACAGCCTGCTGGCGATCCGCTGAGCCGGGAGCCATGAGCCCTGATCGGGTGATGCCCTCACCCGTGAGGTCACGACTAGGCTGCGGCACAGGGGACCCGGGCGGTCGCGGATTCGGGAGGCACCCATGGAGTACTACGACCTCGGCACCCATCGGCGTCCGGTGACGACCTCGTCCCCCGAGGCCCAGACGTGGTTCGACCGCGGGCTTGTGTGGACGTACGCGTTCAACCACGAGGAGGCCGTCTCCTGCTACGAGGCCGCCGTCGCAGCCGACCCCGACTGCGCCATGGCGTACTGGGGCATCGCCTACGCGCTCGGCCCCAACTACAACAAGCCGTGGGACTTCTTCGACGAGCAGGACCTCGCGCGGACCGTCGAACGCACCCACGCGGCCGTCGAGCTGGCCCAGGAGAAGGCGGCCACCGCCACGCCCGTCGAACGTGCTCTGATCGACGCGCTGCGCGCCCGCTACCCGAAGGCGCGAGCTGTCGAGGACTGCTCGGTGTGGAACGCGCCGTACGCCGACAGGATGCGTGCCGTCTACGAGCTGGCCCCGCACGACCTGGACGTCGCCACCCTCTACGCCGACGCGCTGATGAACCTCACGCCCTGGCAACTGTGGGACCTGCGCACCGGCGAGCCGGCGAAAGGCGCCCGCACACGCGAGGCCAAGGCCGTCCTCGACCGTGCGCTCGTCATGGACGGCGGCGCGGCGCACCCGGGCATCCTGCACCTGTACGTCCATCTGATGGAGATGTCCCCGACGCCCGAGGCGGCACTGCGCGTCGCCGACCGGCTGCGCGGCCTGGTGCCGGACGCCGGGCACCTTCAGCACATGCCCTCGCACCTGGAGGTGCTCTGCGGCGACTACCGTCGCGTGGTGACGGACAACAGCGCGGCGATCGTCGCCGACGAGAAGTTCGGCGACTCGCATGCTGTTCAACAACACCTGCACCGACATCCTCGCGGTCGCGTCGGCGATGCTCGACGGTGAACTCGCGTACCGCAAGGGTGACTACGACGCCGCCTTCGCGGCGCTCGAGCGGTCGATCGAGCTGGACGACAACCTTCCCTACGACGAGCCGTGGGGGTGGATGCAGCCGACCCGGCACGCCTACGGAGCCCTGCTCCTCGAACAGGGGCGCGTCGCGGAGGCCGAAGCGGTCTACCGGGCCGATCTCGGACTCGACGACACGCTTGCCCGCCCGTTGCAGCACCCCGGAAACGTCTGGTCCCTGCACGGGTTCCACGAATGTCTCCTCCGCCTGGGAAAGACCGGCGAGGCGCGTCTCGTGGCCCAGCAGCTGAAGATCGCCGCCGCGACGGCGGACGTACCGGTCGAGGCGTCCTGCTTCTGCCGCCTGGAAGCCGTGCCGAGCACCGCCGACGCGGACGACTGCTGTGCGAAGGGCCACTGAGGACTGCTGAGGCGATCGCCGGCACCGGACAGCGCGGCGGGACCCGATGGCTGGAACCAGTCCGGCCGGAATCGTGTCTTTGTGCGCGTGGCCGGATGCTCCTGGGACGCCCAGGAACCGCGGGGGTGCCACAGTCCCTGGGGGATGGCGATGAACGCATGGGCAGTACCGGGGTACTCCGAGTCGCTCGAACTCGGCTCCGGAGCCAGTGGGCGGGTGGTCTGCGCCGTTCACGAGGAGACCGGTGTGCCGGTCGCCGTGAAGTACCTGAGCGAGTCGCTGCGGACCCGGCCGGGCTTCGTGCACGGGTTCCGCGCCGAGGCGCAGTTGCTCGGCGGGCTGGAGAGCCCGTACGTCACCTGTCTCTACGAATACGTGGAGGCGGCTGAGGGCGCCGCCATCGTGATGGAGCTCGTGGACGGGGTCTCCCTGCGGACGCTGCTGGCGAGGCAGGACCCCATGGCACCCGAGGCCGCGCTGACCGTACTCAAGGGGTCGCTGCTCGGTCTGGCCGACGCGCACGGGGTCGGTGTGGTCCACCGGGACTACAAGCCCGAGAACGTCCTGGTCACGCCGGAGGGAGTGTCCAAGCTCGTCGACTTCGGCATCGCGGTGGACGCCGGCGTGAGCGCCGGCATCGCCGGAACCCCCGCCTATATGGCTCCGGAGCAGTGGACCGGGGCGCCTGCCTCTTTCGCCGGCGACGTGTACGCGGCCACCGCCACGTTCTTCGAGTGTCTGACGGGCCGCAAGCCCTACACGGGTGACAGCCTGGCCGAGCTGGCGTTGCAGCATGTGGAGGGTCCCGTCCCGGTCGAGGACGTGCCCGAGGTGGTGGGTTCGCTGGTCCGCCGGGGGCTGGCCAAGTCGGCGGCGGACCGCCCCACGGACGCGATGGCGTTCGTCACCGACCTCGAGCAGAGCGCCGTCGCCGGCTACGGGGACGACTGGGAGGAGCGCGGGCGTGGCCTGCTCGCCGCGCTCGTCGCCCTGCTGCTCCGCCCCTCCGTACCCCAAGCGCCCTCCGCGGCCACCGACACGGCCCGTACGGTGCTCAGCCGGGCGCCGGGGACGGGCCGGCTCCACGAGTGGCGGCCCTCGTGGCCCGGGATCGTCGTGTCCGGAGCTGCCCTGCTGGCGGCGGTCCTGCTCGCCCAGGGCATCGGCCGGGGCTCCGCCCCGGACGCCGGGCAGGCGGCGCAGGTCCTGGCCACCTCGAGCGCCGCTGCGGCCTCCGGCGCGAGCCCGCACCCGCCGGACACGGTCACGCCCTCGACCGTCACGGACTCCGCGACGCCCGGCACCTTCCCTTCCGCTTCGGGCACCGACGCCTCGGCGTCGCCCACGGCACTCGGTACCACCCCGGCGGACTCCCCCGGGCCCACCGGGAGCACCGGCGCGACGACCACACCCAGCACCACACCGAGCTCCCCCACCGCCACGGCCGGCACCTCGGCACCGGCCGCACCCGGGGTCAAGGACGTCACCCTGTCCGAGTTCCGGCAGACGGGCCCGGCGACGGCGACGGCGACCATCACCGTCACCACGGACGGCACCGGCCCCCTCACCATCACCGTCGGCTGGTTCTCGGGCGACACCGGCGGACAGCCCGGCGCGCAGGACGGTCAGCCCACGTCGTACCAGCGCAGCGGCGCCACGCAGTACACACTCACCGTCGACCACGACTTCCAGGGCACCGGCTGCTACTGGACGGTGCAGGCCACGACCGCTCCCACCGCCGCCGACGGCGGCGCGTCGCAGCAACTCCTGACCCGGCAGTGCGAGATCCGATGACCACTCCCGAAGAGCACCCGTCCCTCTCCCGGCGCGAGGACAGCGACGACTACAGCGCGACCGGACTGGCCAGCCACTGGATCCACGGACCCGACACCCTCACCGCGGCCACGCTCGTGGACGCGCCAGGGGCGCCCACACGGCCGGACGGCCTCGGCCCCACCGTGCTGCGCTTCGGTCCCGGGGTGACCGCCGCTCTGGCACATCGCCCGCGCCCGGCCCTGTCCGCCCTCGCGGCGCCCGCCGCGCACCCACCGCGGGGTCGACGTCTGCGCCGGCATGCCCTGCCCGCGCTCGTCGTGAGCGCCGTGCTCCTGTTTCTCTGGTGGCAGGAACACAGGACCCCGGACCTGGCCGTGGACCGGGTCACCGTCAGCTCCGCGGACCGGACCCTGGGATGCGGCCGGACCACGGACATCACCGGTGTCGTCGGCACCAACGGGCGCAAGGGCACACTGACCTATCGCTGGGAACGCAACGACGGCACGTCCTCCGGCCTGCTGCACACCACCGTCGGCCAAGGACAGCGAATCGCACGGCTGAATCTTCGGTGGACCTTCCAGGGCCGAGGCCGCTTTCCCGCCACAGCCACGCTGCACATCCTCTCCCCCGCCACCCGGACGGCGACCGTCCGCCTCACCTACGCCTGTCACTGACGGACCTGGCACCGAGCTCACCCGGAGCGATTGCCGACCGACTACGCGGAGCGCTCCTCACCCGGCGAGTCCCGGCAGCGCACGGCGAGGGCCGCGATGTCGTCATCGAGCCTTCCGCCGCTGTAGCGGAGCAGGTCCCGGTGAAGCCTGTCCAGCAGCTCACGGGGCGGCGCCGGGCCGAACTGTCGCATCCAGTCCGGCAGCGGGAAGAACGTGCCCTCGCGGTCCCGGGTCTCCGTCACACCGTCGGTGTAGAGCAGCATCTGGTCGCCCGCGCCGAAGGTGACGTAGTCGACGGTGTACTGGTCTCCGAGGAGGGTTCCCAGATTGAGGGGCGGCGAAGGCGCGGCGGACTCGAGGACCCGGACCTCCCCTCGCTCCACGAGCAGCGGCGGTGGGTGCCCGCAGTTGAGGATTCTGACCTGCCCGCCGCCGTACGGGATCTCCACGATCAGCGCGGTCGCGAAGTGCTCCAGCTGATCCGTGGCGAGGGACGCGAGGCTGAAACGCGCCATACTGGTCTCCAGGCGATGGATGACGCCCCTCAGATCGGGCTGGTCGTACGCGTTCTCCCGGAAGCAGTTGATCACCGCCGAGGCCGCTCCCACCGCTGGGAGTCCCTTGCCGCGCACATCACCGATGAGCAGCCGTACCCCGTACGGCGTGTCGGCCGCCTCATAGAAGTCGCCTCCGATCCGGGCCTGCTCCTGGGCCGCCACATACAGCGACTCGATCTCGACGTCGCGGATGCGGCGCGGCAGCGGGCGGAGCAGCACCTTCTGGGCTGCGTCGGCGACGAGCCGGACCTGGAAGAGCAGCTCCTCCCGCTGGAGCCGGAGATGACTGGCGTATGCCGCCGCCAGAGTGACCGTGGTGATCGCGGCAGCCGTGTACGGCGTCCCCAGATCGGAGTAGACGAAGCTGAGCCCGATCATGACCAGCAGACAGCACGCCCCCAGCAGGATGGTCGGGACGACGGACCACAGCGCGGCGGCGAGGGCGGGTGCCGCGGGCAGGAGGCGGCTGAAGGCGATCTCTCTGGGAGTCGCGAATGCCAGGCCGGTGATGAGGACGGTGAGGACCACCGGTGACAGCAGTACGACTTCCCGCCCGCCGTCGTATGGAGGGCGGCGACGCCGGAGCCGTCCCGATCTGATCACAAAATGCATCCTAATGGGATAAATAGGAACCGCATCGCGATGAAGCAGGCCGGCCCCCGGCTCCGCCGACGACGCACAACCTCACGGACGCCCTCGCCCGACCCGACCGTATCGTCCAGATCGGCCTGACCAACTCCGCGGTCTCGGTCGTCGCTTCGGTACTGCTGATCATCCCGCTGGGCGCGGCCCTCAGCTTCTGGCTGTCCCGCCGCTCCGCCCGCCTGCGCCGGATCGTCCTGGCGGTCTTCGCAGCCGGTTTGATGATCCCGCCCGCGGTGATCCTGCTGCCCACCCTCCGCGTCCTGACCTTCCCGCACCTGGACCACACCTGTCCGGGACTGGCCCTGACCGACGTCGGTGGCGGCTACCTGTCGTTCGCGGTCTTCGTCCACTTCGGCTTCCTGTGTTCGATCCCCGGCGAGATCATCGAGGCCGCGACCGTGGACGGCGCCGGAACGCTGCGGATCTGACGGACGATCGTCATGCCGCCGCCGCGCCGGGCCACGGCGACCGTGGCGATCTTCCTGTCGCTGTGGATCTGGAACGACTAGCCGGCCATCCTGGCCGGCGCCCCCGATCCGGACCACGTGCTCTCCCGCGCCCACACGGCCCTTTCCTGCCCCGCATCAGCGCCTTCGCCAGTACCACCGACCTGCGCGCCATCCTCCGCGACCAGGGCTTCGACACGCTGGTTCTCGCCGGGCTGTCCACCGGCGGAGTGGTACTGACAACCCTTCGGCAGGGCCGCGGACGACGACTTCCAGCTCTACGTGCTCAAGGACGCGACCGCCGATCCCGACCCCGAGGTCCACCGCGTCCTGACCGAGAAGGTCTTCCCGCACCACGCGCACGTCATCGACACCGACGAACTGTCGACGCTGAGCAAGACGGCCTGAGTCGCCCGGTCCGGGCGATGAGTCCCCCGGTCCGGGCGTGCCCCGTGCCGGCCGGACCCGCGTGGATGAGCGTCTTGCGGCCGTCGCCGGGATCCTTGCTGGTGCTGGTCAGACCTCCGTCGCGAAGAGCCACGAGCGTCTCGGCCATCGACTGCCGACAGCACGTGCTCGGCTGCGCCGGCTCGCTGGCCGTGAGGGCTGGACGGTCGCCGGGTCAGTGCGAGTCGGCCGGGACGGGCGAGAGGCGGTAGACGCCCTCGTGGGTGATGACGCGGCCGGCGGTGGGCGGCGCGAAGTGGGTGCCCAGGACGAGGGTGTCCGTGTCGGCAAGAGTGCCGAGCAGGTCGCGGCGCGAGGCCTCGGACTGTTCGGGGTCGATGTCGACGCAGGCGCCGATGGCGGGGTGGGCTAGCTGGACGGGGTGGTGGATGCAGTCGCCGGTGATCAGAGCCGTCTGTCCGCGGCTGTTCAGCTCCACGGCGATGTGGCCGGGGGTGTGACCGGGGGTGGGCAGCAGACGCAGGCCCGGGGCGACATCGACGCCCTCGGCGGGTACGTCGATGAGGTCGAGCAGTCCCGCCTGCTCGACCGGGATCACGGAGTCGCGGAACATCTGCCTGCGCGCCTCGTCCATGTCGTACCCGGCCCAGAACTCCCTCTCGGTGCGGGAGGTCAGATGACGGGCGTTGGGGAAGGTGGGAACCCACTCACCGTTCACCTCCTGGGTGTTCCAGCCGACGTGGTCGGCGTGCAGGTGGGTGAGGAGCACCAGGTCGATCGTGTCCGGGGCGAATCCGGCGGCGGTGAGGCGCTGAAGGTAGTCGGTGTCCAGGTTGTGCCAGGCGGGGTTGGCCCGCTCCTTGCCGTTGCCGATGCCGGTGTCCACCAGGATGCGCAAGCCGCCGAGGGTGAACGCGAAGCTGTGGCTGTCCAGGCGCAGGATGCCCTCGTCGTCGGCGAAGTGGGGCCGCAGCCAGTCCTGGCCGGTGACGACGTCCGGGGTGGCGTCGGGCAGCAGCCACGGTCCGGTGGCGGGCGGCAGGAGGACCTCGTCGATGCGGTGGACGACGATGTCGCCCACGGTCCAGGAGGGGACGGCCGTCGGGTCGGTGGCCAGTGGGCTGCTCATGATCAGTCGTTTTCCCTTGGTCTCGTCAGGACGGAAGGCCGGTGTGTGCGCTGTGGGCTGCCCTGCCCCGTGACACGGCGAGTGCCGACAGGGCCGCGAAGGCAAGCAGGGCGGCGGCGATGGCGTAGGTGTGGGCGGTGGTGCGCAGCCCATACTGCTGGGTGGCTGCGCCCGCTGTGATGGCGGGCAGGCTCATGGAGAGGTGGCTGAGCACGTGGTAGGCGGCCAGGGTCGCGGATCCACCGCCGCTGGGGGACCTCCAGGAGCTGCTGTCGGACGTGGCGGTCGAGCGTCTGCGGCCCGAGACCGCACCTGGGGGCCACGGTGCCCTGCCGTCCGACCTTGACGGCCTGGGCCGAGCAGTTCCTCGACGAGATGGCCTCCCCCATCGGCCGTGCCTACATCCGCGACGCCCTGCTCGGCGACCCGGACGGCAGCAACGCCGGCCAGTGCTCCGCCTACGTCGCCGAGCAGATCGACGTCGTCCTCGCCCGCGCGGCCGAACGCGGGGAGGAGACAGCCGACGTCGAGACGGTCATGGACGGCGTCCTCGCCCCCCTGATGTACCGCTTCCTCTTCCGCCCGGACGGCCTCGATGCCGCGTACGCCCACCGGCTCGTGACAGGAATCCTCGGCCCGGCCGGCCGGTGACCCGCAGCCGGGAGAGCCGTGGCGTACGGCCGGTCACGGCAGGATGGAGTCGACGTATCCGCCGTCCACCCGCAGTGCGCCGCCGGTGGTGGCCGAGGCCTGGTCGGAGCTGAGGTACACCACCATGTGGGCGATCTCCTCCGGCTCGATCAGACGCTGGAGCAGCGACTGGGGCCGGTGCTCGCGCATGAAGACCCGCTGGGCTTCGTCCCAGGGCAGGTCGCGGTCGACGAGTTCGTAGACGAAGTCCTCGACGCCTCCGGTGTGGGTGGGGCCGGCGATCACGGAGTTCACCGTGACGCCCGTGCCGGCCGCCTGCTTGGCGAAGCCCCGGCTCACCGCGAGCAGCGCGGTCTTCGACATGCCGTAGTGGATCATCTCGGCCGGGATGACGACCGCCGAGTCACTGGCGATGTTCTGGATGCGCCCCCAGCCCCGTTCGGTCATGCCCGGCAGGTACAGGCGGGTGAGCCGTACGGCGGCCAGCACGTTCACCTCGAAGTAGCGCCGCCACTCCTCATCGGTGATCTTCAGGGGGTCCTCGGCGCCGAAGATCCCCACATTGTTGACGAGGATGTCCACCTCCGGCAGGGCCTCGGTGGCCTGACGGGCGCCCTCCTCGCTCGTCACGTCCGCCGCGACCGGGACGAAGTCCGCCCCGGGCACCTCCCGTGCCAGTCGGTCGACGCTGTCGTCCACGCGCTGCGGGCTGCGGCCGTTGACGCCCACCCGGGCCCCGGCACGCGCCAGACCGGCGGCGATCGCCGCGCCGATGCCCTGTGTGGAGCCGGTGACCAGTGCCGTGCGGCCTTTCAGATCGATCTGCATCGTCGCATCCCCTTCGTGTGTGGTCCCGGACAGGTACCCACCAGGTACCCGCGTCGACGCCACACGTAAGAGCACGCGCTCAGCTCGACGCGGGCAGACCTGTCGCCGGTCGTCGGCGTTCCAGGTTTCGAGCGATCCGCTGTCCGAGCTTCGCTCGGCAATCGGGCCGCTCCGCCGCGGTGACCGAGAAGATCGCGGAGCCACGGAGCCGACCGTCCCCGTGATCGCGGCCCGCGAGCAGCTGTTGCGCGCCTCGGTATGCCAGGGGTACCCGACTTCGATCGCGCACACGCCGCCTCCGGCCGGCCACAGCAGCGGATCCCGATAGGCCGTGGCCCCGACCGCCCGCCCCGACACCCGGTCCACCTGCGCGTACGGGGCGAGTTTCCCGGCCGCGGCACGCGCGAGCTGGGCGATGTACCCGCCGACCTCGGCCGCCGTGGGCACCGAGGTGAACCGGTACCAGCCGCGGTCCTCCTCCGCCGCCACCGCCAGGTCCGCCGCATGACGGTGATCCAGAGGCTCCAGGCGCACGAGCGTGCCTTCCGGAACGGATTCGGCACTCACCGCGACCGGGCTCGGTCACCAGGCATGACTCGCGCTGTACGTGGCACACCTGTTGAGCATGAGCACCACCGAAGTACGGCGGGGCGAGCCGGTCACCACGATCCTTACCTGGGAGGTGCGCCCCGGCAAGGAGCAGGAGTTCGAGGACTGGACGCACGGGATCGCCCACTGCGCCAGACAGTTCCCGGGCAACGAGGGCGTCTCATGGCTGCGCCCCGAGGAGGGGCACCGCTTCCACGCGGTGCTGCGCTGGTCCGATGCGCACCGGCTCACCGCGTGGCTGGAGTCGGACGAACGTGCGGCCTGGCACGCGCGGATCAGGGGTGTCGCCACGGAGATCGGCAGCGAACGGCAGTCGACGTCCGGGATGGAGACCTGGTTCAGCTTGCCCGGCACCACTGTGCAGGCACCGCCCCGCTGGAAGATGGTACTCACCACCTTCCTCGGCGCCTATCCGTTCACGCTGCTGATCCAGGCGCTGGTGACGCCCCGCACGAGCGCCTGGCCCCTGCCGCTGCGGGCCGCCGTGTTCCCGGTGGTGCTGCTGCCGACGCTGACG
Organism: Streptomyces sp. NPDC054834; assembly: GCF_053611185.1. Lineage (NCBI taxonomy): Bacteria > Bacillati > Actinomycetota > Actinomycetes > Kitasatosporales > Streptomycetaceae > Streptomyces > Streptomyces sp. NPDC054834. The sequence continues at coordinate 211,070 of NZ_JBSGZV010000008.1, read as the reverse complement.
TACCTGGTGATGCCGCGGCTGAGCCGCCTGCTGCGGCGCTGGCTGTACCCTCCACCGGACGAGTGATCACGGCCGTTCAGGCCTCGCTCCGGCAATCTCACCGACAAGGTCGGGCCGTGCCAGGCCGTCGTGGCGGGCCTGCTGCCGACCGCGGCGGGAACACTGCCGTTCATCATCGGCACCGGCACCGGCACCGGGTACGGCTTTGTCCTCTCCCGCGCGCTCGTCGTCCGCGGCTTCGGCATGAGCGCGGCCGACCTGGCCGTCATGGCCGGCGCCTTCCAATGCCTCGACCGTGCGCGCATCCCGGACGCCGGCACCACGACGCGGATCGTCCAGCAGCTCGCCGGGGTATTCGGCACCGCCGTCCTCGCCGTCGGGGTCGCGCTGCCGCTCCCCGCCCGGCGGCCGATGCCCGCAGCAGCTCAAGTGGCTGGCAGAACCTGAACGCCGGTCGTAGCGCGCCCATCCTGGCTCGCCCGCCGAATACCGCTTCTTGGCGGCCTGGTCGCCACAGGCCGTCGGACCGAGGGTGAAGTCATGGCACGTCGGTCTTACGCCACCACCGCGCCGGCCGCACCCACCAGTGCGGCGTCCCCCGCGGGGCCGGCAGGCTTCATCGCATGAGTACGCCGTGCGCCGGCCGCCGAGGCGTGACCCGGACCAGGGAGCGCGTCTCCTGCGGGGCACTCCGGGACTCCGGCAGGCGGTGAATCCGCGTCGGCGCGCGGGTCGTCCGGCGTCCAGCCTCCGGTCACGAGACCGGTGGACAGAGCGGGGGCGACGAGGTCCCAGGAGCGGGCGATGGAGCCTCCGACGACCAGGGCGGTCGCGCCGAAGTCCACCAAGCGCGGGCCCAGCACGACGCCCAGTCGGGTGAAGACGTCATCCAGCACCCATCGGGCCCGCTCCTCCCCCGCTCTGGCTCGTCCAGCGATGTCGTGCACATCGGCGGCGGGATCGCCGTAGCGGGCGAGGATCGCCCGGCGTGAGACGGTGACCTCCAGCGGCCGGCCATCGATCTCGGTGAGGTCCATCCGCCCCTCGGGTGGTACGCCGGGGCCGTTGTTGCAGATGCGGCCGTCGGCGAGGAACGCCGAGCCGACACCGGTGCCGAGCGTGATGCCCACGGCGCGGCGGTGCCCACGGACGGTACCTGCGGACCACTCGCCGGTCAGGAAGGCGTGGGCGTCGTTGAGGAACACGACGTCGCTGGGACGCTGCCGCAGTCCGTCGAGGAGTGCTGCTCGCATGTCCATCCCGTACAGGGCGTCGAACTTGCCCACGCCCTTGAAGAGGGCGACCCCCCTTGCGTAGTCGAACGGCCCGGGCAACGCCACGCCCCACCGCGCACCAGGAGGTACCGACAGCCCGTCGGCGCAGTCTCGTACGATGCCGAGGATGTCTTCGGCATCGCGGTCCGCGTCGAGCGGCTTGCGCGTACGGCTGGTGACACGCCCGTCGCGCGGGTCGACGAGCGCCGCGGTGACATGGGTGCCGCCGATCTCCAGGACAGGAATCAACGGACCAACGCCTTCACGACACGCACCGGGCCGCCACCGGCCGCTCGCAGGGTGTAGCGGCCGACCGCGGCCGGCACGGTGAGCGTCTCCGCGTAAGCGAGTTCGTGCCGGTCTCCGGCCGCCGTGTGCAGCGTGAGGCCTTCCCCTTCCACCACGTTCAGTATGTGGAACCGTCCCTGCGTGTCGTCGGCGGCCTCGGCCTCGGCGTCAAGCACGAACCTCCTGACCTCATAGAACGTCTCGGCCAGCTCGCCGATGACCTCCTCCCGCCAACCGGTGCCCTCGCGCAGGGTGCGCGGCTTTTGAACCAGGTCGCGGGCGACGGCCTCACCGCGTCGTCCGGTCTCCAGGTTGGCGAACCCGTGCTCGTAGGGCACGGGGCGCGGGTTGCCGTCGGCACCGGGCCGCAGCCAGTCGTAGAACCTCAGGCTGTACAGATAGGGGGTGGCGCTGATCTCCAGCACGAGGTTGCCCGCACCGCTGGCGTGAGGAGTGCCCGCCGGGATCATGAACAGCTGGCCCTGCTCGGCGGGGAAGGCCAGGACGTGGTCCTCAGGGTCCATGGGCACTCCGTCGGTGACGGCCCTCTCCACCTCCTTGCGGAAGACGTCCACGTCGGCATCCTCACGCAGGCCGAGGAACACCTTGGTGTCGGTGCTGCCGAGGGTCAGATAGTACGTCTCGTGCTGGGTGTAGGCCCAGCCGAAACGCTCCCGCATATATGACTCCTTCGGGTGGCAGTGCACGGAGAGGCTGCCACCGCCGACGGTGTCCAGGTAGTCGAAGCGGATCGGGAAAGACGTGCCGAAGCGGGCGTGCACCTGTGCCCCCAACACGTTGTCCGGTTCCAGCACGCACATGAGTTGGAACGGCACCTCGGCCTGATCCTGCGGTCCGGTGCCTATGAGGATGCCGGCCTCGGGCGCGATCAGTTCGTAGCCGAGCGCGGTGTTGCGGGCGTCGGGGTTGAAGCCGAGCTCGCGCTGTGCCCAATGGCCTCCCCAGGGCGTGGAGTTGAAGTACGGGCGGGTGCGCACGGGCTTGCGGGCCAGAGCGGCGTACGTGGCGCGCAGGCCAGCTCCGTCGATCCACGTCGGCTGGTCGGGGCGCTGCATGTCGAGCCAGGCATCGAGGCGGTGTGCGAGCGAGTCGCGGTGCTGGTCGATCATCGGCCAGTCGATGTAGAACAGCCGTCTGAAGTCGGGCTTCTCGCCCGGCAGACCGAGGTTGACGCCCAGCTCACCGGCGCCGACGGCGGCCTCCGCATATCGCTTGGGCACATCGGCATACCAGAGCAGGTCGTGATCCACGAGGGCGGCGCCGGGCCCGTAGACGAGGAGCAGGCCTTCCTTCGGCGGTGCGGATACAGGGACGATCTCGAAGAGGTCGTCAAGGGGATTGTCGGCGAGCCTGCGGAAGTAGGGGTCGTCGGCGTCTGCCGGCCGTTCGGTACGGCTCCTGACGTGCGCGGGCCGTGCGTAGTGGCTCCGCATGTCGAGCAGAGTGACGGGAGTACCGCGCCCGGTCAGCTCGTGTTCGAGGCGATCAGCGAGGAGGGACCAGTCGACGGACGGGGGTCCCTCGATGGCCACCACCGCAGGGCTGTAGGGGAGTTGGGAGGCCACTGCCTGCCATCCCGTGTGGAGGACGGCCTGCGGGGCGGTGGGGTAGCGCGGATCGAGCCGGTACACACGGTCTCCTTTGCGGACAGGGCGTCAGTGAGGCGGGAAGGCGGCGCGGTCGTGACGGGGACGGGCGGCCGATGACCCTCTGCGGTGGCCGTGGGCGATCGCGGTGGGCGGGTGGACGGCGTCATGGACACAGGTGGCGAAGAGGGTGGCGCGAAGCCGCTCATTCCTTGCTCGCTCCGGCGAGCATCCCGGACACCAGAGTGCGCTGCGAGAAGACGAAGAGCACCAGCACAGGCAGGATGGCGATGATGATGGCCAGGGCGAGTTCGGGGATGGTGACGTTCAGTCCGGCGCCGGCGACGGGGTTGAAGGACGGCGTCGAGGTCAGCAGTTGGTTGAGGCCCACCTGGACGGGGAACTGCTCGCTGTTCGGCAGGACGAGATACGGCAGGAAGAAATTGTTCCAGTTGCCCACGAAGCTGAAGAACGCGACCAGTCCGACCACCGGCTTGGCGAGCGGGAGCGCGATGCGTGAGAAGAGCTGCCACTCCGTGCAGCCGTCGATCCGCGCGGCGGACAGCAGGTCCCTGGGGAGGCTGCTCCCGAAGTAGATGTAGACCAGGTACACGCCGAACGGATAGAAGGAGAACGGGAGTATCACCGACCAGATGGTGCCGATCAGGTGGAAGCGGTTGAGTTCCAGGAAGATCGGCAGCACCAGGGTGGCCTGCGGCATGATCATGGTGACCAGGGTGATCACGAGGAGCGTCTTGCGTCCCCGGAACTTCGTCAGCGCCAGCGCGTAGCCGGCCGGAACGCTGACGGCCAGCGTCAGGACGAGCGAACCGCCCGAGTAGACGGCCGAGTTACGCAGCCACGTCATCATGGCGCCGTCCTGGAAGGCGAACAGATGCCGCCAGGCCGTGCCGATCTGATGGAACGACCCGAAGGAGAGCGGATTGTCCCGCACCACTTCGCCGGCGGTCTTCGACGGTGCCAGCAGCAGCCAGATCACCGGCAGTACGAAGAACAACAGCAGCAAGGCCAGGAGGAGTCCTACGACCAGGAAGGGGAGGGTCCTGGAAGGACGGACACGCCGCCTCACGGCCGTCAGGAAGAGAGCGGTCTGTGTCATTTCTCATCCAGCTTGAACAGGTTCGAGCGAGCGACCAGCAGCCCGGCAGCGAGGAGGCCCACGGCAAGGAGGACGACGGAGATGGCAGCGGCGCCGTTGAAGTCGCCCTGCTGGAAGGCGTAGACGTAGGCGAGTTGGTTCGGCGACCAGGTGGGACTCACCCTGCCGAGGCTGGCGGTCTGGAGAAGCTGGGGCTCGACGAACAACTGGGTGCCCGTCGCAAAAGCCATGATTGTCATGTAGACGATCCACTGTCGGATCATCGGGATCTGGATGTGCCAGGCGGTGCGCCACGGTCCCGCGCCGTCCATGCGGGCTGCTTCCAGCACCTCGTCGGGGATGTTGTTCAAAGCCCCGTACATCACGACCATCCAGCCTCCGGCGCCGGTCCAGAAGGCGATCAGCATGAGGATCAGTGGCAGGTTGCCGGGCGCCAGGACGGCGGCGAACGTCTTCAACCCCATCTCGGTGAGCAGCCAGGACACCGGACTGACGTCGGGGTCCAGCATGAACAGCCAGACCAGAACGCTCGCCACTCCGGCGAGGGCGCCGGGGATGTAGTACAGGAAGCGGAAGAGCGCCGATGTGCCCGGACGCACGCGGCTGCGCAGGACCACAGCGGTCAGCACGACCAGGACGACGAGGGTCACCAGCCACATGACCAGATAGACCAGCATGTGGCTGAAGGCCGGGGCGAAGCGGTAGTCCTTGATGACCTTCACGAACTGGTTGAGCCCGGTGAACTGGCCCCGATCATTGGTGAACGCGAGGTAGAACGCGTACCCGGTGGGGAAGACGCCGAATGCGAGCAGCAGCAGCGCGTAGCCGGCGACGAAGAAGTAGCCCGCGCGACCGCGGCCCTTGCGCCGCGGCGTGGTGCCGCGGCGCGAGGGGGAGACGGCGACGCGCTCGGTCTCCAGCAAGGTCACTGATCGACCACCTTGTAGCCCTGGGTCCTGGCCTCGCCTGCGATCTCCTGCTGCCAGGCCGGGAGCGTGTCGGTCAGGCTCTTTCCGGAGGTCAGAGCCGGCAGGACGACGCTGGACCAGGCGGTGGAGTCCGAGAACCTGGTGTTCGACCAGCCGGTCCACACCTCGTTCGCGGCCTGCTTGAACGGCTCGCTCACATCGTTGGCGAAGTAGTTCCTGTTGGCCGGGTTGGCCAGCCAGGCCTTCGCGGCCTGGGTGTAGGCCGGATAGGTGGGCGCGGTGGCCTGGTTCTCGTCGGAGGTGGTCAGCCAGGTGACCAGGTCCGTGGACGCCTTGAGGTTGGCGCTGTGCGAGGACACCATCCACACGCCGCCGCCGACGTTGCCCGTGGCAGTCGTGCTCTCTCCCTTCCATGTCAGAGGGGGCGCCGCGGCGATCTGCTTGGCCGGGGTCTTGAAGCCGGCCTTGAAGAGGTACTGGCCGTACCAGGAAGGGCCGTAGGCCATCAGGACCTTGCTGCCGCTGTTCTTGGCGAATCCCTGGCTGAAGAAGCCCTGCGTGGCGATGGCCTTGGCGCTGATCAGGTTGTCCAGCAGCTTCGCCATCCGGGTGCACTTCGAGTCCCGCAGGTCGGTGCGCAGGGTGTCGGGCTTCACCAGGCTGAACGCGGGGCACTGGCCCGACCAGAAGTACGACTCATGGGAGTTGGTGTCGCCGACCGAGCCGACCAGATAGCCCGGATGGTCCTTGGCGGCCTGCTTGCCGAGGGCTTCGTACTCCTGCCACGTGGTGGGAACCTTGTATCCCCACTTGTCCATGAGGGGCTTGTTGTACCACAGGAGGACCTGCGCGATGTCATTGCGCATGCAGTAGGTACGGCCCTTGAATTGACAGGGCGTCAGCGACCCCTTGGCGAACCCGTCCAGAGTGCTCTGCGGTACGAGCTTCTCGTCCAGGGGTGCGGCGAACGGCTGCGCGCCGGGCTTGGTTGCCTCCGACGCCCAGGTCACGTCGGTCGGCGCGCCGAACACCACGTCCGGCCACCCGCTGCCGGTCCTGTCGAACAGCTGCACCTTTGACTGCAGATACGTCGATCCGTCGGCTCCGCCGTCGTACGTGACGATCTTCATCTTCACGTCGGGGTGCGACTTCTGGTACGCCTGCACCGACGGCAGTCTGGTCGAGTCGGCCCACACCGTTATCCGCGAGCCCTCCTTCTGCGCGACCGGCTTGAACACCGACTGCCCGGAGGAGGAACGGCTGGTGGTGTCGGCGCTGGCGCAGCCTGCCAGGACGGCCGTGGTGGCCAGGGACAGCGTGACCGCCGCCGTGCGGAGCAGCGAGTGACGCCGGCCGGTTCTCGGAGATCGGGAAGACCCCATTGTCTTGCCTTGCCTTTCTGTTCTTGCGCCGGTCAGCGCGGCTGCTCGACGAACGGCAGGAGCTCGTTGCCGTAGCCGAAATCGAGGGGAAGGGCTATGCCAGGCCCCGCGGGGGCGTGCACCAGGCCCTGGTCGTCCACGTGGCGCTCACGGACAACGTTCACCGAGGTCACCAGGGACTCGTAGTAGGTGGTGTTGGAGATGGCCATGCACAGGTGGTGGTTGGGGATGTCCGAACCGTGCACCTCGGCCCGCAGACGGTAGGCGTCGGCGAGATGCGCGGTGCGCATGGCGCCGGTGATACCGCCCCGAAGGGTGGTGCCGGCCCGGACACCGAAGGTGGCGGCACCGGCCCGGATGAAGTCCGCCGCGTTCATGTGCGCACCGTCGGAGGTCTCTGCCACCAGAAGCGGTACGTCCACGGTCTCGGCAAGCTTCTGATAGGCCGAGATGCTGAATTCGCGGATCGGCTCCTCGTACCAGAGATAGTCGGCCTCGGAGAGTGCCCGCCCCAGCCGGATCGCGTCGGGCAGGTCGAAGCCCGCTGATCCGTCGTACATGAGAGGGACGCTCGGACCGACGTGGTCGCGCAGGGCCAGGCACAGTTCCGCGTCGCGGCGGGCGTCGCCCCAGGCGTGCAGTTTGATACCGCGATACCCCAGGGCCAGGCACTGGTCCGCCACGTCGAGGAATTCCGCGATACTGGAGAACGTCGAGGTGGAGGCGTAGGCGGGGATGGCTTCTCGGAAGCCGCCGAGCAGGCACCAGACCGGCTGGCCGTGGTAGCGGCCGGCCAGGTCCCACAAGGCGATGTCGATGAGGCCCAGGGTGGGAAGCGGGAGTTCGTGGATACGGTCCAGCTCCCACACCCGGTGCCACAACCATTCCCGCTGGAACGGGTCGGCTCCGACCAGTTCCGCACGAAAGACCCGGTCCACCAGGTCCCGCAGGGTGGAGTGGGCGCCCGGACGAGCGAATACCGCCACTCCCTCGGCTCCCTCGTCCGTCCCGATGCGCAGGACTGCGCCGTCGCCCGCCGGAGCGCTTCCGCTCAGCCCGTCGCGCCAGCGGAAGGGCGGACTGGCTGCCGGAACATCGATCCGGTGTACTTCGACATGGGTGATTTTCATCCTGGCTTTCGTTTTCTGTATGAAAGGTGCCGGCTCGGAAGCGGAGTGCTCAGAAGCCGCCGTACGCCTGGAGCCCGTAGATGCTGCCGCCGTTCCCGCTGGAATCGGTGACGGTCAGGCGCAGGTAGCGTGCGGTGATGGGTTTGTCGGCGAAGGAGTAGACAGCTGACGACGAGGTGGTGCCGGAGGTGTGGTCCTCGAACATGGACCAGGTCGTGCCGTCGGTGGAGTACTCCAGGCGGTACTTGTAGCCGTCGGCCTTCTCGAAGGTGGTCACCACGCTGGAGACGCCGGTGTCCTTGCCGAGGTCGACCTGGATCCAGGACGGGTCGGGCAGGCCCGCGCCCTGCGCCCAGCGGGTGGAGAGATCCCTGTCCACCGCCATCTCGGGCGCGTAGTCCTTGGAGTACGACGACGAGGCGGTGACCGGCTTGTTCAGGGCCAGGTCGTGGTCGGCCGGCGTGGTGACGACAGCCGCTTCGCTGGGGTCGGAGGCGTTCAGCGCCTCGTCGCGTGCCACGACGGTGAAGGAGTACTCCGTGTCGGCGGCCAGGCCGGAAACCCGCAGTGTCGTGGCGTCGGTGACACCGATCCGCTTGCCGTCCTGGTAGACGACGTAGCTGGTCACGCCGGTGTCATCGGTGGCCGCGGACCAACTGACATCCACCAGGCCGGGCAGCAGCGGCTTGACCGTGGGCTGTCCGGGTGCCGTAGGGGCCGTATGGTCCGTGACGGTCCTGGGAGTGCCGTAGACCTGGAAGTCGTAGATGCTGCCGCCGTTCCAGCTGGATCCGGTGACGGTCAGCCGCACGAAGCGGCCGGCGACCGGATCGTCGGTATGGGCGTAGTCGGTCATCGTCGTGGTGTTGGCCGTGGTGTGGTCCTCGACCGTCTTCCAGTGGACCTCGTCCGGCGACACCTCGATGCGGTACTTGTAGCCGTTGTTCTTCTCGAAGGTGGTGATCGCACCGTTCACGTCGTACGAAGCGCCGAGGTCGACCTGGATCCAGGACGGGTCGGGCAGGCCGAGGCCCTGCGCCCAGCGCGTGGACGGGTCACCGTCCACCGCCTTTCGGGGGGTGTTGTCCTCTGAGTACGAAGAGGCGGTGACCGGCTTCTTCAGTGCGAGGTCGGAGCCGGAAGGCATGGTGACCTTCAGCGCCTGGCTGGGCTCGGACTCGTTGCCGGCGGCGTCACGGGCGGTGATCCGGAAGGTGTATGTCTTCCCGGCGGTCAGGCCCGGAAGGCGCACCGAGGTCTTGCCGGTGGCGCTGATCAGCTTGCCGTCGCGGTAGACGGAGTAGCCCGTGACCGCGGTGTCGTCGGTGGATGCCGCCCAGGTGAGGTCTGCCACCGTCGGGAAATCGGTGACTGCGATCGGAGTGCCGGGCCTGCTGGGCGCCTGGTGGTCGGGGACATCGGGGCCCGGGTCGAGGTGGCGGTAACTCGGCTGGAGGCCTGCGTTGTCGACCACGGAAGCCGGCAGTTGGTCGCAGGAACCCACGGTGGTGTTGCCGCTGATGTTGCTGCCCGTGCTGTTGGCCTGGGCGGAGTAGGCGGGCTGGGTGGTGAAGTTGCCGGTGGCATTGATGTCCATGCCGTGGTTGAGGAACAGCCACTGGTATGCGACGTCGCACAGAGCGTTGCCGGTGTTCGTCCAGTACCGGCTGCCTTCGTCGTGGTAGATCGCGCCGTAGGCGGGCGACGGTATGCCGTGGATGTAGTTGCCGGCCACCACGCCGCCCGGGTTGGAGCTCAGCGTGTAGACGGCACCGCCGTCGGCCTGCGACTTCATGATGTCGTAGATCTCGTTGTCCGTGACCTCGGTGTCGCGGCTGGTCGTGGGGGTGTCCCAGACCGGTACGCCCAGATTCCCCGGGTAGTTGCTGTTGCCGCCCTTGTCGGTGAGGCCCCAGCCCCAGCCGACGGAGACGCCGGTGTAGGGCAGGTCGTAGACCTTGTTGTGGGTGATCACGGTGTGGTCGGTGTAGCCGGCCAGGATGCCGATGGAGCCGTTGTACTGGTCGGCGACCTTGGTGACCACGTTGTTGTCGACCCTGGTGTCCTTGGTGGTGTCCCGGGAGTCGTCGGGGTGAGCGTCGATCACCGCGACCCCGCCGATCTGGATGCCGGTGGCGGCGATCTGGCGGAAGACGTTGCCCGTGATGTAGGAGCCCTGCGTACCGGTGTTCAGGTTGAGCCCGACCGCGCCGAGATGGGTGAAGGTGTTGCCCTCGAAGCCGATGCCGTGGCCGTAGCTGACATTGACGGCGCCGGGCGTCTTCTGCCACTTCAGGCGGGTCGCGTCGAAGTCGGGGTCGTTGCCGACCATCCGGAAGCCGGCCTGGCCCTCGATGAGACCCTCGGAGGAGCTGGGCGCGAGCCAGGTGGAGTAGGAGAAGGTGATGCCTCGGAAGGACACGTTGCTGACCGGGTCGGTCCTGGTGCCGTTGAGGTCCACCAGGTCCTGCACGAGCGGCACGGTGACGGTCGCGGTGGACAGGTTCTGGTCGGCCTTTGGCATGTAGTAGATCTCGCCCTCGCCCTTGTCCAGGTACCACTCGCCGGGGGTGTCGAGCAGTTCGCGGGCGTTCTCCAGCCAGGTCGGGTTCTGGATCTCCTGGCCCTGCTGGAGATGGGCGTTGTGCCAGCAGGGTTGCTGCATGGTCATCTTGTTGTCGGCGATCGACTGCACGGGGCAGCGCATCAGCTTCCAGCCCCAGGAGCTGACGACCTCCAGGTCCGAGGGACGCTTGTAGGTGTTGAGGCCGGCGTCGGTGAAGGTGTAGCCGGTGGACGTCTGGCTGAAGCCGGAGGGGTTCTTGGCGCTCCGCGCCCGGGTCTCGAATTCGCCGTCCACATAGAGCTGGCGGGTGTCGATGTCGCCCACCTTGGCTTTGTACACCCGTCCTGTTCCGTCGGCCGGAACCCAGCCGGTGATCCGCTCGCCTCCGCTGATCACCGGGTGCGCGCCGCGGGCGGCCTCGTAGACGATCCTGTGTCCGTCGCGGCCGGAGTCCTGTGCGGTCAGGGCGAACGTATGGCTGAGCCGGTAGGTGCCGGACATGAGCCGGACATGGATGTCGCCTTTGGCCTTCTGCCCGACGTCGCGTACGTAGTCCCGCGCATGGTCGAGGGTCCTGAAGGGGCGTGCGGCGGTACCGGAGCCCACGTCCCGGCCGGTTGGAGAGACATAGACATCGAGGTCCGGCGACGGGGGAGCCGCCTGGGCCGGCACGGCAGTCAGCAGGGCTGCCACTGCGGCCACCGAGAAGGCGGCCGTGAAACTTCTTCGCAGCGGCGCGAAGACGCCCCTGCGCGCAGACGGATGAGACACACGTATCCAATCGCCTGAGGGAGGTGGTATCTGGGAGTCCCGGTCGTCCGCCGGGGCTCCCAGGGCGTTGGGCGGCTCGGCCGCTGTGCCACGGCACATGCGCGGTCGGCCGGATGACGAGGCCGCCGTCTCCGCGGACGGCGGCGGAGTCCCGGAGCTGCCGCTCCTCGCAGGCTCCGGGGGCGCCTAAGGGATCGCGTCAGTGCCGGGATTGAACAGCCGGTCGCGGATCTTCTTCTCGAACTGGCTCTGTGTGGTGGCGATGTGTTCCACCATCAGTCGCTCCGCTAGATCGGCCGCCCCCGCGGCGACCGCCTCCGCTATGGCCAGATGCTGCCCTGCGGCGACTTCCAGCGATCCGGGCACGTCACCGTGGAAGAGCAGCACGTCGGACTGGGATGCCAAGCGCCTCACACCGGCGACACTCGACCTCAGGAACACGTTGTGCGAGGCGGCGCCCACCGCGTCGTGGAAGGCCGCATCAGCCTTGGCGAAGGTGTCCACGTCGTTCATCGTGGCCGCTGCGAGGGTGCTCTCCGCGCTCTCCCGTATGGCCCGGACCTCGATCGGGGTGGCGAGGGAGGCGGCACGGCGTGCTGTCTCCGACTCGATCACCTTGCGGTAGTCCAGGAGCATGCGGACGTCTTCCATGCCGGTCGGCCGGAAGTGCGAGAGTTCGTCGTCCAGCAGCCCGCCGACCGAGGCGGCGACGAAGATACCGGCGCCTCGCCGCACATTGAGCCGGCCGATGGCGGCCAGGACCTTCACGGCCTCCCGGGTGACGTTGCGGGATGCTCCCAGGATCTGGGCCAGACCCTGTTCGGTGGGGAGGCGGTCGCCGGGCCGCAGGTTCTCCTGGGCGATGTAGTTCAGCAGTTGTTCCGCGACCAGTTCATACCCCGGACGGTAGGGATGTGACGTCGATGTCGCGTCATCTCCCTTGCCGGCAGCCTGTGTCGAGTCGCCCAAGGCGAACCCCCTCTTGCACCACGTATTAATCTGATTCATTGGTGGCGGCCAATATGACACTGCCGTTACGCGTTGGGAAGAGATCAGACATACGTTCAGACAGAAGCCCTGCGAAGATCTCATCAAACCCCAAGAAACTACGCACACTTGTCAGGATGTTGCGCAGAATGGATGCCATCCTTAAGGTCCTGCCTGCCAGATGAAGCAGATCCTTCCCCATGCGGTACGCAATGCCGGGCGGCCCCCGCACGCGGCGGCCAGTGGGACAAGGGCACCTCCGACCCGGCACGAAGGAGACATCGTGGAAGTGGGAATCGGCGGCGGCCAGCAGCGCCAGACATCCGGGCAGACCTGACATGGGTACGTTCGACGGACTCAGTGCCCTGGTCACCGGCGGTGCCTCGGGCATCGGCCTGGCCAGCGCCCGGCTGCTCGCCGCGCAGGGAGCGCGCGTCGCCGTGCTCGATCGGGCCGAAGCGGCGGCTGAGGGCTTCGCCGTCCACGTCCGGGCCGACATCGGCGACGATCCCTCGGTCGTGACAGCCGTGGAGCAAGCCGTCTCAGCCCTCGGTGGGCTGGACGTCCTGGTCAACAATGCCGGGATCGGTGCGCAGGGCGGTATCGAGGACAACACCGACGACGAGTGGCACCGGGTTCTGGACATCAACGTCCTAGGGCTTGTGCGTGTCACCCGGGCCGCACTGCCGTCACTGCGCGCATCGGCCCACGCGGCGATCGTCAACATCAGCTCGATCGCTGCGGCAGCCGGCCTGCCGCAGCGGGCGCTGTACTCGGCCAGCAAGGGCGCGGTGCTCTCCCTGACCCGGGCGATGGCCGCCGACCTGCTGCCCGAAAGGATCCGGGTCAACGCCGTCAGTCCCGGCACCGCCGACACACCGTGGGTCAACCGGCTCCTCGACCGGGCGGATGACCCGGCGGCGGAGCACGCGGCGCTGGCCGCCCGGCAACCGCACGGCCGTCTGGTCAGTGCGGACGAGGTCGCCGCAGCGGTCGCCTATCTGGCTTCGCCCGGCGCCGCATCCATCACGGGCACCGCCCTGGCCGTGGACGGCGGTATGGACGGGCTGCGGCTGCGGAAGGAGGGCTGATGAAAGTACAGCGCTTCGCTACCGTGATCCGGCTGCGTCCGGAGAAGGAGGCGGAGTACCGCGCGCTCCACTCCGCCGTGTGGCCGGACGTCCTGGCAGCCCTCAGGCATGCCAACATCGGTAACTACTCCATTTTCCTGCGCGACGGCCTGCTGTTCAGCTACCTCGAGTACACGGGCACCGACTACGCCGCTGACACCGGGGCGATCGCCGCCGACCCGATCTCGCGCGAGTGGTGGGCGCTGACGGACCCGTGCCAGCGGCCCCTGGACAGCGCGGCCGAGGGACAGTGGTGGGTCCCCGCGGAGGAGATCTTCCACCTTGACTGAGAGCTCACGTACGCCGGAGCCGTCCGCGGGCCGCACCTCACGCTTCAGCCGCTGCGAGGAGGGCGCTCCCGCGCCGCGCTCCTCCCGGCGGGTGCGTGCGCCTTTCCCTCGCCAGTCCTTCTCGACGCTCAAGGACCGAACCGTGCGTATCGATGCTCATCACCACCTGTGGGATCTGTCAGTTCGCGATCAGCCGTGGACCAGCGACGTGCCTGCGCTGCGCCGGACCTTCACCGCCGCTGAACTGAGGCCGGCGCTCGAGCGGAACGCGATCGACGCCACCGTCGTCGTACAGACCGTCGCCGTGCCGGAGGAGACACCGGAGCTGCTGGCCCTGACGTATACCGACCCGCATGTGCGGGCGGTCGTGGGCTGGACCGACCTGACCGAACCCGGCATCGCCGACCGCCTCGCGGAACTGCGGGAGCAACCCGGAGGATCCGCGCTCGTCGGTATCCGGCACGGCATCCAGGACGAGACGGACCCGGAGTGGCCGGCGCGCCCCGAGGTCCGCCGCGGCATCGCCTCGGTCGCGGCAGCGGGCCTCGTCTACGACCTTGTCGTCCGCCCCGACCAATTGCCCTCCGCGGTGCGGGCCGTGCGCGAGTTGCCCGACGTCCGGTTCGTGCTGGATCACGCCGGCAATCCTGTCGTGAGTCCGGACGGCCTCGTCTCCTGGACCGCGCTGCTGACCGATCTGGCCGAGTGCCCGAATGTGACGGTGAAGCTGTCCGGCCTGGTCACCCGGACCGGCGGGGCCCCGGCCGCTGCTCTGCGCCCCTACGCGGACGTACTGTTCGCGACGATGGGACCGGACCGCCTCATGTACGGTTCGGACTGGCCGGTCTGCCTGCTCGCCGCCGAGTACGACGAGGTTGCGGCCGTCGCCGAATCACTCACCGACGAGCTCAGCGCCGACGAACGGGAAGCGGTCTTCGGGACAACGGCGGCGCGCTGGTATGGAATCCCCGCGTGAAGGCCCGCACGCTCGGTCGTACGAGCGTCCGTGTCAGCACGCTGGGATTCGGTGCCGCCCCTATCGGCAATCTCTACAGCCCGCTCGACGACTGCCAGGCACAGGCCACCCTCGAGGTCGCCTGGGACGAGGGGGTGCGCTACTACGACACCGCCCCGCACTACGGACTCGGACTGTCCGAACGGCGGCTCGGCGACGCCCTCGCTCACCGTCCACGGACGGAGTTCACCATCTCCACCAAGGTCGGCCGACTGCTGGAACCCCACCCGGCACCCACCGGATCCGACCTGACAGCAGGAGGCTTCGCTGTACCCGACACGCTGGTCCGCCGCCCCGACTACTCACGGGACGGTGTACTGCGAAGTCTGGAAGGCAGCCTGAATCGCCTGCGACTGGACCATGTGGACATCGTCTACGTCCATGATCCCGACGATCACCTGGACGCTGCCCTCGACCATGCCCTGCCCACGTTGACGGCTCTGCGCGACCAAGGTGTCATCGGTGCCGTCGGTGTCGGCATGAACACGGTCGCCCCGCTGCTGCGAATCGTCGCAGAGGCGGAGGTCGACGCCGTGATGGTGGCCGGGCGGTGGACCCTTCTCGACCGCACCGCTCGCCCCTTGCTGGACGCGTGCGCCGAACGTGGGGTCGCGGTGGCGGCCGCCGCCCCGTTCAACTCCGGTCTGCTCAGCCGTCCTCACCCCGCGAGTGACGCCACCTTCGACTACGGCCCCGCCTCCGCATCGGCACTGCGTCGTACTCGGCTCCTTGCCGGGGTATCCGGTCGACACGGCACCGCACTCCCCCACGCCGCCCTGCGGTTTCCGCTGCGCGACCCCTGCGTGGCCTGCGTGGTCGCAGGTTTCCGTACCCCTGAGGAGGTCGTGTCCGCTGCCCGCTGGGCCGCCACCGATCTGACCGAGGAAGCATGGCTGGACCTCGACACGGCAGCCGCACAGGCGGCAGAAGACCCGCCCTCGTAACAGCTGACACACCATGACCCGCACACTTCCGGTCGGGATGCACTCGCCGGGCTTCATCGCCGACACGGATGACGAGGCCCGGGAGGTGCACTGGCCGCACTACAAGGTCGTCCGTGACCGCATCGGCGCGCTGCGGGGCTGGCCGCTGATCCGCAAGGAGGAGTACGAGGCCGAGATCGAGCACGGCTCCCTCTACATCGGCTCACCCGAGACGGTCGCCCGCAAGATGGCCCGTGCCACCAAGGCCCTGGGCGTCGGTCGCTTCGACCTCGTCTACACCACGGGCACCCAGCCGATCAGCGCTCCTCCTGAAGCCGGGGAAGGCCGGGACCGTGCCGGTACGACTCGCGCCGGCAGCCGGTTACCGGGTGCCGGCAGGTGGTGATCCGGACGACCTCGCCACCGTCGCGCGCCTCGTCAGCGTCTGTCTGCTCGACGTGACCGTGCAGTCGCCGTGGGGGCGCGGCGGGGGCGCGGGGCCCCCCCCCCCCGGGGCCAGGGGGGGGCCCCCCCCCCCCCCCCCAGCCCCCCCGCCCCCCCCCCCCCCCCCCACCCCCCCCCCCC